>JALWOP010000306.1 GCA_027083445.1 Planctomycetota bacterium | reverse complement strand
AGCCGGAGGAGCGTGTCGTCTCCCGTCCCGGCGACCTGTGGTTGCTGGGCGAGCACAAGGTCCTGTGCGGCGACGCCATCCGCGCTTCCGACTACCGGGCGTTGCTGGGCGACGAGCTGGCCGACATGGCCTTTACCGACCCCCCGTACAATGTCAACTACGCCAACAGCCCCAAGGACAAGCTGCGCGGCAAGAACCGGCCAATCCTGAACGACAATCTGGGCGACGACTTCGGCGCCTTTCTCCAGACGGCCTGCAGCCATCTGCTCGAGGTGACGAAGGGCGCCGTTTACATCGCCATGTCGTCCTCGGAACTGGATACCTTGCAGGCGGCCTTTCGTGCCGCCGGGGGCCGCTGGTCCACCTTCATCATCTGGGCCAAGAACACTTTCACTCTGGGGCGGGCCGATTATCAGCGCCAGTACGAGCCCATCCTCTACGGCTGGCGGGAGGGCAACGACCACTACTGGTGCGGTGCGCGCGACCAGGGCGATGTCTGGTTCTTCAACAAGCCGGCCAAGAACGACCTGCATCCCACCATGAAGCCGGTGGAGCTGGTCGAGCGTGCGGTGCGCAACTCCTCCAAGTCGCGGGACATCGTGCTCGATCCCTTCGGCGGATCAGGTTCGACCCTGATCGCCTGCGAGAAGTCGGGACGTCGCGCCCGCCTCATCGAACTCGATCCCAGGTACGTGGACGTGATCGTGCGGCGCTGGCAGGAATACACGGGCAACGAGGCCGTGCTCGAGGGCAGCGGCCAAAGCTTTGAAGAGACGGCGGCACTTCGGACCGCCGAGGCTACGGCTTGAGGTCGGTCAGAAGCGTCGCGGTTTCGGGGAAACAGGCGGCCAGTTTGCGATCCATGGTCACCAGACGGACGCCCAGCCCCTTGGCGAGGGCCACGAATTCGCAATCGTAGGCCGAGCACTCACTCTGGTTGACCAGCGAGAGGACGTCCAGAGAGGCCACCTCGTACTCCTTGCCCTGGAACAGCGAGCTGATCCGCTG
>JALWOP010000305.1 GCA_027083445.1 Planctomycetota bacterium | reverse complement strand
CGCCCCGGTCGCGCCGACCAGGGCCACCGTCTTGCCGGGCGGGATCTCGAAATCGATTCCCTCGACCACCGGTTCCCCCGGCAGGTAGCCGAAGGAGACCCCCTCGAAGCGCACGTGACCGGGGCGCTGGGGGGGACCGGGCAGGTGGGCGGGCTTTGGGGGAGAGACGATGCGTGGTCGGGTGTCCAGTACCTGAAAGAGACGTTCAGCCGAAGCGAAGGCCGACTGCAGCACGTTGTAGCGCTCACCCAGCTCGCGGATCGGCCTGACGAGCATGTTGAGCAGGAGCCAGAACTGCAGGAACTGGCCGTGGGAGAGGGCCCCGGCGGAGATGGCCGTCACTCCGACCCAGAGGGCGGCGCCCTGGATCAGGTAGACGCCCATCGACATCGACGGATAGAAGAGGGCGAAGAGGAAGATCGTGCGCTTGTTGGCCGCGAAGTAGTCGTCCAGGTGCTCGCCGAAACGCTCGGCGACGCGCCGCTCGCGGCGGAAGACCTGCACGACGCGGATCCCCGAGAGCACCTCCTGCAGGTAGCCGTTGAGGCGCGCCAGACGGGCGCGCACGATGCGGTGGGCACGCCGCGCCCCTCCCCGGAAGGCGATCGAGATGCCGATCAGGATCGGGGTCATCGCCGTGACCAAAAGAGCCAGGCGCCAGTCGATGGCGTAGAGCACCGCCAGGACGACGGTCACCTTGAGGATGTCGAACAGGAGCACGACGACCCCCGAGGTGAACATCTCGCTCAGATTCTCGACATCGGTCGTTACCCGCGTGACCAGGGCGCCGGTCGGCTGGGAGTCGAAGAAGGTGAGGTCGAGCCGCTGCATGTGGCGGAAGACCGCGCAGCGCAGGTCGTGAATGACCGCCTGGCCCGTGCGGGTCAAGGTGGCCACTTCGCGGTAACGCAGGAGCACGATCACCACCTGCAGGCCGAGGTAGAGTCCGAGCCAACCGAGCAGCACTCGCACCAGGGCCTGCGTCTCCGCCCCTCCCTGGGCGGCGCGACGTACCGGACCGTCGAGGGCGAAGCGCCAGATCCAGGTGCCCCCCAGCTCCAGGACGAACAGACTGGAGAGCACGGCGAAGCTGGCCGCGAAGAGACGCCAGTGGGGGCGTGCGAAGCCGAGCAGACGTTTGAAGAGGGAGTGGTCCCAGGCCTTGGTGGCCACCACCTCCTCGTCGCTCCACGCGGCGCCGTTTCCCGGGGCGGCCTTCACTCCCCAGACTCCAGCCCGGCGAGGCGCTGCTGTTGCTCCCAGGTGCGGCGGTACCAGCCCGGGCGGGCGATCAGTTCGGCGTGGCGACCGCGGTCGGCGATGGTGCCGGTGGGGGAGAGGACCAGGATCTCGTCCGCTTCGGAGACGGTCGAGAGGCGGTGGGCGGCGACGAGGACCGTGCGCTGCGCCCCGCTCTGGCGCAACTCCTCGAGCAGAGCCTTCTCGGTCTCGGTGTCGACCGCCGAGAGGCAATCGTCGAGGAGCAGGACGCGCGGATCGCGCGCCAGGGCGCGGGCGATGCAGACCCGTTGGCGCTGTCCCCCCGAGAGGGTCACGCCGCGCTCGCCCACCAGGGTATGGATCCCCTCGGGGAAGGTGGCCACCTCCTCGGTCAGGGCGGCACGCTGGACGAGCTCGGTGAGCTGGGACTCGGAGAGTTCCCCGTCCGCTCCGAAGCGGATGTTTTCGTCGAGGGGGGCGGAGAAGAGGAAGGAGTCCTGGGGGACGTAGCCCAGGCATCCGCGCAGGGTGTCCAGGGAGAGGCGTCGGACGTCGACCCCGTCGAGGCGGACGACTCCCTGATCGGCTTCGTAGAGGCGTCCGACCAGGGAGAGCAGGGTCGTCTTGCCCGAGCCCGTCGGGCCGACGATGCCCAGGGTCCCGCCGGGGGGCAGGTCGAAGTCGATGGCGCGCAGGGCGGGGCGCGGCGCGTCCTGGTAGGTGAAGCCCACCCCCTCGAAGGTGATGCGTCCCTCGGGGTGGGGCAGGGAGACCGGGGCGGCGGGATCGGCGATGGCGGGATCGCGGCCGAGCAACTCATCGATGCGCTGGGCGCTGGCGACGGCGCGGGGATACATCCCGGCGATCCAGCCCAGGGCGATCAGGGGCCAGAAGACCTTGAAGGTCAGGTCGATGAAGATGAAGAGGCTTCCGGTGGGGAAGCGCTCGGGGGCGTGGATGGCGGCCAGCCCCCCCAGGAGCAGGATGATGAGGAAGGTGACGTCGAAGGCGCCGTGGACCGATGCGTGGGTCAGGCCGCGGGCGTGCCCCAGGGCGACCTGGTTGGCTCGGTTTTGCCGCGAGGAGATCTCGAAGCGCGCCGCCTCCTCCGCTTCGCGGTGGTAGCCCTGGACGATGCGGATCCCGCTGAAGTTTTCCTGGGCACGGTGGCTGATGTCGGCCAGGCTCTCCTGCACGGCCATCGAGAAGCGGTGCAGCCGGGGGGAGAGCAGTTTCATCGCCACGCCCATGCCGACCATCGGCAGGATCATCGTGCCGGCGAGCGGGGCGTTCTGGCGTAGGAGCAGGACCATGCTGATCGGCACGATGACCACCGCCCCCGCCGTGTACATCAATCCCGGGCCGAGGAACATGCGCAGGTTCTCCACGTCCGAGGTGGCGCGGCTGACCACGTCCCCCGAGCGGCTCCTGTCGTGGAAAGCGAAGTCGAGGGAGACGAGCTTCTCGAAGAGGCGCGCCTTCAGATCGACCTCGACCCGGCGTGAGGCGACGACGATCAACCAGCGCTGGAAGAAGCGAAAGATCGAGTGCCCCAGGGCGGCCAGAAGGAGCAGGGTGACCACCCGCGGCAGGTAGCTCCCGTCGGGTTCGATCTCGGCCGCCCGGTTCAGGGCGCCGCCGATGAGCACGGTGATCCATACATCCAAGCCCTGGGCCAGGGGAATGCAGAGGAAACCGGCGAAGAGCGCCCCCTTGTGGCGCAGGAAGTAGCGGCGGAAGACCTGGACGAGGAGCGACACGAGCCGCGGAGTCTACACGCCGGGGCTAGCGCCACCCCTCCCAGGCTTCGCGCAGGGCGCGGATACGGGCGAGGAGCCTGCCCAGGGCGGCGTCGAGGGCGGCCTCGTCCCCCGCGTCGGCCGCGGCGCGCAGGCGGGGCAGGAAGAGCGTCCCGTAGCCGTTCTGGGGGTCGGGTGCCCAGAGTTCGTTCTTGAACCAGGGCCTCCCTTCGAGCCCCTCGGGACGTTGGAGGCTCACGTAGAAGCGCGGCGGGCGGTGGCCCTGGAGCTGCGCCAGGGCCTCGGCCTGCTGCGGCTCTTCGAGGGCATCGAGGAAGGCGGGCCAGGTACCGAACGGGCCGAGCTCGCCCGAAGCGCTGACCCCCTGCTCGCCGGCCCAGCGATTCCAGGCCAGGGTGATCGAACGGGATAGGCCGCCCAGGGTGGCGGCCAGCTCCTCGGCGCGCTCCTGGCCGAGCCACTCCGCCGCCCCCCGGACCCGGCGCTCCAGCTCCGCGGCCGCGAAGGCGTCATCGAAGCTCTCGGGCCCGTGGGTGGCCAGCTCCGCCAAGAGGGCCGCGAAGAGCTCGCCGGCGAGCTCGTGGCCTTGGAACCTCGGATCGAGGTAGCGCTCGACGATGGGGAAGTCGTCGAAGGCGGTGTGGTACTGGCCGCCGGTGTTGCCGGCGAACCCAAGGTCGAGCACCGGGATGCCCAGGTGGTGCAGGAAGACGGTGTAGTCGGAGCCGGAGCCGGGTAGGGCGAGACGGGGCAGCCCCTCCCGGCCCGTGGCGAGCCACTGCTCGAGCAGGGTGCGGCCGGGGGCGAGGGCGACCTGGCCCAGGGCCCGGGCCAGGACCCCCTCCAGCCCCGGGCTGCCGCTGACCCGCAGCTCGAGGCCGCTGACGACGGTATCGCCGTTCAGATAGGCGATGCACTTTTCCGTCAGGAGCTCGGCGTGGGCCTCGGCCCACTCGGTGCTGCCGATCAGGCCGCTCTCCTCGGCGTCCCAGAAGGCGATGGCGATCGTGTAGGGGGGACGCCACCCCTCCTGTCGGCGTCGACCCAGGTGCTGGGCCGCGCGCAGGAGGGCGACGGTGCCGCTGCCCGCGTCGTTGGCACCGCGCACCCAACTGTCCCGGTGGTTGCCGGCCAGCACGAACTCGTCCCGCTCGCCCACGAGCCGCCCGATGACGTTGTGGATCACCCGTCGCTCCCGGGGGGCGTCGATCGAGAGGGAGACCGAGACGGGACCGGGGCCGAGCCGGACGCTCTTCACCTTTCCGTCGGCGTCTCGGATACGGCGCGTCGCCAGCCGCTCGAGGATCAGGGCCGCGTCCCGTTCCCCGATGGGCAGAACGGGGATGTGGGGCAGACGCGCCTCGGCCCGCGCGAGGGCCGCGGGGTCGAGGGGGGGCGCCCCCTTCCCGGAAAACCCCTCGACCGTGGGTGAGG
>JALWOP010000304.1 GCA_027083445.1 Planctomycetota bacterium | reverse complement strand
GGGTAGTCCTGGGGCGGGAAAGCGGGGTCACGGAGGCGCCGCTTTTCCTGGCCCTCGATGTGGAGGGCAGTGGACGGGATGCCCGCGTCCGTATCGCTTCGGCGGTCGAGAAGGAGTGGCTCGGTGAGCTACGCGAGGTCCACTGCGCCCGCTTCGATGCAGAGCGTGAGCGGGTGGTGGGGCGAGTGGAAAAGCGGCTGGGGGAGTTGGCGGTCGAGGTGATCGAGCCGGCTGCCGTCGATCCGATCCAGGCGGAGGAGTTGCTCCTGCGCGCGGCCCGCGAAGATCCCACGCGGGCCCTCGGCTTGGAGCGCGAGGAGATCGCCTCCTGGTTGACCCGCTACCGCTGGTTGGCGGAGGCGGTTCCCGAACTCGGCCTACCCCCGCTCGACCCCGCCGAGATCCTGCCCGACCTGGTCGGCGGCGCGCGCTCCTTCGCGGATCTGCGTGGGCGGGGTGTGCTCGCCGTCCTCCAAGGAGGTATCGACCCCAGGCTCCTCGCTCGGATCGAGGAGCTCGCTCCAGAGCGCATCCTGGTTCCCAGCGGCTCGAATCTACGTCTCGATTACGCCCCGGGCCGGGCGCCGATCCTGGCGGTCAAGATCCAAGAGCTCTTCGGCTTGACCGAGACCCCCGCGGTGGCCGGCGGCCGGGTGCCGGTGCTCCTGCACCTGCTCGCCCCCAATGGGCGACCCCAGCAGGTGACCGACGACCTGGCGAGTTTCTGGGCGAACACCTACGCCCAGGTGCGAGGGGAGTTGCGTGGCCGCTATCCCCGCCATCCCTGGCCCGAGGATCCCCTCTCCGCCGAGCCCACCCGCCGTACGAAGCGCCGGGGCTGCTAGGTCGAGTTCCAAGGAAGCGGCCGGCCCCGGTGGGCCGGCCGCTCCTCCACGCCGTTCGACGAGATCGGGTGGCCTGATCTGCTCCCAGGCCCGGGCCCGTTTGCGGACGGATCCGGTTCCTAGAAGGCCTCGTCGAAAGTGACCTCTCCGCTCACCGCGACCTGATAGGCCGAGACGCGGCGCTCGAAGAAGTTGGAGAGTTCCTGGACGTCCTGCAGCTCCATGAAGCCGAAGGGGTTGCGCGCACCGTAGCGCGCGGGCAGATCGAGATTCGCCAGCCGTTGGTCGGCGACGAACTCGAGGTACTGGCGCATGTCCTTCAGGGAGAGTCCCGGTACGCCACCACCGAGCAGGTCCTCGGCGAACTGCAACTCGCACTGGACCGCATCTTCGATCATGCGGGTGACCTGGCCGGCCATCTCATCGTCGAACAGCTCGGGGGACTCCTCGCGTGCCGTGCGCACGACCTCGAAGGCGAAGGCCATGTGGCCGCTCTCGTCCCGGAAGACCCAGTTGGTTCCCGACGCCAGGCCGTTGAGCAGCCCCTTGGAGCGCAGGAAGTAGACATAGGCGAAGGCGGCGAAGAAGAAGAGTCCTTCGATGCAGGCCGCGAAGCAGATCAGGTTCAAGAGGAAGGCGCGCTTCTTCTCGTCCGTGTCGCAGGGACCGAGGTCGTTCACGCTGTCGATCCAGCGGAAGCAGAATTCCCCCTTGCGGGCGATCGAGGGGATGTTGTGGATGGCCGCGAAGGCCTCCTCGCGCTCCGCGATGTCGGGGATGTAGGTGTCCAGAAGGGTCAGGTAGAACTGGACGTGCAGGGCCTCTTCGTAGAGCTGCCGGGAGAGGAACATCCGCGCTTCGGGGGCGTTGATGTGTTGGTAGAGCGACAGGACCAGGTTGTTGGACACGATCGAGTCGCCCGTGGCGAAGAAGGCCACCAGGCGGCTTACCAGGTGTCTCTCCGCGGGAAGCAGCCGTTTCTCGAGATCGACGATGTCGGTCGAGAAATCGACCTCCTCCACCGTCCAGGTGTTTTTGATGGCGTCCCGGTACATGTCGTAGAAGACCGGGTACTTCATCGGGCGGAGGGTGAGGTCGTAGCCGGGGTCGAGGATCATCGGCGCGCGTTGGCGGGGTTGCGGTGAAGTGCGGTCGGCGTGCAGGTGGCCCACGAGCCCCGGCTACACGGAACAGGGGCGGCGAGGCTTCCAGGAATGAGGCTCATTGGCAGGCCTCGCAGGTTTCGGG
Source organism: Planctomycetota bacterium (assembly GCA_027083445.1). Lineage (GTDB taxonomy): Bacteria > Planctomycetota > UBA1135 > UBA1135 > JALWOP01. The sequence goes on along the minus strand of JALWOP010000304.1, from coordinate 2,325 downwards.
GTTCTCCAGCGAACAGGCCACGGCGGCCGAGTCGCTGGTGGTCGTCTGGCGGATGCGCGTGGCTGGGCGCGAGCGCAGGTAGTAGGTCGTCTTGAGTCCCGACTGCCACGCGTAGCGATACATCGAGGAGAGCTTGCCGATGGTGGGCGAGGCCATGAAGAGGTTCAGGGATTGGCTCTGGTCGATGTAGGGCCCACGTGCGGCGGCGAGGTCGATGAGTGCTTTTTGCGGAAGCTCCCAGGCGGTGCGGTAGAGGCGCTTGTGCTCTTCGGGGAGCCCTTCGACGCCGGCGACCGAACCGTCATCGCGCTTGATCGTGTCGCGTACCTGTGCCGTCCAAAGTCCCAGACGCTTCAGGTCCTCGACCAGGTAGCGATTCACCTGCAGGAAGTCGCCCGAGAGGGTCTCGCGTTTGAAGAGGTTGGAGACCTGGGGTTCGATGCACTCGTAGCAGCCGGCGATCGAGGCGATGGTCGCCGTGGGGGCGATCGCCACCACCAGGGAGTTGCGCAGGCCGTGCTCGCCGATGCGGGACTTCAGCTCGGCCCACTCCTCGGTCAGGGTCGGCTGCACGCCCCAGAGGTCGAATTGCAGCTTGCCCTGGGCGGCCCAGGTGCGGTCGAAGGCGGCGTGGGGGCCCTTGGCCGCGGCCAGGTCGCAGGAGGCGCGCAGGGCGTGGAGGTAGATCGTCTCCTGGATGCGGGCGGAGAGTTCCAGGGCGTCGGGGGAATCGAAGGGCAGGCGCAATTGGAAGAAGGCGTCCGCCAGTCCCATGGTCCCCAGCCCGATGGGACGCCAGCGCCGGTTCGAGCCGGCCGCCTCTTCGGTGGGGTAGTAGTTGATGTCGATCACCCGGTCGAGGTAGCGCACGGCCGTGCGCACGACCTCGCCGAGCTGGTCGAAGTCGAAGGCCCCTTGCCCTTCGGAGTCGAGGGCGACCAGGCTGCCCAGGTTGATCGAGCCGAGGTTGCAGACCGCGGTTTCCTCGCCGCTGGTGATCTCGAGGATCTCGGTGCAGAGGTTGGAGAGGTGGACGACGTTCTCCTCTTCCCGCGCCTGGTTGCAGGTACGGTTGGAGGTGTCCTTGAAGGTCATCCAGCCGTTGCCGGTCTGGGCCAGGGTGCGCATCATGCGCGCGTAGAGCTCCCGGGCGGGGAGCTGGCGCACGAAGCGTCCTTCGGCTTCGGCCCGGGTGTAGAGGGTCTCGAAGCGTTCGCCCCAGGCATCGACCAGCTCGGGGACGGTGCTGGGGTCGAACAGAGACCATGTCTCGTCCGCTTCGACCCGGCGCATGAAGAGGTCGGGTACCCAGTTGGCCAGGTTCAGGTTGTGGGTCCGGCGCGCCTCGTCGCCGGTATTGTCGCGCAGCTCCAGGAACTCCTCGATGTCGGCGTGCCAGGTCTCCAGATAGACGCAGGCCGCGCCCTTGCGGCGTCCCCCCTGGTTGACCGCCGCTACGGAGCTGTCGAGGGTCTTGAGGAAGGGCACGATCCCGTTGGATGTGCCGTTGGTCCCCCGGATGAGGGCACCCCGGGCGCGTACGCGGCTGAAGGCCAGGCCGATGCCCCCGGCGAACTTGGAGAGGCGGGCCACATCCTTGTAGCGATCGTAGATCCCGTCCAGGCTGTCCTCCGGTGAATCCAGGAGGTAGCAGGAGGACATCTGCGTGTGGCGTGTCCCCGAGTTGAAGAGGGTCGGCGAGCTGGGCAGGTAGCGCAGGGAGGAGATCAGCCGGTAGAAGTCCCGCGCCTCTCCCGGGGTCTCGGCCAGTCCGCAGGCGACGCGCATGAAGAAGTACTGGGGCGTCTCGATCACCTGCCGGCTCTGGGGATTCTTGAGCAGATAGCGATCGTAGATCGTGCGCAGCCCGAAGTAGCCGAAGAGGTGGTTGCGCTCGGGCTCGATCGTGTCGTTGAGCTTGCGCCGGTTGGCCTTGACGAACTCGTAGGTCTTCTCGTGGATGAGACCGGCCTCGTAGCCGGCTTGGATCGACTGGGAGAAGGAGTGGATCTCCTGATTGCGCACCTCCTTGCTGATGTAGGTCGCCAGGAGCCGGGCGGCGACCTGGGAGTGGGCGGGTTCCTCGGAGATCAGGGAGGCGGCGGTCTGAATCGAGAGCCGGTCGAGTTCCGCGGTGGTCGCCCCGTCGTAGAGGCCGCTGATCGTGCGCGTGGCGATGCGCATCGGGTCGACCTCGGCGATCCCCTCGCAGCAGCGGCCCACGGCGCGCACGATCTTGTTCAGATCGACCGGTTCCAGGTCCCCGTTGCGCTTGCGCACCTGCATCCCCGTGGCGGGGGAGGTGGCGGGAGCGGGGGAAGAGGG
>JALWOP010000303.1 GCA_027083445.1 Planctomycetota bacterium | reverse complement strand
GAGGAGTCGTGCGACTCGGCTCCTTGCAGATGACGCGACTCGGAGAAGTCGCCTTCTCGCCTGGTGCGGGGCGCTCGTGATGGCTACGGCGACCTCGGCTAGCGCCGCGGTCTGGTATGTGGATGCTTCGGCTCCGGCAGGCGGGAATGGCGGCAGTTGGGCCTCGCCGTTCAACAATCTGCAGACCGCGCTCAGCTCCGCCGGCCAGTTCGATCAGATCTGGGTGCGCAAGGGAACCTACTTCCCCGGGACCCTGCAGACTGACACCTTCACCATGATCTCCAAGGTCCACCTTTACGGGGGCTTCGTCGGAAATGAAATCAGTCCCAGCCAGCGTCCCGACCCTCCGATCGGGACCATTCTCTCCGGCGACATCGACAGCACCCCAGGTAGCTCTCCCGGGGACTGCCACCATGTCGTCACGATCCCCCCGGGCTCGACCGACATCCGTATCGACGGCTTCACGATTCGCTCGGGCTACGCCGACGCGACGAGCAATCCCAACGGAGGCGGGATCCTGATGGACGGCAGCTCGGGCCTGATCACAGGCGTGCTGCTCGACCAGGTCCGCGTGCGTGAGAACTTCGCCACTCAAAGCGGCGGTGGGATCTACGCCTACCAGGCCGACCTGGACATGAAGTTCTGCGTCGTGCGCAGGAACTCGGTCAGCTTGCTCTACGGCGGCGGTCTCAGCGTCGAGCGACCGGGCCTGATGCGCGTCTACAGCACCCTCTTCGCCGGCAACCGTGCACAGTTCGGTGGGGCGGTCGCCCTGCGCGACAGCACGGACGGCCCCTTTGGGCCTCTGTTCTACTCGTGCGAGATGCGCGAGAACCACGCCCACAACGGCGGGGCCGTGCACGTCTCCAACACCATTCTCGGTGGGGCCTGGGGCAACTGCACGGTCGTCGACAACGAAGCCTTCGAGGATCCGACCGACCTCGCCTCACCCGATGGGGAGGGAGGCGGCTTCTGGATCTCCCTGACCGGTGACTCGAAGATGTACATCTACA
>JALWOP010000302.1 GCA_027083445.1 Planctomycetota bacterium | reverse complement strand
CGCTCCCCCCTGCCCCGGTCGCCTGCCCGGGGATGCCCATCCCATGGACCCGATCACCTTCTTGTATATCGGGGCCGGCTGCGCCGCCGCCGCCCTCGTCTTCGCCTTCGTGAAGTACTCCGCGATCATGCGTGAGGACACGGGCTCGGAGAAGATGCAGGAGATCTCGCGCCTGATTCAAGAGGGCGCCGCCGCCTTCCTGCGGGCGGAGTACCGCTGGCTCTCCATCTTCGTCGTCATCGTCGCCGCGGCCATCGGCACCTCCCACGCCGACGGCCTCGGGGTCAAGACCGCGGTCGCCTTCGTCTGCGGCGCCCTGGCGTCGGCACTGGCGGGCTACTTCGGCATGCACACCGCGACCCGCTCCGCCGTGCGCACGACCCAGGCGGCATCGAAAAGCCTGGGGGAGGCGCTCAAGGTCTCCTTCAGCTCGGGCGTGGTCATGGGCATGTGCGTCGTCGGCCTGGGACTGCTCGGCATCTCCATCTTCACCTTCGTCTACAAGGGCAGCGGTCCCCTGACCGAAACGGTCCTCTCCCAGGTCCTCGGATTCAGCTTCGGCGCCTCCTCGATCGCTCTCTTCGCCCGCGTGGGCGGCGGCATCTTCACCAAGGCCGCCGACGTCGGCGCCGACCTGGTGGGCAAGGTCGAGGCGGGCATCCCCGAGGATGACCCGCGCAACCCCGGCACCATCGCCGACAACGTCGGCGACAACGTGGGCGACGTGGCCGGCATGGGCGCCGACCTCTTCGAGTCCTACGTCGGTTCGATCATCGCCGCCATGACCCTGGGCGTCGTCCTCGCCGGCTCCAACGCCAAACTCGGCCTGGCCCTCGCCGTCCTGCCCCTGGCCGTCTCGGGTATGGGCATCCTCGCCTCGGTCATCGGAACCTTCTTCGTCGCCGCCAAGGACGAACACAGCCTGCACTCGGCCCTCTTCCGCGGATTGGTGGTCGCCTCGATCCTGGTCATCGCCGTCACCTGGCTACTGACGACCCAGGTCTTCGACTTCACCGGCTTCACCATCGGCGCCGATCAAAGCGTGGGTGGCATGGACCTCTTCTGGGCAGTCGTCGCCGGCCTCGTTGCCGGAGTCGCCATCGGCAAGGTGACCGAGTACTACACCGCGAAAGAGGCCAAACCCGCCCAGTACATCGCCAAACAGTCGGCCACCGGACCGGCGACCTGCATCATCCACGGCCTGGCGACGGGTATGGAGTCGGTGGCCCTGCCGGTCCTTCTGATCTGCGCCGCGATCTGGGTCTCCTTCGACCTGGCCGGCGTCTACGGCGTGGCGATCTCCGCCGTCGGCATGCTCTCGACCCTGGGCATCTCCCTGGGAGTCGACGCCTATGGACCGGTTGCCGACAACGCCGGCGGCATGGCCGAGATGGCCGAACTCCCGGCCGAAGTTCGCGAACGCACCGATGCCCTCGACGCGGTCGGCAACACCACCGCCGCCATCGGCAAGGGCTTCGCCATCGGATCGGCGGCCCTGACCGCCCTGGCCCTCTTCAGCGCCTTCACCTCCAAGGCCCATGGGGTCAGCCTGGAACTGACCGACTCGAAGGTGATGATCGGACTCCTGATCGGAGGCCTCTTGCCCTTCCTCTTCAGCGCCATGACCATGCGGGCGGTCGGCAAGGCCGCCTTCGAAATGGTCGAAGAGATCCGGCGCCAGTTCCGTGAGATCCCCGGCATCCTCGAGGGCACCGCCAAACCGGACGCGGCGCGCTGCGTCGAGATCTCGACCGCCGGATCCCTCAAGCAGATGCTCGTCCCCGGTGCGATGGCTGTCGCCGCCCCCCTGGTGGTGGGCAAGTTCATCGGCGTCTCCGCCCTGGGTGGCATGCTGGCCGGCTCCCTGGTCACGGGGGTGATGATGGCCATCTTCATGGCTAACGCCGGTGGCGCCTGGGACAACGCCAAGAAATACATCGAGGACGGCAACGAAGGCGGCAAGGGCTCCGAGGCCCACAAGGCCGCGGTCGTGGGCGACACCGTGGGCGACCCCTTCAAGGACACCTCCGGCCCCTCGCTCAACATCCTGATCAAGCTGATGACCGTCGTCGCCCTAGTCTTCCTGCCCTGGTTCGTCTGAGCGGAGGACGTCATCGAATCACGCCAACTCGCAGCGGCGGCAGCCCACCTCGCCGATCTGAAAAAGGCCACCGACATCCGCGTCTATGACGTGGATGAGCAGCTCAAGGTCGCGGACTACTTCGTCATCGTGACCGCAGCCTCCCGGCCCCAGGTCAAGGCGATCTACAACGAGCTGCACGTGCGCCTGAAGGCCGCGGGTGAACTCCACGCCCGCGCCGAGGGACTCGAACTGGGCTGGTGGGTGCTGCTCGACTATGTCGACGTGGTCGTCCACATCCTCCAGAGCGAGGCGCGTGAGTACTACGGCCTGGACACCCTCTATGGGGAGTGTCCCCTGCTCGACTGGAAGAGCGTCGAACTGCCACAGCTCCCGCTGCCCGGCGCCCGGGCAGCGGAGTGACCCTCCCATGCGGCGGCTCCAGGGCCGCAGCAGCGAAAGGGGCAGAATGCCCTCGCAGTCGAGGTAGGATCCGACCGATAAGGAGGGGACCGACCGCCCCCATGTCCTGGCACGATTGGAACGACGCCGCCTTCGAACACGCCCGGGAGCGAGGATGCCCCATCCTGCTCTTCCTACGGGCCTCCTGGTGTCGCTGGTGCCGGGAACTCGAAGAGCAGGTGCTCGCCGATCCCCAGGTCGCCGCACTCGTCGACGAGCGCTTCGTTCCCATCCGCGTCGACAAGGATCGCCGTCCCGACATCGACTCCCGCTACCGCCGCGGGGGCTGGCCGACCCTGGCCATCCTCGATACCGAGGGAGAGGTGCTAGCGAGCTGGAACTACCTGGAGGCGACCGAGCTCGCCAAGCGCCTGCGCAACTTCCCGGACGCCGAGGCCGAGCCCCAGGAAGACCCCCGCCGGGCCCCCTCGGCCGAACCCCATGGACCGGTCATCGGTCGCCGCAGGGCGGCCCTCGACGAGGAGCTGATCGAGTCGGTCCAACGCACCCTGCTCGAGACCGCCGATCCGGTTCATGGCGGATGGGGAGCACGACACAAGTTCCCCCACCCCGAGGCCCTGCACTTCCTGCTCGCACGCTGGTCGCAAACCGGTGACCCCCAAACCCTGGCCTGTGTCCGCCGCACCCTGCGACGCATGCAGGAGGGCCAGATCTACGATCGGGTCGAAGGGGGCTTCTACCGCTACGCCACCCAACCCGATTGGAGCGTCCCCCACCACGAGAAGATGCTCTCGAGCAATGCCAAGCGCTTGCTCGCCTACGTCGAGGCCTTCCAGGCCCTGGGCGAAGCCTCCTTCCGCCAAACGGCCGAGGGTGTCTTGGACTGGATGCAGGAGACCCTGCTCGACCCGAAGACCGGTGCCTTCGCCAGCAGCCAGGATGCGGATCCCACCTACGCCCACCTCCCCACGCGCGAGGCGCGCGCCGGCCACGGCGCACCGCCGATCGACCCGACCCTCTTCACCAACTACAACGCGGATGCCGTGGTCGCCCTCTTCAAGGCGGCGGTCGTCTTCGAGCGTGAGGACCTGGCGGAACGGGCCGGGAGCACCCTCTCCTTCCTGATGGAGAACCTGTGGGACCCCCGCGTCGGGATGTACCACTACTGGGACGGGACCTACAACCTGCCGGGCATGCTCACCGACCAGGCAGCGGTCCTGCGGGCCCTGATCGAAGCCCTGCAATACACCGGCGACAACCGGCTGCTCGAACCGGCCCTGCGCCTGGCCGAACTCACGATCGAACACCTGGGGGCACAGGACGGCAGCTTCTACGACACGCGCTTCGACCCCCGGGCCCGGGGAGGCCTGCGCGAACGGGAGAGCTCGATCCTCGACAACTCCGTCATGGCCGAAGCACTGCTGCGCCTGGGCCACATGACCCACGACAGGGACCTGATCGATCGGGCGCGGGCGACCTTGAGCGCCTTCCTCGAAGACTACCGCCGCTTCGGCCACCATGTCGCCGGCTACGGCCGGGCGGTGAACCTCCTGCTGCACCCGCCGCTGCACGTCACCATCGTCGGCCCGCGCGACGCGGAGCGCACCCGGGACCTACGCCTGGCGGCCCTCGGCCCCTACATCGAGGGACGCATCGTGCAGACCCTCGATCCGGAAGGCGACGCCGAGCTCCTCGCACGCACGGGACTGCCCCTCCCCCCGAGCGAGGTCGGGGCCCGCGCCTACGTCGATCGCGGCCAGGAGAGCTATGCGGAGACGAGCCGCCCCGAACGCCTGCCGGCGCTCATGACCCGCAGCGAGCGCTCGAACTGAAAACCCGCCGCAGCTGGGAGCCATCCCTCCGCGCTGCCCGGCCCGGCGGCGATGGGCTAGGCTTGGCCCGCGCCCGATCTGGCGCTCTCCCC
>JALWOP010000301.1 GCA_027083445.1 Planctomycetota bacterium | reverse complement strand
TGGGAAGGCAGACCCTGCGTTGGTGGGCGGTCCTGTGTCTCCTGGGTGGACTGGGCGAGGCTCAGATCACCGAGACGGCCAAGCTGGTGGTACCTCCGACGGCGGATGACATCCAGTTCCAGGAATACCTGGCCGCGGCCATAGCGGCCACCGATGGTCAGGCGTGGCTGGGGGAGTGGAATGACGCTGGCCTGTTTCGCAGTGAAGGGGCGGTCTTTGGATTTGAGCGGACCGTGGATGGGTGGAAGCCCAGCGAAAACCTGCAGCCCAAGGATCCCCACTACAGTGACATCTTCGGATATGGCCTCGACTGGGGAGAAGGCTTCGCCGTGGTAGGGGCACCCTGGGATAGCAGCCACTTGGCCCGAGAGGGATCCGTACGTCTCCTTCTGGAGGATCAAGGAGAGTGGGTGGAACACCAGAAACTCTTGCCACCCCACGGCGTGCGCAATTACATCTTCGGCGAGCGCATCGCGATCGATGGGGACCGTGTCTTGATCAGCGCCCGGGGAGATGACGACGGCCAGGGGGCGGCCTACATCTATCGCAGGGAGGGACGGGAACTGGTCTTGGAGCAGAAGCTGGTGCCCCACTGGAATCGGTGGTCTTGGGCTGCGGCTTCCAACACCATTGCCCTGCACGGTGACGTGGCGGTTCTCGGAGCAGCGGCGGATGGCTGGGGGCCTCACACCTTTGGCGCGGATATGGTCTTCGTGTTCGAGAAGGTGAACGGAAAGTGGAAACAGACAGCCGCCCTCTTCGACCCGACGCCCCACGATCAGGACAACTTCGGTTTGGGCCTGGCGGTGGACGACGACGTGATCGCGGTGGGCGAGCCGGTTCCGATCGGTAACATGGAGTATCGTGTGGGCTCGGTCTTCATCTTCGAACGCCAGGGGAGTCCGCCGGGGAACTGGGTGCTGACCCAGGAATTGCACGCATCCAATGCCAAGCTGAACAACTGGGGAGGGGACGAATACGGAATGGCCCTCGACTTCCACGAGGGGAAGCTCCTGG
>JALWOP010000300.1 GCA_027083445.1 Planctomycetota bacterium | reverse complement strand
TCGACGAAGGGGCCACCGGCGTGTAGCGCGGGGCGAAGCAGCAGGTCACCCGGAGCGAGTAGCCGTGCCGCGGCCTGCCGGCAGGGGCCCTCCAAGGCCCGCCGAAGAGCCGGGCGGGGCTGCCACCCCGGTCCGGCAGCGAGCTCCTCCTCCGCGTCGAGGTTCAGGTACCAGAGCCGGCGCACCACGCCTCCAAGCGAGCGAGAAAAGCCTCATCGAGCCCGGCCCGAGCTCGCGCCCGCCGCGCGAGGGGACGGCCGGTGAAGAGGGTCGGGGAGAGGGGGCTCGGCAGCCTCCCGCGCCAGTCGTCGAAATCGACGCGACCCGCGAAACGCCGGAGCCAGCGCACGGCGAAGCGCACGTGGGCCTCTTCTTCGTGCGCGATGCGCCGACAGACCGCTGCGCCGGCCAGGTCCCCGCCCCGTTCGAAGGCCTCCGCCAGACGTTCCCCATGGTCCAAGTTGCCCCCCTCGAGACCGAGCCCCATCAGGGAGACGAAAGCGGCCGGGTTCCGGCACTGTGGCACTCGCTCCCAAAACCAGTCGCGCACGGGATAGTCGACCAGTTCCGCGCCGTGCGCCAGAAGATGAGCCCGATAGAGCCGCGCGTGTTCGAGCTCCTCCCGCGCCAGGGCCAAGAGCCCGCTGCGGAAGCTTCGGGGAGCACGGGGAAAGGCGAGCAGAGCCCAGGCGAACAGCTCCGCGGCTTGCAGCTCATGGTGGTGCAGGGTCGCCAGCCAACGCACGCGGGCGGAGCCCTGCCCGAGGGCCCCAAGGCGGGGGAGCCGTGGAGCGCGCGGCACGACGCAGAGCTCGGCCGGCCGACCGGGGCGGGTGATGCGGCGCGGCCCCCCTCCCACTTCCCAGAGCGCGGGGGGCGGCGGGGGGTCGAGCTTCCGGGCCAGGGAGCAGGTATGAATCAGGTCGAAGGCCCAGCGTTCGCGCGTTCCGGGGGGCGGCGGCTGCACGGGACCCATCCTACTCCGCTAGTGCATCGGGGCTGGTGCATCGACCCGGCGGACTGGATCGTCAGCAGGTCCTGCCACCCCGGGATCCAAGCTCGAGCGCCGCCCGGGGATCCTCCCTTCCCCCGGCGGATGCACCCCGCGATCCCGGCGGCGCGGGTCCCACGCGTCGAATATCCCTGCGGGAATGTCGTAGAGTCGGAGTCTCCCCATGGATGAAGTGACCCGCCTCCTCTCCGCCCTCGATGCGGGCGACCCGACCAGCACCGACGAGCTGATCCAGGCCGTCTATGGGGAGCTGCGACGCCTGGCAGCGGCCAAGCTCTCCCGAGAGCGGGTCGACCTCACCCTCCAGCCGACAGCGCTGGTGCACGAGGCCTGGCTGCGGTTGGCGGGTTCCAAGGGGGCGAGCTGGGAGAATCGCCGGCACTTCTTCGCCGCCGCGGCGGAGGCGATGCGCCGTATCCTGGTCGAGCGCGCCCGGCGCCGCATGCGGCTCAAGCACGGGGGCGCCCACCGCCACCAGGCCCTGGACGAACTCGATGTCGAGGGACCGGCCGGCGGAGAGGCCATCGACCTGCTCGCCCTGGACGAGGCCCTCGGCAAGTTGGCCGCCGAGGACGAGCGCAAGGCCAAGCTGGTCGAGCTGCGCTACTTCACCGGGCTCTCGATCCCCGAGGCGGCACGCGTGCTCGACATCAGCAAGGCGACGGCCGACCGCTGGTGGGCCTATGCGCGGGCCTTCCTCTATCACGAAGTCTCGGGAGGCGAGACGAGCGACCCGGGGTAGGCATGCCCCGCCGCGCCATCGAAGAGCCATGAGGGATGTCGAGGCTATCTTCAGTGCCGCCCTCGCATGCGCTACCCCCGAGGAGCGTACGCGCTACCTCGAGAGCGCCTGCGGCGGCGACAGCGGACTCCTGCGGCGCGTCGAGAGCCTGCTCGAGGCCCACGCTGCCTCCCGGGACTTTCTGGGGGAGTCCGCCGTGCCGACCCCCGACGGGCGCACCGCCCTGGTGGCCGAACAGATCGGCGATCACATCGGCCCCTTCATCCTGCGGGAGAAGCTGGGTGAGGGGGGCTTCGGAGTGGTCTACCGGGCCGAACAGGAGGAACCCATCCGCCGCGAAGTCGCCCTGAAGATCATCAAGCTGGGTATGGATACCCGCCAGGTGATCGCGCGCTTCGAGGCGGAGCGACAGGCCCTGGCCCGGACCGATCACGAGAACATTGCGCGGGTCTTCGACGCCGGGGCCACCGACTCGGGCCGCCCCTACTTCGTGATGGAGCTCGTCCACGGAGAGGCGATCCATCGCTTCTGCGACCGCGAGCGCTTGACGCTTCCCGAGCGCCTCGAACTATTCATCCAGGTCTGCCACGCGGTGCAGCACGCCCACCAAAAGGGGCTCGTGCACCGGGATCTCAAGCCCAGCAACGTCCTCGTCTGCCGCCAGGACGGCCGAGCGGTCCCCAAGGTGATCGATTTCGGAGTCGCGAAGGCCACTCGCGGCCGGCTGGGAGGCGTGAGCCTGCATACCGATCAGGGGCAGCTCCTCGGAACCCCAGCCTACATGAGCCCCGAGCAGGCGCAGCTCTCCGGCGCGGACCTCGACACCCGCACCGACGTCTACAGCTTGGGTGTGCTGCTCTATGAGCTCTGCACCGGCAGCACCCCCTTCGACGCGGAGAGGCTCTGGAAAGCGGGGCTGGCAGAGGTGCAGCGCGTCCTGGCGGAGGAGGACCCCCCCCCTCCATCGACGCGCGCCCTGGCCACCGCTCCGGATCTGGCCGCCCGGCGCGGGCTGACCCCGAACTCGCTCGCGGCCCACCTGCGCGGGGATTTGGACTGGATCTGTCTCAAGGCGCTCGAGAAGGAGCGCGGGCGGCGCTACACCACGCCGGACGCCCTGGCGGCGGACCTGCGCCGGCACCTGGATCACATCCCGGTACTGGCCGGTCCCCCCAGTCGGCTCTACGTACTGCGCAAGTTCGTGCGCCGTCACCAGGTCTCGGTCTTGGCCGGCTCGGCCGTGCTCTTGGCCCTCCTCCTCGGCGTGGCCTTTGCCGCTTGGGGCCTGGTTCAGTCCCGCCACGAGCGCGACCGGGCGGAAGCGCGCCTGGCCTTCCTGCAGCAGCTCATCGACCATGAGTTGCAGGAGCTCGACGCCGATGCCTTCGCGGCTCGGGCGGGAGAGCTGTTCGGGGACGATCACGCCGCGGTTGCCGTCGCCCTGACCCTCTCGGCGCAACACCTCGAGAACCTGGGACGGCTGGAACGGGCCGAGGGGCACCTGCGGCGCGCGCTCGACCTTTGGGAACGCGGCAAGGGGGGGGCCAACATGGCCTTCGCCCACGCCCAGCTCGGCCGTCTCTTGCTCGACCGGGGCGTCCTCGAGGAGGCCGGTACACACCTCGAGGCCGCCATCGAACTGGGAGAGGCACTCGAGCCGAGGCCCTTGGCGCTCCTGGCGACGGTGCATGCGGACCGCGCCGAGCTCCTACGCCGCCGGGGGGAGTTCGAGGGGGCGGCGAAGTCCCTGGAGCTCTCCCTCTCGGAGCTGCGCCTCTCCTCCCCCGACCAGCACGGACGCATCGGTCGCCTGCTCGGCGATCTGGCGGAGATGTACGATGCCGCGGGTGATTCCCACCGGGCCGCGGGGGCACGCCGCAACGCCGTGCGGGAGCTCGGAGCGGCCTTCCCCGACACGGTGATCGCGGCGGATCAATTCCTCGCCCTGGGCCTCTCCCTGCGCCGCCTGCCGGGACTGGGCACGATCGGCGAAGCCGAGGAGTACCTGCGCCGGGGCCTGGCGATCTACCGCAGGCAGCCCAGCCTGCAGGGGGTGCGCTATCTGGCGGGACTCGTCGGCCTCGCGGAGGAGCTGGGCGGCGGCGACGAGGAGGCCCGGCGGGAGAGCGACAGCCTGTGGGACGAGGCCCTGGCCCTGGCGGGGCGTCTCTACGGAAACTCCCTGGAGCACGCAGAGCTGCTCGAGCGTCGGGCAACCCTCCTGCGCGCATCCGGCCGCGAACGCGCCGCCCTCGACCTCGAGCTGCGCGCCCGGGAGGTGGGGGGAGAGGCCCGCGCGGACACGCTCACCCCCGAGGCCGTGCGGGGCTTCGCGGAGAAGATGGTCGCCGCCGCAGCGAACGCCATCATTCCCGAGGAGGTCGCCGACGACTACGAGTTGGCCGGTCGCATCCTCGATCTGTGCGTCGGGCTGGACCCCATCGCCGGCTCCCTGGTCGCCTTCCCGGATCGAGCCACCCTCCAGCGCTTGCGCGAACGCGGATCGGGCTCGGTCGGCAACCTTCTGACCCTCTCGATCGTGGCCGCCAACATGGGACAGCGTGCCTGGGCCCGCCAACTGCTCGAGAGTGCCCGTCCCCTGGCCGAAGCCTCGGCCGCGAGGTCCGATCCGACCGTGGCAGCTTTGCTGAAGCAGGCCGAGGCGGCCCTGGGGGAGTGAGCGCATGAGGAGG
>JALWOP010000299.1 GCA_027083445.1 Planctomycetota bacterium | reverse complement strand
ATCGCGCGCAGGGCCTACGGGTTTCACAGCTGGCGAGCCCTCGCGGCCATGCTCTTCCTCTGCTGTGGAGGCATCACACTCTCACCTCCCGTGCCGTGATCCACCCACATTAGGTGCAGGAGATGCGCTTTTTTCTCCAACAACAGAGAAAGCGGAGTCTTTCGGAAGCTGGAGGCATTGTCTTCTTTCGCAGGGGTATCCGACCAATCCATCGCAGAGTTGGAGTCCCTTGCCTATGATCTCTCCGAGGTTGTGGGGCGGGAAGCGGCGTGGATTCTCGCGGGCGAATCCCGCACGGACCATCCAACCAGTTCCCGGGCCCGAGCCGCAATCGAGCGCTTGCTGCGGTGTCCGGACGAACGCGTCCTGCATTCAGCGATCGTTGCGATCAACGCAGAGTACATGGACGAGGATGCGGAGTCGTGGCAGGCCGACGACAACGAGTCCCTACGCGTAGCGTTCCGCAACGCCTGCACAAGTGTTTTCGAGAATGCGAGCAGCGAAGAGAAGCTGGAAGAGGCCCTCGATGTCATACTCGATGCTGGCTCTCGGGACCCCCATGTGATCGAAGCGGCTCTCGATACCTTCCATAGCGACCCGTTGCCTTGGACCAGTGCCTCGTGCGGGGAAGCGTTGAATTCCTTTGCCTGGTATGCGATCGACGTAGACGCAGAGGCTGCTCAGGAAGGACTCGAACTCGCCAGAGAGGCTGCAAGTGCGGCTGCCTCGATCCTGAGTGAAGAACCCTACGTCTGGGACACCCTGGCCTTTGCTCACTGGCGCCTTGGGGAGCGAGCGGAAGCCCTGCGGGCCATGGACCGCTGCATCGCGCTCGCAAAAGCGCAGGATTCAGAGGAACTGGATCTCTTCGAACGCTGCCGGCGCATGCTCGACGACGATCGAAACTGGACACCCAAAGCGCGTGCCGCCGCTCGGGTGCTGCCGGATTAGCCGGAGCCCGACCGCCGCTCCCGTGCGTTGCTGCTCCAGTTCTGCCCGCCACGGCCTTACGCGATCTGCAACGTGCCCGATCCGTTTCAAGACCCTGTCCAGATGCTGGCAGGTGTCCGCTCCCTTCGGTTACGGCCCATTGGTTACTGATCGAGGCGCAAGTGTAGGCCCAGGAAGGATGGTCGGTCGTGACCATCCTTCTCATTCCGCCGTTCCTTGCGACCAGGACCAGCGCACCGGGAATGGACCCGGAATGGGCTTCCCAAAGCAAGAACACCATCCTGCGGTCGACCTTCATCGCATGAGAGCGTCAGATCGACCGACTGTATCCCGTTGCCGCGCTGGAGGGCAGGCCCACTCTCGTCCCTGCCATCTTGGGACCTTCCAAAGAATGGACGCAGGGAACGAAGGCCCGCATGCTGGAAGCCCCTTCGATGTCGTTGGCCCCTCATCGGCCCCTCATCGATCGCGAAGAGATCGGTTGAAGGGTCCGTGCGCGACCCCTTCCCATGCGGTACGGGACACTGGGTCTAAGCCGTTCGAGTGCTCCCGCATCTGCCCTAGACAGGGGAAGAAGGCTCAAAGGAAGAGCACCGCCACGCCCTGGGTGAAGTTCGAGGTGGCCGTGGGATTGTGGTCGCGGTACCAGCCCTCGAAACTCCAGGTCTGGCCGGGAAGGACCGCCCCGCCATAGGGAGGGGGGAAGTTCGCGAGGTCGAGGGTCGCGCTGAAGGTCCCCGCGGCTCCCGAGTTACCGACCTGGGCGGTGAAGCGCAGGATCGGGGAGCCGCCTCCGAGGCAGAGGTTGCCCTGGGACCCGGGGGGCGTAACCGGCGCCGTCTGACCCTGGGAAGCGACGAAGTAACCAAACTGGTTTTGGGGCAGGGAGGTAGCCGTCAAGGTGAAGTCGTTGTCCGCCACCTGGTCGCTACCGCTCGCCAAGAGCTGGCCCGGGGAACCGGTCGAGTTGGCCGCCGCCGGTTCGCAGAAGCTCGTACCCAAACCTCCCGCGATCAAAAGGCCGTCGACCAGGGTGGTGTTCCCTACCCCGTCCACGAAAAGGAGTTCCACCGCCAGACTCGCCTCGGTGCCCGTTGGGGTGAACTCGAGACGGTGGACCTCTCCCCCCAGACGGGTGCTCTTCGCGTTCAGCCACCCGGCACCGACGACGACCGATCCCGTCGCACCACTCGCAGTGGACTGGTAGGAATAGATCCCCCCCGCGACGAAGGTACGCTCGACGCTGCCACCCGGCGGCAAGGTGAAATCGTAGTCGTAGGGGGGGCTGATACTCGTCACCGTCTCGGATGTTGCATCCAGGTTGCGCCACTCGACCCGCTGGCCCGGCAAGACGCTCAGCGCCGCTGGAGAGAAGACTCCCCCCTGGAAAGTGATGACCTGGGTCGTGGCGCTCGGCTCGGCGGCAAAGCCTGCACCGGTCACGTAGTCGACCCCATCGTCGCGCACCTGGTCACGCACTCGTGCGTGCAAGATCGTCGCCGGCTGAAGGGCGCTAGGCAGATCGAGGGCCACCACCACGGGCGGCACGTCGTCGGGAGCTCCGGTGTTCCGATAGAGGCGGTTGGTGAAGCCCCCCGACTCACCCTGGGCCGTCACCAAGTCATAGGCACCGTCGCCGTCCACGTCCCCCAGCGCCAGGTCGAGGGTCGAGTCGGCGATCTTCTGGATACGGTTGGCGTTGTATTTGAAGCTGAGCCCCCCGTTGTTGCGGTAGGCACGCTCGTTCGGCCCCAGGGAACCGACGATCACGTCGTAGTCCCCGTCGTTGTCCCAGTCGAAGAGAGCGATCTCGTTGTCATCGGTACCGGAGTTGATGGGAGGCTCGGCGATGTAGTTGAGCATCCCCGTCTCCACCATCTCGTTGCGCATGGCCCCCTCGTCGAAGCTCGAGAGGCTGACGAAGAACAGGTCGTGGTCCATGTCCCCGTCCAGGTCCCCCACCTCCGCTTCGTAGACATTGCCCGACGTCGAGGGGATCAGATTCGAAGCATCGCTGAAAGCACCCGTCCCGTCCCCGAGCAGGAGGTAGTGGTCCTGCGCTCCATTGTTCGCCCGGCAGAAGACGAGACAATCCAGATCCCAGTCGAGATCGATGTCCTCGAACTGCACGTCCATATGGGCCTTCTTGGGGGGAAAGACAAAGGCCGCGTCGAGGGTGAAGTGACCGCTGCCGTCGTTCTTGTAGAGCACGGGGCTGGCACCACTGCCCCCCAGAAAACTCACTCCGGAATCACAGAGCACCAGGTCGAGGTCCCCATCGTCATCCACATCGCCGAACTGCGCCCCAGCCGAAGAGTAGGCGGTCGTGAGGCCGCGAGCCGCACTCTCCAAGGTGAAAAAGCCCGGTGCGGAGGCACCCTGGTTGATGTAGAGAAAGGGCGGATCGGTGTTGAAGGCGTTGGCGAAGAGGATGTCGACCCATCCGTCCCCGTTCACGTCCGCCGTGGTGACCCCCTTGGCGTTGGAGGAACCGCCCAGACGCGCCGCGCTCTCATCGGTGAAGGAGAGACTGCCGGTCTCGACCCACTGGTTGATGTAGAGACGGTTCGGCCTCTTGGTGCCCGCGGAAGAAAAACCGTCACCCTCGGCGAAGATCACGTCCAGGTCGCCATCGTGGTCGACGTCGACCATCTCGACCCCCTCGCTCCAACGGGAAGCGCCGGGAAAGATGCCGGGGAGATCGACGAACTGCTGGGAAAGGGCGGGGGTCGCGAGGACGGCCACCAGGAGGGCCGGGCGGAGGAGGATCATGGGAGGTGGGCCAGGGGAGGAGGAAACTCTGAATTGCAGTCTACGGGAGTGCGCGGATTCGGGCGTGTCCGCCCGGTATCCCGATCCAAGGCACCGGGAGGCGGGCCCCTTGCTAGGCTCGCACCATGCACGACCCCGCCGAGTTGCGCACGCGCCTTGCACGCACGCGCCTCATGCTGCTTCTGACCCCCGCCTCGACCGAGCGCGACCCCGCCTCCCTGATCGAGCTCTTGGCACCCGAGGTCGACGCCATCCAGATCCGCCCCAAACCGATCGGTGAGGCCTCCGCACCCGCTCCCGCCCGCGAAACCTACGCGCTGGCGCGCCTCGCCCTCGAGCGGATCGTATCGCTCTGGGACAGCCCCTCGAATCCCTCGGCTCCCCTGGTACTGGTCGACGATCGGGTGGATGTGGCCCTGGCGCTCTGGGATGAGGGGGTCGCCGGGGTGCACCTGGGAGAGCACGACATGCCCCCCGAGAAGGCCCGCGATCTCCTGGGCCCCGGCCCCTTGATCGGACTTTCGACCCACGAAATCGAGGCGGTCGTGCGCGCCGAGGAGCTGCCGGTGGACTACCTGGGGTTCGGACCGATCGCCCCCACCCAGACCAAGGGCTACCGCCGAGGAGTGGGACCCGAACGGGCCTGGGTCGCGAGCGCGGGCTCGACCCGGCCCCTCTTCCCGATCGGCGGCATCGACGAGACCTGGGCCGAGGCCCTCGCACCCGTCGGCCGGGCAGCGGTTGGAACGGCCATTCTAAGCGCCCCCGACCCCCCCACCGCCGCCCCC
>JALWOP010000298.1 GCA_027083445.1 Planctomycetota bacterium | reverse complement strand
CCGGCGAGGGGGACGGCGCAGCCCCTCCCCCCCAGGTCGAGGAGGGGCAGACCACCGGTGACGCGGAGGACGGCTCCGGGGAGTCGACCCCCTCCCCCTCCGGGGAGGGCGACCCCGGGGAGGGCGACTCGGGAGGTGATGAGGTGGGCGGCGGCCGATGAGTGGGGCCTTGGAGCTGCAAAGCGAGTCCGGAGTGGAGCCTCTCAAGGCACGCATCGTCCCGGACCGATAGGGCCCGCAGTCCGGCCGAAACCACCGGACTCGACCGGCACGGGGGCTTGAAACCAACTCCCGTGCCGGACCTCTTTACGCGACTTTGTCGCGCCGACGGGACGGAGGAAGCGAGGCCCTGAGGGAGGGGCAGCCCTGGCCGGTAGACTCCCCCGCTTGAGCGCCGCCCCCATCGATCGACTGCGCGTCATCCGCCTGTGGTTCCCCCTGGCCCTCTCCTGGCTCTTCATGGCCCTGGAGCAGCCGGCGGTTGCCGCTACGGTCGCGCGGCTCGGGGATCAGAAGATCCAGCTCGCTGCCTGGGGTTCGGTCGTCTTCCCCCTGGCCCTGATCGTCGAGGCACCGATCATCATGTTGCTCGCCGCCTCGACTGCCCTCTGCGGGGACGTGGTGCGCTACCGACGGGTGCGCCGATTCATGCTCGCGGCGGGGGCATCCCTCTCGCTCCTGCACCTCTCGATCGCCCTCTCCCCCCTCTACGACTGGGTCACCCTGAGCCTCTTCGACACCCCACCTGCGGTGGCCGAGGCAGCGCGCCTGCCCCTGCTCGTCATGACCCCCTGGACCTGGGCCATCGCCTACCGGCGTTTCCAACAGGGGGTTCTGATTCGCTTCGAAGAGGGTCGTGCGATCACCGAGGGGACCGGGGTGCGCCTGCTTTCCGTCCTGGGTGCCCTGGCCCTGGGTTACCACCTGAGATGGGACGGTGCCCTGGTCGGCGCGAGCGCCATCGCCCTGGGGGTCACTGTCGAGGCGGCCTATGTCGCCCTGCGTGTCCGCCCGACCCTTCGCCGCCTGGCCCCCGCAC
>JALWOP010000297.1 GCA_027083445.1 Planctomycetota bacterium | reverse complement strand
CGCTTCGACGACGACGTCCCCCGCCACCCCCCGGGCGTCGAAGCGAAAGCCCCCCTCCCCGTCGCTGGTGCACTCGAGTGGCGCGCCGGGCGCTCCATCCGCGCCGCTGGACCTTGGGTAAAGGCGCAGGCGCGCGCCCTCGATCCCCCTCCCACTCCCGCTTGCAACCACCTGCCCGACGAGCGCGCTGGGGAGAGGTGCATCGAGGGGCGCCGCCTCCCCTCCACCTGAGGGGGGAGCGGGTGAGTGAGCGGCAAGCACCTCGGAGCGTGCGGGGGGAACGGTGTCTCCCCCGAGCAAGAACACGACGGCGAGCGAACCGGCCAGCAGGAAGAGGGCCAGGATCCAGTAACGCATCCGCGAGCCATTCAAGACCGGGCTCGACCGCGCGGCAAGGGGCCGTTCGTCTAACCTGCGGAGAGCTTGGGGAAGGCACCAAAGCAACGTCCTTCCAAAGTGAAGACCTGCACGCGACAACCCGCCTGATCGATGACCACGGCCCTCGCTCCGCCGGGGGCCTGTTCGTCGACCACCACGTCGAGGGGCTCATCGACCTGTCCCGCTGCGCTGCCCCCCTCGGCCAGGACGCGCCGGAGCCGCCCGCCCCCGTCGCAGTGCAAGAGGGCTCCCGATCCCTCGTCGCTACTGGTGACGACCAGGCTGCCGTCCTCCAGGGGAGCGACCGCCGTGGGCCGGAAGCGTGCGTTCCCCGCGGCGGGGAGTCTCAGGCTCCAGTGCAGTTCGCCTCCCTGGTAGACGTGCACCCGACCCGCCGCGGTTTCCGAGGCGTAGATGCGCCCGGCCCGGTAGGCGACCCCACGGAGCCCCTGGAAGAATCCCCGCGGCCCCGCCGGAGGGCGCAGGGAGAGGGATCGGCCGCTGGCGGGGTGCAGAATCTGCAGGGCGTGGCGGCGGCGCCCCCCCGAAGCGACGACGAGCTCGAGTTCGTCGTCCGATCCGCTGACGGCGACATCGACCGGCCGACCGATCCGGCCGCGTTCGTCGAGCTCCTTGCGCCTGCTCTGCCCCCCTGCGCCGTGATCGCTGTCGCCCACATCGGCCAGGGGCCGACCGAAGAGGGTGAAGCTGCGCAGACGTCCCGCTTCACTGTCGGCTACCCAGATACGGTGGTCGTCGTCGACCGCCAAGCCGGCGGCGCTGCTGCGCCCCCCCACCTCATCGCAGAAGGATAGCCCCCCTTCCAGGGGGTGGCCGTCCAGGTCGTAGGGAACGACCCATGCCCGCTGGGCGCAGCGTCCGACGTAGACGACACCCCGGGCCAGGGCGAGGGAACCGTGCATGCGCCTTCGATCCTAGCAGTCCGCAGGCACCAGACGCAGAAAGAGGACCTCCGCCGGGGCGCGCAGCCGCAGGGGAATGCCGAGCACCCCGACTCCGCGGCTGACGAAGAGGGTCGTCGACCCCAAGGGGATGCGCAGCCCCGGATGGGGTGGACCGAACCGGCGCAGAAAGGGCAGGTCGACCTGGCCGCCGTGGCTGTGGCCGGAGAGGATCGCCACGCAGCCCGGCCGCGCCAGGGCGGGTGCACCACTTGGATTGTGGGAGAGCAGGATCTCGACATCCCCCTCCCGTAGCTCGGCGCGGGCCGCCGCGGGATCGACGAGGCGTCCCTCCTCGAGGTCTTCGATGCCGGTGATCGCCAGCACCGCGCCACCGGCGGGGATGCGCTCACCCCGGTTGCGCAGGACCGTGGCTCCCCGCGCGGCGAAGCGCGCCTCGAGTTCCCCCTCCCGCCGATCCTTGTAGTCGTGGTTGCCGAAGACGGCGAAGATACCGAGGGGAGGCCGGTAGGCACAGAGCTCATCGAGGACGCCGAAGGCCTCGTCGACCGCGTGAACGCAGTAGTCCCCGGTCAGGGCGACCAGGTCGGGAGCGCGCTCCTCGAGGATCGCCACCAGCCCCCCCAGGTCCCCCGCCCCGAGGTAGGGCCCGGCGTGCAGGTCCGAGACCTGGGCCAGGGTCAACCCCGATAGCCCCTCGGGCAGCCCCGGGACCGCCAGGAGCTCCTCCCGTACCCGGAGCCGGTCGAGGAAGAGCCGGCGGTAGGCCCGGCGTCCCCCCAGGAGCCGGCAGAGCCGCTCCACCCCCCGGAAGAGGGCCAGACGGGGGGCGCTGAAGCGGCGGGGGGGCAGGTGCATGCCAGAGGGTAGCGGGAGGCGATTGCATGATTATTCGCTTGCGTGCCGCTTTGACGAATAGTTATTCTCGGGCCATGACCCTGACGGGAGAGCGGAGAGAGGCCCTGCGGGCGGTCCTGAGGGAGAAGCGCTGCCGCAGCCAGGAGGAGCTCTTACGCACGCTACTGGCGCGGGGGATCCGCACGACCCAGCCGGTGCTCTCCCGGGATCTGCGCGCCCTGCGGGCGGTCAAGCGCGACGGGCTCTACACCCTGCTCGAGAGCGAGCGCATCACCCCCCTGGAGAACCTCGCCAGCCTGCTCCGGGGAACCGCGCCGGCGGGTGCCAACATGGTCGTGGTCTACGCCGAACCTGGGGCCGCCAGTGCGATCGCGCGTGCCCTCGAAGCGGAACGAATCCCGGGCCTGCTCGGCACGGTGGCCGGTGACGACACGATCTTCGTCGCCGTCGAAAACACGGACGCGGGTGAGCGCGTCCGTCACCGGGTGATTGCGCTGCTCTGAGCCGGCAGCGTTTGCGCCCGATTGGAAACGTGACCCATCGAGTGAGGCCGCCGCTGCGGGGTGCCAGGGAGCTAGAGGAGAGTCCCGGCAGTCAGGCAGCGGCATCTCCGGATCGGAAACGAGTCCCAAGGACTCCACCTCGCTCGGTGTGCCGCGTCTCCGCGAGGGGTCGATCGGTTCACCCGGTCGGCCCCTCTTCCTACACCCCGGTGTTACGCTGCACTCCCGGTCGACCTCTTCGAACCTCAGTGCGAGAGCACCTCCCTGCCGCGGGCGTCGATGCGAGTCACGACGCCGCCCAGGCTCTCACAGGCAAGCTCGCCGCCCTCGAGGCTGACTCGCGCCCGACCCTGCTCGATGCGCACCACTCCGGCGGCGCTGGTCACCTGCCAGGATCCCTCGGCGATGACGCTGCCCGCGACCAAGCGCACGCGGGGCCTCCGGCAGCTCTCGAGAAGAACGGCGGTGTGCCCCAAGAGTTCGAGGTTCGAGGCGCCGATGTGGATGCGAGCCCGGCCCCCATTTCCCGTTGCGCAAAGCTCGCCCAAGGCCAGGGTAGCCTCCCCGGTGGGGGGCGCCGAAGCGAGAGCCGCCTCGGATGCGTGGACCGGACCCCCGAGGATCTCGAGGCGGGCCAACGGCTCGAAGCGCACAGGGTTCGCCAAGCTGAAGGCCAGAACGCAGAAAAGGGCGGGATAGATCAGGGTGCGCAGCCGGGCCAGGCGGCCGGTCCGAGTGCTGCGCGCACCAAAGGCGAAGCGCCGCAAGCGGCGATGACGCAGGGCCTTCGCCGCCGCCTCCCGCTCCAACCGGCGCTCCCTGCCGATGCAGGCAGCGGCGCGCACCGCCTCGCGATAGAAGGCGGCGCAGGCGTCGCACTCCGAGAGGTGCCGCCGCGGGGCGGCATCCCCCGCGCCCCCACCACCGGCGACGAACAGACGCACCCACTCGCGCACCGGGGCGCAGGCGAGATGCGCTCCTCGCTCCGCATCCGCGGCGGAGGGGGTGGAGGTGGGTTCCATCCTCCTCTCCATCGACCCGATCGGAGGTGGGCTTGACCCCCCCCACGGCGCCGGCTCACTCCCCCAGCCGCTCGATCCCCGCCGCCAGCCGGGCATCGACCGCCTCGGGGCCGAGCAGCGCCATGACCTGGAAGAGGTCCGGTCCCCCCGGCAGGCCCGTCAGGGCACAGCGCAGGGGCTGAAAGAGGGCCGGCAGCTTCAGCCCTCGCTCCGCGAGCCAGGCGCGGGTCCGCTCCCCCAGGGCCTCGGGCTCGGTCAGATCCTGGCCGGCCAACCACTCGCGATAGGCTTCGAGAGTCTGAACGGCCCCCTCCCGCTTGCGCGCTCCCTTTTCCGCCTTGGGGTCGTAGACCACGGAATCGTCGGGGGCGAAATAGAAGGCGATGCGGGCGGGAAGCTCGGAGTAGAGACGAATGCGCTCCCTCTCCTGGGCGACGACGCGCTCGAACCATTCCCGGCGCCGGGCCAGTTCCTCCTCGTCCGCGAGCCCGGCGGCGACGACGAAGGGAACACAATGCTCGGCGAGTTCCGCGTCGCTCTCAGCGCGCAGGTACTCGCCGGCCAGCCAGGCCAACTTGTCGAAGTCGAAGACCGAGCCACCCTTGGAGACGTCCCGCACGTCGAAGGCGCGGGTGAACTCCTCGCGGGAAAAGATCTCGGTCTCACCATCGAGCGCCCAGCCCTGCAGGCAGAGGAAGTTGACCACGGCGTCCCGGGGGTAGCCCTGGGCACGGTAGTCCTCCAGGGAGACGCTGCCGTCCCGCTTGCTGAGCTTCTTTCGGTTGGGACCCAAGAGGAGCGGCAGGTGGGCGAAGCGCGGCGACGGGAGTTCGAGAGCCTGGTAGAGCAGAAGCTGCTTGGGGGTGTTGACCAGGTGCTCCTCGCCCCGCAGGACGTGGCTGATGCGCATCTGGGCGTCATCGCAGACCACGACGAAGTTGTAGGTCGGTGAACCGTCCTGGCGCAGCATGACCCAGTCGTCCACCTCGGCGTTGGCGAAGGTGACCTTGCCGCGCACCAGGTCGTCGAAGGTGGTCTCCCCGGCGGGTACGCGGAAGCGCAGGGTGTGGGGCTCTCCCGCCTGCGCGCGGCGCGCCGCCTCGGCGGGATCTAGCGTTCGGCAGTGTCCGTCGTAACGGGGCGTCTCCTTGCGCGCCTCCTGGGCGGCACGCAGCTCACGCAACCGATCGGCGTCGCAGAAACAGCGGTAGGCATCTCCCCTCTCCACGAGCTGCCGCGCAACCTCCAGGTGGCGCTCGATGCGTTCACTCTGGCGATAGGGAGCATAGGGCCCACCGACGTCGGGGCCCTCATCCCAATCGATCCCCAACCAGCGCAGCCCTTCGAGAATGGCCGTCTCCGACTCGGCGGTCGAGCGCGAGCGATCGGTGTCCTCGATGCGGAGCACGAAGGTGCCGCCGCGACCGCGGGCCTGGGCCCAGTTGAAGAGGGCGGTGCGGGCCAGCCCCAGGTGGATACTGCCGGTGGGGCTGGGAGCGATACGGACGCGGAGCGGCTGGGTCACGGGGATTCCTCGGGGACGGTCGGCCTCTGGGCCGAAGAGAATGCCGAAGAGAATACGGGGGGGTGAGAGGCGGACAAGGGCGGCCTACTCATCCCTGCCCGCCTTCCGGACGAAAAAGAAATCATGACCCCGATCGAGCTCGATGAATCCACCCTGCGAAGCCTGCCCAAGGTCTTGCTGCACGAACACCTGGATGGGGGCCTGCGTCCAGCAACCGTGCTCGAACTGGCCGCGGCGGCGGGACACCCCCTCCCGGAACGGGATCCGGAGGCCCTGGCGGAGTGGTTCCACCGGGGAGCGGCCCGGGGCAGCCTGCCCGAGTATCTGGAGGGTTTTTCGCACACGATCGCCGTCCTGCAGAGCGCGGATGCCCTGGAGCGCGTCGCCTTCGAAGCCCTGGAAGACCTGGCCGCCGAAGGCGTGGTCTATGCCGAACTGCGGTTCGCCCCCCACTTTCACACCCAGGGAGAACTGGGACTCGACGCGGTCATGGCCGCGGTCCGCCGGGGGTGCGAGCGCGCGCGGGAGGAGCTGGGTATCGAGTACGGCTTGATCGTCTGCGCCATGCGCAACCAGTCCAAGAAACTCTCCCTCAAGCTGGCGGAGCTGGCCAGCACCTGGTTCGGGCGGGGCGTGGTCGGCTTCGACCTGGCCGGTGAGGAGGAGGGCCATCCCGCCAAGCACCACCTGGAGGCCTTCCAACTGATCAAACGCCGCAACGGCTCGATCACGATCCACGCCGGGGAGAGCTTCGGACCCGAGAGCATCTGGCAGGCCTTGCAGTACTGCGGCGCCCACCGCATCGGCCACGGAACGCGCCTGTTCGAGGACATCGTCGTCTACGACGGCAAGGTGATCCAGGTGGGCGGTCTGGCACGCTACGTCCTGGACCACCGCATCCCGATCGAGGCCTGCCTCTCCTCGAACGTCCACACCGGGGCGGTTCCCACCCTGGAGGAGCACCCCTTCCCCTACTTCCTGCGCGAGGGCTACCGAGTCACGCTGAACACCGACAACCGCTTGATGAGTCGCACGACGATGACCCACGAGTTCGCCGTGGCGGTGGAGACCTTCGGTCTCGACCTGGCCGATCTCGAGCGGGTGACGGTCAATGCCATGAAGTCGGCCTTCTATCCCTATCGGGAGCGGGTGCGCATCCTGGAAGAACGCATCGTGCCGGGCTACCGCGCCGCCGCCGCGCAGTGCTAGGCTCCGCGCCATGAGCGATCGATGGCTGCGCGACCCGGCCAGTTTCCACGGGCGTGTGGAGATGCGTCCCTTCGACAGCCGGGTGCTCGAGGGCAACGCCCTGGGAGACCCGGTGCGACGCGAGGTGCCGGTCTACGTGCCCCCCGTCCCCGGCGATCACCCGGTGGTCTTCCTCCTGGTCGGCTTCACCGGCCGGCCCCACTCCCTGCTCGACACCCACCCCTGGAGGCCGGGGGTGGTGGTCGAGATCGACCGGGCCATCGCGGCGGGGGAACACCCCCCTCACCTGCTCGTCTTGCCCGACGCCTGGACCTCCCTGGGCGGCTCCCAGTACGTCAACAGCCCTGCGACCGGGCGCTACGAGGACTACCTCGCCGATGAGCTGGTGCCCTGGGTGGACCAGCACTACCCCAGCGACGGGCGACGGGTGATCGTCGGCAAGAGTTCGGGAGGTTTTGGGGCTTTGCACCTGGCGATGCGCCGACCGGGGCTCTTTCGCGCCTGCGCCTCGATCGCCGGGGACTGCCACTTCGAATACGTCTACGCCACGGAGTTTCTGAAGGCCCTCACGCTCCTGGGACGCTACGGAGGCAGCGTCGAGGCTTTCCTGACCGCCTTCCGAGAACGCCCTGAACTCGACGACGGGAGCCATGCCCTCTTGAACGTGGTGGCGATGGCGGCCTGCTACTCAGGGGGTGAGCTGCCCTTCGATCTCGAGACCGGTGAGCGGCGGGAGGAGGTCTGGCAGCGTTGGCTGGCCTTCGACCCGCTCCAGGCCTGCGAGCGGCACACCCAGGCCCTGCGCGCCCTGGACTGGCTCTACCTCGAAGCGGGTCGCAGCGACGAGTTCAACCTGCAGTACGGCCTGCGGCTGCTCGTGCGACGCCTGGGGGAGCTTGGGGTCCCCTGTGAGCACGCCGAGTTCGACGGCGGACATTTCGGCTTGAACGGCCGCTATCGGCCCATCCTGCGCCGAGCCATCGAAAAGCTGGGGAGCTAGCGGATCCCCGCGGCCCCTTGGAGAGGGGGGGCAGGCACGTTGGGCCGGGGGGGAGAGCCTTTTTGA
The DNA here is from genome assembly GCA_027083445.1 of Planctomycetota bacterium. Taxonomy (GTDB): domain Bacteria; phylum Planctomycetota; class UBA1135; order UBA1135; genus JALWOP01. The sequence goes on along the minus strand of JALWOP010000297.1, from coordinate 9,426 downwards.
ATGGCCGCCGCATGGAGGAGTAGAGTGGGCGGCGTTCGCGGCCTCGCCGATGCCCCAAACGCCTCCCCCGATGATCTCCCCCACCCTCTTGCTCGAACTCACCGACCCGGTCCACTGGCTCGAAGGCGTCCAGGCCCGGACGACCTACATGGCCTGCGCCGCCGTCGGCGGCCTGATCCTGGGTCTGCAGATGCTCCTGATGCTGATGGGAGGGGATGTCGACGGGGATACCGATGTCGATGGGGACCATGGGGATGGGCTGGGGTTCCTCTCGATCCGCTCCATGGCCGCCTTCCTGACCTTCTTCGGTCTGACCGGCCTGCTCGGCCTGGACGAGGGCTGGAGCGGGGCCTTCACGGTCACGGTTGCCCTGGGCATGGGCCTGACTTCGATGCTGCTCGTCGCCTGGGTCATGGCCACCTTCGCGCGCCTCGGTTCGGAGGGCAACGTCGACCCCGCCAATGCGGTCGGCCAGAACGCGCGGGTCTACCTGCGTATCCCCGGGGAGAACCAGGGCCGCGGCAAGATCACCGTCTCGATCCAGGGACGCACACAAGAGTTCGAAGCCACCACGAGCGGTCCGGAGATCCCGACGGGAGCCCAGGTCCGCGTGCTGCGCCAAACATCCCCCAACATCTTTGAAGTCGAGGCGCTCTAACGCCCGGACGACCACCATGACGCACCTGCTTCCCGTAACGACGCTCGCCGCTGAGGCGTCTTTCAACACGTACTGGATCATCATTGCGCTGGCCTTCGTCCTGGTGGCGTTCGGCTTTTTCCTCCTGCTCGCGCGGAGGTACAAGCGCTGCCCCTCCAACCGCATCCTGGTCATCTACGGCAAGACCGGTGCAGGACAGAGTTCGCGCTGCCTGCACGGCGGTAGCGCCTTCATCATCCCGCTGATCCAGAACTACGACTACCTCTCGCTGGATCCGCTGCAGATCGAGATCCCCCTGGAGGGTGCCCTCTCGTCGGAGAACATCCGCGTCAACGTCCCGAGTGTCTTCACCGTCGCCATCGGCACCGAGGGCGACACGATGCAGAACGCTGCCATCCGCCTGCTCGGATTGACGACGGCGGAGATCTCCAAGCAGGCCGAAGACATCATCTTCGGCCAGCTCCGTCAGGTGATCGCCTCGATGGCCATCCAGGAGATCAACCGCGATCGGGATAAATTCCTGGCCAGCATTCAGCAGAGCCTCGAACCCGAGTTGGCCAAGATCGGCCTGGTCCTGATCAACGTCAACATCAAGGACATCACCGACGACTCGGGCTACATCGAGGCCATCGGACGCAAGGCGGCCTCGGAAGCGATCCAACAGGCGGCAATCGACGTGGCCGAGCAGGAGCGCCACGGTTCGATCGGCGTGGCCGAGGCCGAGAAGGAGCGCGCGATTCAGGTAGCCGAACGGGAGAAGATCCGCGACATCGGCACCAAGGCCGCCGAGCGCGAGCGGGCCATCCAGCTCGCCGCCCTCGAGAAGGAGAAGGTCGTCGGCGAGAAGAAGGCCCAGTTCGACCAGGAGTCCGAGGTGCGCAACTCCGAAAGGGAGATGCGCATTCGGGTGGCCGATGCCAACGCCAAGGCGGTCGTCGGCGAGAACGAGGCCAAGGCACGCATGGCCCAGGCCAACGCCGACCTCAAGGTGCAGGAGGCCGAGGCCTTCCAGCGCGGCGAAACCCGTCGGCGTGAAGCGGAGGCCGCGGTGCGCCAAGCCCAGTACCTGGCCGAAGCCAAGGCGGCCGAAGCCCAGGCCGCGAAGATCGAAGCCGAGAAGCGCGCCGAGCTCGAAGCCGCCGCCAAGGCCCAAAAGGCCCAGACGATCGTGGCAGCCGAGGCCGAGGCCGAGAAGGCACGTATCGAAGCCGAGGGTGAAGCCGCAGCGATCTTCGCCAAGCTCGAAGCCGAGGCGAAGGGTCAGTTCGAAATCCTGGCCCGCAAGGGGCAGGGACTGCGCGAGATCGTCGCTGCCTGCGGCGGTGCCGACGAGGCCTTCAAGATGCTCATGCTCGAGCACATCGAAGAGATCTCGGCCACCGCGGCCAAGGCGATCGCGAACATCAAGTTCGACAAGATCGTCGTCTGGGACGGCGGTCAGGGAGGAGGCGAGGGCGGCTCGGCCACCTCGAGCTTCCTGCGCGGGCTCGCCGGCTCCCTGCCCCCGGCGATGCACCTCATGCGCGACATCGCCGGCGTCGAGTTGCCCCAGTATTTCGGCAAGCTGGTCGAGGAGTCCGAGGGTGGCCGGGAGCCGGCCGCCGATCCCGAAGCGGAGGCCCCTACCGGATCGGAGTAGGCGCCGCCCGGGGCGGGGTTGTAGCGGGGTTGGACACTGCCTCCAACCCGAGCTCAGGCCCGAGATTCCGACGGGACGATCCCAGGGGGGTGCATGCCGAGCCGGCGTTCACCCCCCAAGCTCGATCCAGCGATCGACCAGTGTGCCCGCTCCGCGTTCGAGCCAGCCGAGGCCGAACCACTCCATGCGGTGGGCGGCGGGGATTTCGCTGGGCGGCTCGAAGCGTTCGCGCAGGTAGCAGTAGACATCCCAACCCGCATCGGAGGCCCCCGGACCGCGTTGCTGCATGCGTCGCCGCGTGCGCTCCACCCCCACGTGCAAGTGGACCACGATCCAGGGCAGCCCCAGCTCGCGGGCCGCTGCGACGAAGCGCGCGCGCTCGTCCGCTCGGCCGAAGGTTGCGTCGACCACGACCGAGCGGCCGTGGCGCAGGTGCTCGCGAGTATCCGCCAACAAGAGGTCGTAGACCTGCGCGCGGCGATCGGGATGGTAGAGCCCCGCGCCGAGTTCCTCTTCACCGCTGGGCCCTTTGGGGGAGAGGCCGGCGGCGACCTTGCGGCGCACGTCACTGGAGAGCCGAACGGCCCTCAGGGGGCGCACCAGCGCCTCTGCGAAGCGGCTCTTACCCGCCGCGGGGAGCCCCGAGAGCAGCACGAGAATGGGCGGCAGACCGTAGCCCACGGCCAACTGGAAGTAGCCGTGGGCCACGCGCCGGGCAGCTAGAGAGCGCGCCCGGGAGCCCACGCGGGTCACCGAGCCGGCCCCGATCGCGGCGACCTTGCCTCGTACCACCGCCCGGTAGCTCTTGTAGATATCCATCAGGGCCGGGAGCTCGGTATCCCCGGTCCGTTCCGCGTAGCTTCGCACCAGGTAGTGCGAAAAGGCGGGATAACCGCGCCAGTCGAGATCCATCGCCAGAAAGGCCAGATCGAGGGCGACGTCTCCGCAGCGCAGACGCCGGGAGAACTCCAGCCGGTCATAGGCGATGACCCGTTCCCCCACCACGCAGAGGTTTTCGGCGTGCAGGTCGCCATGTCCTTCGCGGATGCGTCCCCCGTGCAGGCGCCGCTCGAGCAGCTCTCGTTCCTGGGAGAAAAAGGAGCGACTCCAGCGCTCCAGGAAAGCGGCCTGGATCGGCGAGAGGATGCCGCGGCCCGCCTGCCGGGCCCCGCGCAGGTTCTCGTCGACCATCTCCCCGAGTGCCTCTGGGGTCGCGTAGGAGCGGACCTCGGCTCCCGCCGGAGCCCGCTCGTGGAAGCCCACCAGACGCTGGGCGATGCGATCGAAGAGCGCGTTGTCGACCGCTCCCTCCTCGAGTAGCTCTGCGAGCATGCACTCGGACGGCAAGCGGCGCATCTCGACCGCCCACTCCAACGCCTCGCTCTCCGCGCTCCCCCCCACCCGGAGAGCGCCGCTCCCCTCGCGCACGATCGGCACGACCCCCAGGTAGATCCCCGGCGCGAGCTCCTGGTTCAGACGTACCTCCTCGTCACACAGGAAACGCCGCTGCTCCAAGGTGCGCGCATCGACGAAGCCCAGATCGACCGGACGCTTGACCTTGTAGACCCGCTCCCCGGCGAAGAAGAGCCAGGAGACGTGGGTCTCGACCAGCTCGACAGGACCCTCGTAGCCGGGGAAGGCCTCGGCCTGCAAGAGTTCGCCGGGGAGGTCGGGAGGATCAGGGATGGGATGCCTCCACCACGGTGTGGATTCCCCCGCGCACCCAAAAATCCCCTTCGACCGTCATGCGCCGGGGCTCGAGCAGGGCCACCAGGTCGTCGAGGATCTGGTTGGTGACCGCCTCGTGGAAGTGTCCCTCGCCGCGGAACGACCACAGGTAGAGCTTGAGGCTCTTCAGCTCGACGCACAGCCGGTCGGGAACGTAGCGGATGCGGATCGTGGCGAAGTCGGGCTGGCCTGTGCGCGGGCAGAGGCAGGTGAACTCGGGACACTCGAAGCGAATCTCGTAGTCCCGCTCGGGAGCGGGATTGTCGAAGGACTCGAGCTCACGGGAGGGCTGGGTACTCATGGGTTCACTCCCAAACGGCCTTACTCGTCCGGGTCAAGGTCACGGAACCCGCGCGCAGCTCCAGGCTCCACTGCACCTCTCCGCCTCCAAGACGCCCCGCGCCCACGAAGCGGACGCGGCCGCCGGGCTCGCTGCGGGCGGAAAGCTCGCGGGTCCAGCCCGCCTGGGGATCGTAGAACTCGAGCACCCAGGTGGGAACCTCGTCCTTGACCCTGGGCCGCGTCCCGGCGGGCTCGAAGATCCAGTCCACCCCCTCGATATGGCCGACGACCGGTCCGAACTCGACCGGCCCGGGTTCGAGTTCTGCCGTGGTGATCTGCACGATGCCTCGATCCATCCAGAGGGAGCGTACCCGTCCCGCCAGCCACCAGCTCGTCGACCGCTCCAGATCGAAGACGGCGACGGGCGCGTCTCCGCCTACGACCCAGACCCCCTCGAGTCCGGCGTCCTCGCTCCAGCGATCGGTGGTCCAACGCACCAGGGGAGGACGGGAGGTGTCCGCGTCGGGGAGCGCGGTCACGCGCAGGTAGCGCGACCGCAGGGGATCGACGAGCACTCCCGGAGGACTCTTGCCCTCGCCCACCCAGGCGACGCGGGCGTTCTCGGGTCCGGGCGGTGGCAGGGGCAGCGAACTGCGTCCGGAGGAGTGCGGCTCCAAGAGGTCCGCGGGCAACACCAGGCTGACGCCCGAGGCGCGCAGGGCCGAGAAACCCTCGCCGCGGGAGGCGATCTCGAAGGCCCTCCGATCGAGGGCGCGGACGCCTATCCCTCCGGCACGTCCGTAGGGAGGCAGGGCCGGGGTGAGCAGGAGGCCGGGGTCCGCTCCGAGGGCGTCCAAGCCGGCCACCTCCCGGGGCGGGTCGATCAGGATCAGGTTGCCGCTCCAACTGCGCTCGCTCGCCGCGGCGACCAGATCCTCGCGCACCGACCGCACCGCCTCCGCCGCCTCCCCCAGGGGAACGGCCTGGGCCCGTCCGAGAAGGGCGAAGAGCGCGCCGACCGCGACCGGAACGAAGGTGCGGCGCCAACCCGAGATCGCCGTCGCCGCGGTCCCCAGCCCCACCGCCATCACCACCGCCGCCGGCAGGAGCAGGGGCGCCCCAGCGAGCCCCTCGGGGGTGACGCGCACGTAGGCTCCGGGTGCCACCGCCACCCCGAGGGCGATACCCCAGGCGAGGAGCAGGCGTCCCCACAATCGGGGCGCGCTGCGCACCGCGACCAGGGCCGGGTGGAGGGCGATCAGGGTGGCCAGCCCCCCCAGGAGGGGCGCGCTCGGTCCGAGGCCGTGGACGTTGCCGGGCATCAAGAGCACGCCGAGCCGCTCGAGCCACAGGCCGGGGGAGGCGGCGGGGGGCAGGGGAAAGAGCGAGGCGCCGCCCGCCGGGGCGAGCAGCGAGCGCGGCAGGGCTTCGACCAGCACCGCCGCTGCGAAGACGAGGAGGGTGGTGATGGTGGTGCGCCAGCGAACGCCGAGGGGGCGCAGGCGCCGGGCGGACTGGTGCTCCAGGGCGGCCAGCACCAGGGGTAGGTAGAGCGCCAGGGAGGAACAAAAGCCCGCCAGGACCGCCAGCACCCAGGCCAGCACGACCGCCGGCCGGACCCGCTCCTGCCTCCCCAGGAGGAAGGCCTGCACAGCCCAGGCAGAGAGGGCCAGGGCGCAAAGATCCCCCCGTGCCGAGAGCCGCGCCACCGCCGAGACCGCCAGGGGGTGCACGAGCACGAAGGCGGCTCCGGCGTGTCCGGCCGCCCGGGCGAGGTCGCGCCCAGCCCAGGGATCGAGGGCCCGCCGCAGCCCTCCGACCAGTCCAAAGGCGGCCAGCCCAAGCAGCAGCAGGTTCTCGAGGCGCAGGAGCGGTGCCTCGTCCCCCTGCCAAAGTCCGGGGGTCCAAAGAGCACGGGAGGCGACCAGGGAGAGCACCGCCCCGGGCCGCTGGTCGGTGCCCACGACCCGGTACCCACCCGCCGGACGGAGGGGTCGAGTGGACTCTTCGAGGGAGGTCAGGACAGCCAGGTCCTCGCCCAGAAAGCCCGCCCGAACCAGGGGGGCATAGGCGTAGACGATCAGGGCCAAGACGGTGGCCAGGATGGCGGCCGCGCGGGTGCGCTGGGGCATGGCCGCGAATCGTAGCCCAGGCCGGGGTCCATCGCTCGGGCCCACTCGCGGCACAGTTGGTACCTTGCCCCCATGCTCGAACTCTTCCAACCCCTGATCGACGCCGCGCGGGGGGTCGATCTCTCCGATCCCGAGGCCCCCGCGCTCCTCGCCCAGCGCTTCGACCCCGCCGGCCCCGAGGCCGCCGCTCTCACCGCCTCCCTCGAGGAGCTCCTCGCCGCCGGCCGTATCGCCGAGCGGGGGGAGCCCCCCGTGCGCTGGGGCCGCGTCAGCAAGGCGTGTGAAGAGACGAGCGGCTTTTCGATCGACGTGGTGCTGATGACCGGCCCCGGGCCCCGGCACCGCCACCCCCGGGGCGAGGTCGACTGGTGCATCGCCCGCAAGGGGGAGCCGACCTTCGACGGGCACCCGGCGGGCTGGGTGGTCTATCCCCCCGACTCGACCCACGTCCCGACGGTCGCGGGGGGCGAGATGTTGATCGTCTACCTCCTTCCCGGCGGCGAGATCGAGTTCGGCGTGTGAAAGCGGACGGATTGCTCCTGCCCGCCGAGCTCTCCAGAGAGCTCGTTCGAGTGGCGCGGGCCGCCCTCCCCCAGGAGGCCTGCGGCCTGCTCTTGGGGGTCGATGGTCGCGTGCGAGCGATCCACCCCGCTCGCAACCGGGCGGGGGCGGAGGGTGGGCGGCGCTTCGAATTGCACCCCGTCGACCTGATGCGGGCCGAGGAGCGTGCCCGGGAGCGAGGCTGGAGCCTCCTCGCGGTCTACCACTCCCATCCCGAAGCCCCCGCGGTTCCCTCTCGATCGGACCTGGAGGGCGCCCTGCCCGGCTGTCTGCAGTTGATCCTCTCGCTCCGCGGGGGCCGGCCCACCGATCTGCGCCTGTGGCGCTACGCGGGAGGTCGAGCCGTAAGGGTGGAACTCGCGGAGTGCTCCGGGGTATGAGCGGAGCCCCAGCAAAGAGAGGGGGCCGGACCCGCTCGCCGGGCCCGGCCCCCTCCAAGACCGCGTGGGGAGGATCCCCCGTCGACAGCATCCCGCTCGGCGCCCACCCGGAGCGGACGCTGGTGCACCGCCTGTGAGGTCCGCCAACGGGGAGCCGTGGCGGGGAGACCGTCAGCAGGGATATCGCCCGCGGAGAGACGGGGAGGACGGGGGAACACGCGGCCCCCGGATCGAAAATGGGTTCGTTCCTGGGAACAGAAGTCCCCCGCCGGCCCGTTTTCCGGAATCTCCCAAAGAAAAGCGGACTTACCCCGGCCGAGCGCTGCTGGAAGCGGACTGTTAGGGGTAGAGGAGCTCAGGAACCCATCCCGCGCAGGACCTGCCCGGAGACTCGAACAGGATCGGAGCCCCTCGCGAGTTGTGAGAACGAAGCAAGCGGGCTCCGTCCGCCGGTAGAACCCGGGGGGCGGAGCCCGTTTCTCGGGCCGGGAGAGGGGCTGAGGGCAGGCGGACTCGGAACCGAATCGGGGCGACTCGACGGGAGGCGGAGCCAGGCGCGTACCCCCTTGGTGACGATCCAGTTCCACAGGAGGAGTCGGGCGGGCCGGGGCAGGAGGTCCAGGGGCAAGACCAAGAGGGAGGGAGCAGCCGACTCCCCAGGCCGGTCGAGACGAATCAAGAGTGCGGCCCCTCTGGTATCCGGGTCGAGGAGTGCCGCGGCGGCGGCGGGATTCAGTCCCTCTTCGAGCGATCCCCCTCGTGTGAGGGTCCCCCCTCCTGTGAGGGCCCCCCCTCCTCCGAGTGACCCTCCTCCTCCACCGAAGCCACCGGGGGCCATCGCTTCCGCGCCGGGATCGCCGCCGCTACCGCCACCGAAGCTGCCGCTGTGGGACTGTCCGGTCTTCGGGCCGTCGCCCTCCTCGGCGAAGGGGCTCTCGCGGCTGCCCCTTCCTCCCTGGGATGAGCTTCCCGCGAGTCGGGGGAGGTTGGTCGCGCCGGCCACGCCCTCTTTCATTCCCGAGGGGAGCGACTGGGTCTGTGCATCCGGAGTGGATCCCCTCTCGGGCGGGGCGCTGAAGGGGGCACGCGAGCCGAAACGGGGCCCCTCCGTCCCCTCCTCGACCCCGGTTACCTGCGGCGGGTCCGCGCCGGCGTCGTCGGAATCGCGCCGGGGACCGGGGATGTGCGGACCTCGATCCGACCTCTCCCCGCGCCCTTTTGGCCTCTCCGGCCTCTCGCCGAGCCCTTCGGAGGGAGGCGGATCGGAAAAGCGCGGGGGCGCGGCGGCGACCAGCACCTCGGAGGGGGGTGGCTCTGCGACCGAGTGCACCGCTTGGGGCAGGAGGGAGGCCGCTGCCAGGAGCAGAGCTGCTCGAGCGACCCCCCAGGTTCCACCGGCGACCATGGAGATGCGTGCCAAGAGGGTCGTGGGGCCCAGGACCAGAGCTGCCCGAGGGACGGAGAGCCCGATCAGGGCCGGCACGAGATCGGCGTCGCCGAGGCGTCCCCGCAGGCGGCGCAGGCCGCGCCGCAGACGTTCGTGGGCGGTGGAGACGGGAACGTCGAGAATCTCGGCGATCTCGGCCAGGCGCCGGTCGTGGAAGTAACGCAGCACCAGGGGCAGGCGCTGGTTCTCCTCGAGATCCGCCAGGGCGCTGCGCAGGCGGGCGTGGTCCTCTTGGCGAACGAGCAAGCCGTCGGGTGGGTCGCTGCGCCTGCGCGCGCGGGAGAGGCCCGCTTCCAGCTCGCGGCGAGCGCGGCGCCGCCGGCCCCGGCGGTGGTTCTTCGAGAGGCCGATCGCCTGCCGGGCGATCCAGGACTCCCGCCGGGGGCCGTCCGGTTCCGGGCAACCGCTCTCGAGCCGCAGAGCCAGGTCCTGAACGACATCCTCCGCGGCGTGGGGATCCCCGAGGATCGCCCAGGCGGTCGCGTGGATACGCACCCGCTCGGCAAGGGTCAGGGGATTGCTGCGTAGATCGGTCACCCCTCCAGTTTGGCACGCCCCCCCCCGATCGTGCCAGGGTGAACCGCCGGGCCCTTCCCCTG
>JALWOP010000296.1 GCA_027083445.1 Planctomycetota bacterium | reverse complement strand
GGGGCGGGCACACCGCGAAAGGGAGGTCCCGAAGACCTCCACCGAGTCACGCATCGAAACCTCCTTGTCTCGTTCCGGCTCGGGCCGAAAGCCGAGGCCTTCTCCGTAGCGCTCCCTGGAGGTGGTTGGGAAAAGTGTGCAACTCCTTCGCGGGGTGGGAGTGCGTCGGGGCGACTCGCTACCGGATGACGTCCAACTCCTCGATGGCTGCTGCCAGCAGCTGGGCTGATGCGCTACGCCCTCGTGCGACTCAGAGCCGGTACTTTCCCCCGTCGGCATGAGAGCACTTGGCGCGGGTGATCCAGCCGATGTGGCCGTTCCGTGGATTAGGGCGGCCGGGTTCGAGTCGAGTTTCCACCAGGGCCTCTCGGATCGGCTCGGGCAGGGGATTGGCGGGCCTGGGGGGGCCGACTGCTGCCGGCAGCATCGCTCCCAGTCCATCGCTCCAGGCCGGCTTCCTGGGGCGAAGGGTCAGATGGGTGGGACGGAGCGGCCCCCGAGCGGTGGGTTCCGAGAGCTTCGGGGGTTTCCGGTAGCCGAAACCGGATCTTTGGGCTCCCCTAAGGGTGTGACCGGCGATCTGCGAAGAGACATCCTTCTCGACCACGCCGCCTTCGTGCGGGCCCTGGCGCGCAGTCTGCTCGCGGATGAACACGAGGCGGAAGATGTGGCCCAAGAGGCACTCACCGTCGCCATTCAACGGGGAGGCGATGTCAAGGCGGAGGCCCTGGGTGGATGGCTCTACACCGTCACCCGACACCTGGCCTTCCGGCGCTTGCGGGGACAGGCCCGACGACGGCACCGCGAGAAGGCCGCGGCCCGCCCCCAGTCGGTCCCCGGCACGGCGGAACTCCTCGATCGCGAAGAGACCCTGCGCGAGGTCGTCGATGCGGTGCGTTCCCTTCCAGAGCATTACCGCGCCGTCATCCTGTTGCGCTACTTCGAAGGTCTCCCGCCACGCAAGATCGCTCAACGTCTGGAACTCAATATTTCCACCGTGCGCATGCGCCTCTACCGGGCTCAGAAGCTCCTGCGCCAAAAGCTCGACGCCCAATACGGGGGCGACCGCGAGCGCTGGCAGCGGGGACTGCTCCTGCTCGTCGGCCCGCTCCCCTCCCGGCGGGGGCTGCCGGTGCTGGCCGGAGCGCTGGGGTTGATGGTGGCCTTGACGGGGATCTTTCTCGTCGGTTCCCGGTCGGGAAACGGCTGGGGGAAAGGCCCGGCGCAGTTCGCTGGGCCCGCACTCGAGCAGGCAGGCGCCGTGGCCGCACTGGAAGGGGCTGGGCTCCTCGGGGAATCCGGGGAGAAGAGCTCCACGGAAGAGCCGCCGCTCCTATCCGAACCGACCGAAGCAAGCCCAGAGGCAACGGAGGAAGATTGGTTCGAGATTGCCCACGTTCGAGTGGTCGACAGCGACGGCCTTCCGGTTGCCGGTGCGCGTGTTCTTGCGGAATGGGGACGGCTGGGATTCTGTGAGCGCGGCCGCACGCGGACCGACGGACGCCTTGCCCTGCGGGTTCCCCGGGTGGTCGCCGACGCCGCCAGGCGGCGGCCCCCCCTGCAGTTGGCGGCGCGCCTCGCCGGCTACGCACCCTCGGCCATCGGTCTCTGGGCGGGTGACCCCGAAGAGGAGGTCGTTCTGCGCCTGCGGGAAAACGGCGCGCGTCTGGCCGGGTGGGTCGTCGATGGCGACGGTGCGCCCGTTGCCGGAGCGCGGGTGACCCTGGGCCAGGCACTGCGCCTCGGACAGGGGGTTCTGGGAGGTCTCACCCGGGTCTCCAAGGACAACGCAGGACCCCTCATGCCGGCCCTCGTGCGCTCCGAGAAGCTCCGGGGCGCCCTGCAGAACGATCTGGCGATTCGCGGTTTCCTGGGTCCCCTGATCCTGGACGGGCAGGGCCTCATCTGTCGCCTCCCGCCGCCGCCGACGACGCGCACGAATCGGCAGGGCTACTTCTCGTTCGAAGGTGTCGAGCCGGTACCTACCGAACTGACGGTCGAGGCCGCCGGCTTCGTGCGCCACGTCGCGGACGTCGATCCGACTGGGGTGGACCCCCTGGGCAAGATCGCTGGCGACGGGATCACCGGCGAGAGGGCCAAGGGCGAGGTCCGAATCGAATTGAAGCGTGCCGCGGCCGTGCACGGGAGGGTGTTGCGCGCGGACGGCATGGCCTGTGATCGGGCCCGAACCTTCGTCTATGCCCTGGGGGAGAGCCCGGCCGGGGTGCGCATCGACGATCAGGGATCCTTCGCTATCGAGAATCTGGCCCCCGGGAAGACTCTGCTCTTTGCCCAAGGGCCCGGAGGGAGCGCACGGCTCGAACTCGAACTCGCCGCCGGCGAGGATCGGCGCTGGGAGGCACGTCTGGTTCTTGGGGAGGAGCTCAGGGGCACTTTGAGCGGGCCGGGAGGGGCACTCGCCGGTTGGCGCGTCGAGTACCGCGCTCCATGGAACCTCGCCCGTTCGGTCACGGCGGGCCAGACCGCTGCCGACGGCACCTTTCACCTCTCCGCCGTCCCCTGTGCGGGCCGCTTGTACGCCTTCCCTCCCCAGGGGGCGGTGCCCGTTGCCGAGCGACCCTGTGAGCCGGGCGGGGGGCCACTCGATTGGCGTCTCGAAGAGGATGCGGTCAGAGTGGGGAGACTGAGCGGCACGGTTCTGCGGGAGGATGGCAGCCCGCTGCCTCCCGGACAGCACATCCTGCTCTACCGCGCCGGTGATCCAGAGGTCGTCGTGGTCCGCCTGGGTCGTGGAGGACGTTTCGAGTCTCCCCCCTTGGCGTTGGGGGAGTGGTCCTGTCTCGTGCCGGGTGAAAACGTCCTCGCGGCCGCGGGAGATCCTGCCATCGTCGCGGGCGGTGACCTGGACCTGGGGGAGCTGTGGCTCGAGCAGCCGGCTAGGCTCCGGATCGTCGGCGAACCCGATCGGACCCACCTCATCCTCGAACGGCTCGTCGCCGGAAATCCGATCAGCGTCTTTTCCGGTTGGGCCGAGCTGCCGACACACATCGACCTGGGCCCTGGATCCTGGCGCGTGACTCTGGGCGCAGGGCCTCCGCGCGAGATCACGCTCCACCCGGGGGAGAGCCGGGAGGTGCACTAGGCCCAGGGCCGCTCGGGTTGGGAAGAAGGGGCGAACTTCGACGGGGAGGGGCCTGGTCCCCTGCTTGGCTGCCTGAGGCAGCCACACTGACACCTACGCAGAAAACGGGAGCATTCCGCAGGTTTGATTCCGTGTAATCCCTTAGCTATCAAGGTGTTACGATTGCGGTCGACGGCATGGCGAAACCTTGGATCAGGTGTGCAGTAGAGACCTTCCCCGCCGTGGCTGATGTTTCCGAGGATGTGATCCCCTCAATGAGCGTGCGTGGATGAGGTCTTTACATTGAAGAACGCCGTGAAGATTGTTCCTGCAAAGGCATACGCCATCCCTTTTGTCACCGTATTGCTCGGAATCGGAAGGGATGTCCTGGCGTCCAACCCATCGATCCCGGTCGAGCCGCTGAGTGGGTGGGATGAGCTTCCTGTCAGCTTCCTGCCCGATGACCTTAGATCGGGGGAGGGCAACACCGTTCTTCGGAAGGGCTTTCAGAAGGGATTGCTCTTCACTGATACGAGTCAAAAACAGGTGCGATTGATGTGGGCCGCGGGCGCAACAGTCAACCAGCCTGAACATCGGAACTACATTCCATCGCTCGAGGCTTCCGAGCCCATGCCAACCGCAATGGCGGAATCCTTGTTCGCTACCCGCTACTATCCTAATGCCATTTGTAGACTCGGCTCGGACCGAGTGTTGGTGGCTGGAGTGACGAGCGGGGAGGGCACCGTGATTGAGCGGTGGGACTTTACCTGGCCGGACCCGATGCAGGCGCCATCCACTGACGAGAATACAGGGATTACAAAGGTGGATGTCGTAGAGCCTGCGCGGTCCGCTGTCAATCTGCTATACAGGAAAAAGCCAGCGCAAGGACATTACGTACGGGCCTTGTGTGAACTGCAGAAAGAGTCCCAAGCGAGTACTCATGCGCTCGTGATGTGGGACGATGATGGCTCCATCGACTTAATCGACCTGGAATCCGGAGCCATTACTTCGTTGGCGTCCGGGAGCGGGGGGAGTGCAAGCTTGGTCATCCCCGTTCTGGAGACGGTTCGATACAACCAGATTGCCGCCCATGAGCGCATCGATCTGGGATATGTATACGAGCTGTATTACACAGTTCACGGCAGGCGAGTCTCGACCTGGCCCCTGACTGTGCTCCTGGATCTGGACAGAGATGGAGTGATCGATGAGTTCCGCGTGCTTGACGAAACCCTATGGCAGAGTCAAGGATGGAACGACTCGAACAATTATGTGAATCCCTTCATGCGGTAAAGCGGGATAGCCGACTCGGGCCGAGGTTGCTTTGCTCATTCCGGCAGGCGGCCCGAGGCGCGGGAATGTCAGATGAACCGTGTATCCGGCTGAGTCACCTAGGATCCATGGTGATGTCAGATGGTAGGGATTCGGCCAGGGAAGAAGATCGTGAACTGGCCGAGTTCCGGCAGGGTCCCTGCCTACACAGCCCTCAGGCTTGGAAGGCGAGTACGTGGTGTGACTGCGAAGTAATGACCTTTCTGTCATCTGCGCCGTCCATCGCAATGAAGCAGAGCGGTGTGTCCATATCGAAGACATGGGGTATCTGCTTGATCCGGTAGAGAGGCCTGATTCTCTCCTCTGCGCGAGGGGGGCCTGTATGCTGGAGAAGCACCTGAGTTCTCCGCTCCATGCGCCTCCTCCCCTTTTGACTCCCCATGCTGGAAGGACTCTCCATGACTCGGACACACCACGCGCGTTCATTCGCTTCGACTTCGGTTTCTCGCAGGAACATTCCGACTGCCCTGGCGGGCTTTTGCGGTATGGCGCTCTGCACCCTCGGCTCGGGGACCCTGTCGGTCGGCGGGGGAGGAAGCCAGGCTCCGGCTCACGCTCCGCGAGGGGTTCTTCCCGCACCTCCTTCCTACGTCCTGGTGGACATCGGAACCCTGCCGGGTGGGATCGCGACCCGCGCCCGGGCGATCAACAACCTGGGCCAGGTCGTCGGCAGGGTCCAAAAGACCTGGCCCGATCCTTCCCAAGCGTTCATCTGGGATCCCACCACCGGGGTCATGCAGAGCATCAACAAGGATCCGGGCGATACGGTCGTACCGAATGCCATCAACGACAGCAGTGTCGTCGTCGGCTCACGGCTCCCAGCCGGCGCCGGACAGGGTGAATGGATCGGCTATATTTGGGATCCCGTCAACGGAGGTCAGGACCTGGGGGTCATTCCCTCGGACTTCGAAGCCTCCTACGGCCTGGATGTCAACAACGCTGGGCAAGTGGTCGGAAAATCCTACTACACAGACCCCGTCTATCCGCTGATCGCCTACTACCAACCGGTCGTGTTCGATGTTCCCAATCAGCAGGCCAATTCGATCGCGTTTCTCAGCGCGGAGGCCAGCTTGATCGATGATTCCGGGATGATAATCGGCAGGAAACTCTTCGACTACTGCAACGGCTCGGGCCTGCTGCTCCTGGATGGCATGGGCGGCTACACCGATCTGTCCCCGATGATGGGCGGAAAGTCCGGCATTCCCGAGGACCTGAATGAAAACGGCTTGGTCGTCGGGTGGATTCCGGGTAGCCAGTACTACCTGACGGATGCCTTTTCACTCGACCTCTCCACGGGTATCTACACGGAACTCGGCTATCTGCCGGGGGACATCGGCTCCATCGCCCGTGGCACGAACGACTTGGGGCAGGTCGTTGGAAACTCGACCGGCCCGACTCCCACATTGGTCAGTCGAGCGTTCCTCTACGATCAGGGCGTTCTGTACGACCTCGCAGACCTCGTCGTAAACGGCGCGGGTTGGACTCTGGACGTGGCGGAAGACGTCAACGACGCAGGTGAAATCGTCGGCGTCGGCACGTATCAGGGGGTGACCCGCTCCTTCGTCCTCCGCCCGCGGTGAGGTGCCGCGCGGTGGCGGCCCTCGTTGCCGCGGCGTGGAGGAGGGCTTGGGCCCTTCGGGGTCGATGAATCGGGGCGGGGAGCCGATACTGGCGCGGTGCACCCCCGTCGCTACCTCTGGGCCCCTCCCCTCGTTCTCCTGTTCGCGCTCGCCGTGCGCGTCGCTTACGCCGCCCACAAGGGGCTCGTGCTCGACGAGTTCCACTCCTACTTCCATGCGACACGCGAGGGACTGGATTCCTTCTTCCAGACCCTGCGCCTCGACAACCACCCGCCCCTCTCCTTCCTCCTGATCGGCGGCAGTGCCCGCATCCTGGGGGAGGGGGAGTTGGCCCTACGCCTACCCGCCATCCTGGCCAGTCTGCTCGAGCTGGCCCTCGTCGTGCGACTGGCCCGCCCCCTGGGCCGGGGGCGGGCGAGTTTGGCTCTCGCCCTGGTCGGCTTCTCCACCCTGCACCTCGACATGGGCACCCAGGCGCGTATGTACGCACTGCTCTCCCTGTCGGTCACGGGGCTCACCCTGGCCTTGATCGAGCACCTAGAGGGGCTCGGCGGACGCAGGCGCTGGATGGTCCTCTGGGCCCTGGTCGGCTTCCACAGTCACTACTACACGATTCACTACAGCGTCGTGCTGGGACTAGGGATCGGAGGACTCGCACTAGCGCGACCCGACCTGCGCCCGCGCATTCGCGCCCTCGTGCCCCCTGGACTCGCAGCCCTGGCCCTCTCTCTTCCCTGGGCGCTTTGGGGCCTGCGCGTTCAACTCCAATCCGGACTTCCCCCCGGCGGGGATGACCTGGGGCTGACCGCCCTCGTCGAAGGGCTGGGACACCTGTTCTATCTGAACGCCGGCTTCGCCGGGCGGGCGCGGGGGGCGATGCTTGCCGGTGCGCTCTGCGTGCTCGCGCTGGCCCTGCTCGGGGTGCTGCGCGGAGCGCGCCGCGATCCGCTGCGGACCTACCTGTTGGCCCTCACCGCCTTCGGACTGCCCGTCGCGGCGATGCTCGGAGCCCTGGCCTGGGGTCGTGCCGGCTTCACCTGGCACTACATCCTGCCCTCCTGCGCCCCGATGGCGGTGCTCGCTGCCGGCGGCGTCACCCCCGGGGCCGGAGGAGGGATCACCCGCGCCGCCGCTGCCTACGCGGTCGTCACCCTGCTCTGGCTTTCGGGGCTGCACCTAGCCTCCCGCGGCAGCGAGGACTTCCCCGGTGCCGTGGGGCGCATACTCGAGCTCGCGCAGGAAGGTGACGCGATCGTCTCGGTCGAGTTCCAGCCGCCCTTTTTCCCCCAGGGACAACCGTGGGACTACTACGCCCCGCGCGAGAGTCCCGCACCCCCTCCTCGTCTGGCCATGGTGGAACACGAGTTCGACGTGGCCGATCCCGCCGAGCTGCGAGAGGCGCGGCGGGTCATCCTGCTCGTCTCCAAGCTCCCGGCCACCGTCGGAGTACGCCGCCGTCTCGAAGCTTCCCGCCGGCTGGTGCTCGAGGAGAACTTCGGCTATGGGCGCTGGGTGATGGTCTACGAGTAGCCTCGAAGAGGCCTCCCCGACTCAATCGTCGATCAGCGGGAAACGCGTACAGAACTCGCAGGTGCAGGTCGGGTTGATCCAGGGATTGTCGCTGGGCAGGGCCGAGGAGGATGAGTAGCCCAGGGAGGCGAGCTTCTTGCGGGTCTCCGAGTCACCTCGCAGGCCGTCCTTGTTCCAACCCTCGACATCGGCCTCTTCGAGCCAACGCACCAGGAGCGTTCGCATTTCGCAGGCAAGCTCGTGGTTTTGCGGAGCCAGGTCATTCCGGCAGCCGGGGTCCTTGGTGATGTCGTAGAGCTTGACCAGGTGCAGGGGGACACGCTTGCCCTTGATGCGCTTGTCGGTGTAGAGGCCCTGGACGAGGAGCCAGGGACCCCGACGCACGCTGGCGAAGAGCGCGTTGGCACCGACGGCGAAGAGGGGAATATCGCCGACCTCTTCGGGATTCTCACGGGAGAGGAGGACCAGGTTCCTGCCGGGGAACTCGACCTCCGGTAGGCCCGCAAGATCGAGCAGGGTGCGGCCCACGTCGTGCTGCTGCACGGGCCGTGAGACGCGAACGGCCTCCGGTGCGCCCGGCCAGGTCAGCAGCAGGGGAACATGCAGGGTGTCCCGGGAGAGGCCCCGGTGCGACCAGCTCCACTTCTCGGTGGGGTGGATCATGTTCTCCCCGTGATCCCCGATGAAGGCGAGGGTCGCGTCGTTCAGCCGCGGCCAATCCTCGAAGAGCTTTTCCAGTTGGGTGTCGAAGTAGCTGATCTCACCCTTGTAGCGGGCGATGACCTCCCGCAGGTCCTCGATGTCCTTACCCCAGCTCGGGTGTTCGCCCTCGGGCTTGGGGCCGCGCAGCTTCTTCTCGTTCCAGTACATGCGCTCGAACGAATCCGGCGGGGTATAGGGCGTGTGCGGGTCGAAGGAGTGCAGCCAGATGAAGAGTGAGCGGTGGGGCGAGTCCTCGAGCCAGCGATCGAGGACGGCGATCGTTTCGCGCGAGTCGTGCTGCAGACCACGGGGGGCCGAAAGCCGGTCGAAGCCCTGCTCGCATCCACTCCAGGTCAAGTGGATCGCGCTGACCGCGGCGAAGGTCTGGTATCCGGACTGGGCGAAGCGTTCCGCCAGGGTGGTGACGCCTTCGCCGACGCTGGCATCGTTTCCGATCACGCCATGGTCGCGGATCGGCAAGCCGGTCATGATCGAGATGTGGGTCGGGTTGGTGTTGTTGCCCTCGGATTGGCAGTCGTCGAAGAGCACCCCCCGGGCCGCGAGACTATCCAAGAAGGGCGTCTTGGCCAGGTGCTCTGGGGCCATGCCGATGTGATCTCCCCGGTGGGTATCCGACGTGATCAGCAGCACGGTGGAAGGGTGCAGGCTGACGCCCTCGACGATGGGCCTGGAGAGGGCGCAGGTGACCAGGTCATCCCCATCGCTCGAGGTTCCGCGGGTCTCGATGCTGAAGCGCAACTCGAGTTCCCGGCCCTGGGCCTCCTCGGGGGGCCAGTAGGTCTGGGACGACCACTCACCGACGGGGATGTCGAAGCGCTCGATCCAAGCGTCGGCATGATCGCGGTCCGCAAGGGTGACCACGAGTTTCGCACGCACTCCCTCACGTTCTAGGTAAGCGGGGATGCCGCAGGCGAAGGCCAGTGCGCCCCGGCTCTCTTCCTCGGTCAGGGTCGTCTCCAGCGGCATACGCGAAGAGAGACCCATCGCCAGGCGACCATCGGTTTTCATCATCACCAAGGCGGGAGCCTCGGCGGGGGGCAACCAACGCTCCGGCTCGGAGTGCAAGAGGCGCAGGGAGCGGATCACCGGTGGCTCCGGGCAACCTGCAAGCTGCAAGACGACGGCGTTGACCTCCTCCGAGTGGGGCAGCACGCTCGGCACCTCGATCATCACCGTCTGGAAGCGTGAGGCCACGTGGGGCAGGTCGGTGGCCCCATCGGAAACGGCAACCTGCTTGCCCTTCTCATTCTCGAAACGCAGTTTGACCCGGCCACCCTTGGCACGCACCTCGAGTACCACGCGGTCGAACGCCCCGCAATCCTCGGTCAACAGGTCGAGGCGCCGGACGTCGGCTCCCAGGTGCAGCTCTCCCTTGGCGTAGTCGACCTGTGAGCCCCGGTTGGGCTTCAGGTCGCGCAGGTCCGGGCCGCTCCATTCACGTACCAGGGCCGGCTTTTCGGCGATCGGCGTCTTGGGCCGCGCCTCGAGGTCTAGGCGGAAGATCTCCTTGGGGCCGCGTTCTGCGGCCTGGGAGGTGCCACAGGCGGGGAGCAGGGGAACCGCCAGGAGGAGGAGTAGGAATCGATTGAGAGGAGCCACCAGTGAAAGGTACGCGATCCACGCCGTCCCGCCAGGGGCAAGCCGCTGAGAGTGAGGCTCGCTTTGGGAGCGGCCTCCCTGGGGAAGCTGCAACCCGGCTGAATGCGCCCCTGTCGAGACGGGCATGACGGCCCGCCACTTGCCACAATCGGACCCCGTGTCTCCCTCAGCCAGGCAGCGCTCCCCACAGTCTCATCCCAGGTCGCGGCAGGAGCCGATCGGTCCGCTCACCGACCTGCCGGGGGTCGGGCCCGCCCGGGCTCGCGCCCTGGAGCAGCTCGGTGTGCGCTCCCTGCGGGATCTTCTCTTCTTGGTACCCCTTGGGGTGCGCATCTGGGGGGAGCCGAGGCCCCTGGGGCAACTGGTCGCCGGGCCCTTCGTGCGAGCCGCGGGTCGGGTGGTCGGCCTGCGCCTGCAGCGCCGCGGACGCCGCCGCTCCCACGTGCGCGCCCTCCTCGAGGACGAGGCCGGGGATCGGGTTCAGGCGGTCTGGTTCAACCAACCCTGGGTGGCCGAGAAGCTCGTGCGCGGCGCCTGGGCCGAGCTGGCGGGGCCGGCCCGCGAGGGCAAGGAGGGACTCCAGCTCCAGGGGCCGCGCATCGGTACCGAAGAGGAACCCCTGCCCGAACCGGGGACCCTCCAGCCGCTCTATCCGTCGGTCGAGGGGATCCACGCCGACCGCATCGGCGCCTGGTGCCGGGAGCTGGCCGAGCGTCATGCGTCCGCCGTCGTCGAGCCCCTGGGCGATCCGCTCCTGGCGCGCCTCGACTTGCCGGCACTGCCCCGCGCACTGGCGGAGCTCCACGCCCCCTCCAGTCCCGCCGCCTTCGAAGCCGCGCGCCGGCGTCTGGCCCTGGAACCCCTGCTCACCGTGCAGGCACGCCTGCGGGCCCGGGGCCGGGCAGGCGCCGGCCGGGCGCGGGCTGCACGCATCGACCGCGCCCTGCACGAGGAGCTCTGCGGGCGCTTCCCATTCCGATTCACGGGGGGGCAGCGCGCCATAGCCGGTGAGCTGCGCCGCGATCTTTGCCGGCGTGTTCCCATGCGACGTCTCTTGCAGGGCGACGTCGGATCGGGCAAGACCGTGCTGGCCCTCTACGCGGCCATGGCGATCGTCGAATCCGACGGCCAGGTGGCGATCATGGCGCCCACCGAGCTCTTGGCCCAGCAGCACTTCTACGGAGCGCGCGAACTCCTTGGGAGTGTGGGGATCGAGGCCGCATTGATCACCGCAGCGACCCCCGCGGCCGAGCGTCGCTTCCAGCTCGAGAGGCTTGCGCGTGGTGAGCTCAACATCGTTTTCGGGACCCATGCCCTCTTCTCGCGGGATGTGCGTTTCGCTCGCCTCGACTTGGCGATCATCGATGAACAGCATCGCTTCGGCGTGGCGCAGCGCGAAAAGCTCCTGGCCAAGGGAGGCGGCGCGCACCTGCTCCTGATGACCGCCACACCCATCCCCCGCACCCTCGCGCAGACCCTCTACGGGGGTCTCGAGGTTTCGACCCTGCGCGAGTCTCCTCCCGGGCGGGGCTCGGTGCGCACACGCTATGTGGAGAGGGGCGCGATCAAGAAGATGTCCCGTTTCCTCGCAGAGCGGCTGGCCCAGGGGGAGCAGGTCTACTGGGTCTGTCCACGCATCGGGGAGCGCGAGGCCGCGGCCGGTGCGCCCGCTGCGGCGGAGCGGCGCTACGCCCAGGCCCTGGAGTCCTCCCTGGCGCCCTTCGGGGTGGAACTCGTCCACGGGCGTCTGCCGAGCGAGGAGCGCAGTGCGCGCCTGGATCGCTTCCGCCGGGGTGAGGTCGGACTCTTGATCGCCACGACGGTGATCGAGGTGGGGGTCGACGTTCCCGACGCCACGGTGATCGTGATCGAGAACGCCGAACGTCTGGGGCTGGCCCAACTGCACCAACTGCGCGGCCGAGTGGGGCGCGGCCCGCGCAACGCCTACTGTTTCCTGATCGGGGCGCACTCCGCGCGGAAGCGCTTCGAACTCCTCGAGCGTACCCGCGACGGTTTTGAGATCGCCGAGCGAGACCTGGCTCTACGGGGGATGGGGGATCTGGCCGGTATCCGCCAGGCGGGGGCCAACCTGGAGGGTCTCGGCGATCCCGCCCGAGACCTCGATCTGGTCGCTGCCGCGCGTGAGGCGGTACGCGCCGATCCGCGCTTGGCGACCCTCTACGCCGACCGTGCGGGGTAGAGTGCGGCCTATGCGCCACCTGTCGCTCCGCCTGGCTCTCTGCCTTTCGCTCCTCTCTGCGGGGGCTCTGGCCCAGGATCCGCGGGCAGTGCCGATCGACCTGCGTAGCCTGCTCACTCCGTGCAGTGATCGCGGCACCTTCACCCTGCGCTTGGAGTGCACGGCACTCGAGCCCCCCGAGCAGGACTACGCCCTGCGCGTGGCGCTCGATGTGGAACTCGAGGAAGCTTGGGTCGAGGACTTCGAGATCGATCCCCCCACTCGCAGTTGGGTGGTGGGGGAGACCCACGACCTCGCCTTCGATCTGGCTCTACCCGAGGGTCGCGAGCTGGAGCCGGGCACGCTCATCTCGCTGCGCCTCGGGTTCAGCCACGGCAAGGCTCAGTTCCCTCCCGCGGTTGCCGAGCATCTGGTCGATCCCGATGGGCTGGCGGACCTGGAGGCCTTCGAGGTGCCCCGCTTTGCAGGGGTGGCGGGGGCTCGTCGCTTGAAGGAGGTCCTCGCCCGGGCCGAGGAGCTGGGGCGCAGCGCCGCGCCGGAGGCCTGGGGATTGCTCACCCAGGCCCTGCGCGACGCCGCGAGCGAGGAGACCAAGCAGGAGCTGCGCGACGCCTTGATCGAGGTGGGACGCTTCCCGGCACGACCTCCATCGGAGGCGGAGGAGGCGCTCATCGGGCAGCGACGACGCGGGGAGCTGGAGCGGGTCTACCGACTCGAGGCGGGACGCATGGCCGCGCGGGGGGAGTTGCACGGTGCCCTGCGGCTGCTCGAGGAGGTGGGCGGCGCCCTGGCTTTGGATGCGGACGAAGCGGTGATCGGGGCGTTGGACGATGCCGAGCGCACGACCACCCGCATCGAGGGACTCAAGGAACGCATCCTGACCACCGTGAGCAAGGAGGATGAGGCCCGCGTTCAGGCTGCGGTCGAGCGCTTCGGCAAGACGCGAGAGCTCTTCGAGTACGCCCTGGAGCAGGCCGGCGAGCAGCACTACCCCCTGGCCCTGGCGCTCTTGCGCAAGCTGCAGCGGATCGACGGGATCGAGCTCTATGACGACGCCCAGGAGCAGTTGAACACGATCGGCGAACGCTATCTCGCAGCGACTCCCCCGGAGCAAGCCGAACGGGTGCGTGCCATCGTCGAACATCCGGCCTGGGAGCGCACCGCGGTCTCGCAGAGCCACGAGTTCCTCTACATCGGCCCTCGAAAGCTCGTCGAAGGCATCCCCGCTTCGTCCCGCCTGAACTTCGATCTGGCCTATGTCTTCCTGACCGACCTCTTCGGGCGCCGACCGAACTCGGGGACCGAACGGATCACGGTCTATTTCAAGGAGTTATGGGACTTCGGCGGCGGAGTGGGGGGCGGGACCCGCATCGATATCGGCAAGGCCGACCCAGCGCCCGCCAAGCCCGTACGCGTCGACACGGGACTGCTCTATCACGAGCTGACCCACTGCATCGACGACACCCGGCCGGTGATCGGCGGTTTCCACGAGGGGCTGGCCAACCTGGGTGCGGCCTTTGCCCACGAAGCTCTCGGGCAAGAGGGCGACAGTTTGCACTCCTTCGCCGGCAACCTGGCCCAGTTCGAGCAGTTCTACCTCGAGCGGGACCTCCCCTACTGGCGCATCCAGAACTACGGGCCCAGCGCGGGTCTCTTTCTCTCGCTGGTCGACCGCTATTCGAAGCGCGGGAAACACGGCCACGATTGGGCCCCCCTGCGGCGCTTCTTCCGCGAGTACCGCGAGGCGCCCATGCGTGACGGGCGTACGCCGGGGGCTCCCCGCGCGCTGGCCTACTACCTCATGCGTGCCTTCGGTCCGCAGGTCTTCGACGACCTGGTCGCCTATCGCTGGCCCTTGGCTGAGAGCGATCGGCGTCAGCTCTTCGAGGAGATGGAGGCCTACGATCTCGAGGATTTCGACTCCTTTCGGGGGGACTTTGCGCACCGACCCGGATCACCCCTTCCTCGCGATCTCATCGGTGGGGACCTCTTGCGTGCTGCCGAGCGCGATGACCTGGCAGCCTGCGAACGCCTGCGCGCTCGGCTGGGCATCGTCTTCGACTGGAAAGTGATCGGCCCCTTCTTCGCGGCGGAGGCCGATCCCCTGGCGGCGATCTTTCCCCCCGAGCTGGAGGTGGACTTCGACCAGAAGCCCCCCAGCCTGCGCTCGAACCATCGAGACTCGACGCAGCGTTTCTGGCAGGACCCCTGGCCGAGCTGGAAGCCGACCACGTCCCACAAGAACGTCGAACTGCTCCCGACCGGCTGGCTGCGCTTCGACTACCAGCCCTACGGCGACGATCGTTCCGCGATCTACGCCTACACCAGCGTCAGCGTCGAGGACGAGACCCCCGCCGTTGCCTACCTGCGGGCGGACGACGACCTGGTGCTTTTCGTCAATCAGCAGCGAATCGGCTCCTATCGCTACCCGGGTGCCGAAGGCTCGACCGAGCCCTGGCGTGGGCCTCGGGCTCTCCTACCCGACGCCATTCGCTTTCCCATCGAGCTGCGCGCGGGAAGCAATGAGATCCTGGTCAAGGTCCGCAACAAGAGCGGCCGGGCCGGGGTGGCCCTGGCCCTGGCGCGACCGGACGGCTCGCCGCTCGACTTCCAGGCAGCGGCCGAGGAGCCCGCTTCCCCTCCGCGACGTCCGACCGTGATGGAGCCGCGCTACTGGAAGCACCTGGTCACGATCGACCGTCGCAGCCTGCGCTCCAAGACCGAGCAGGTCGTGGGCGGATTCCGACTGCAGGGCAAGGCCTTCTCGGGCACCTCGACCGACCGGGGAGTCGCCTGGCGACGCTGGACCGTGCGCCCGGGCTTTCCCAAGGACTCGCCTTCGAACCTCCTGTGGGTCAAGCCGGCGATCACCTCCCGCCTGGGGGAGGCGGTGCGCGTGCGGGTCCTCTTGGCCCAGACCGAGGCGCCCAAGCTCCTGATCACCGTCCAGGGCGAGGGCGGCACCGACGGGCTTTCGGGTTGGAACCTGATCCTGCTGCCCCGGGGTAAGGACCGCGTCGCCCTCCGCTTGGAGCGCTACGACCGCCTGGTGCTCGCCTCGGACCCGGTGCCGTTGCCCCCGGCCGAGGAGAGCCGCGAGCTGGTTTTCACCCTTTGGAAGGGATGGGCCCGGGCGGAGATCGACGGGGTGGAACTGCTGCCACCGGTCTCGCTGCGATCGATCCCGGACGCACGACGGGTGGGGGTCGCTACCTGGGGAGGTGAGCCGCGCTTCTTCGAGATCGAGGTGCTCGCCGGGCGGTGAGCGGGATTCAAGCAGGTTCCAGACGCTCGAACCAACCCGCGTGGCGCTCGGCCAGGTCGGCGTAGTGGGTCGGATGGAGGCAAGCGGCAAGGATCTCGAGGGATTCCACTAGCCGCGGGCCGGAGCGGTTGAAGAAGGCATTGCCGTCGGCGACCCAGACGCGACCCTCGCGCCAGGCCGGCCAGTCGAGCCGGTCGAGGAGGGCGCGCAGGGCCGGATACTCCTCACGCGTGCGCGCCAGACAGAAGCCGCAGGGCTTGAGTAGCACGACCTCGGGAGCGAGCTCGGCCAGTTGCGGTTCCGTGAGGGTGGGGGCGTGGTCCCCGGGTCCTGTCACCAGCGCCTCGCCCCCAGCCGCCTCGATCAGTTCAGGCATCCAGGTCCCGCCGATCATGATCGGGTCGAGCCACTCGATCGAGAGCACCTTGGGACGAGTGGTCGGACGGCGCGCGGCGATGGCCGCCACACGCCCCTCCAGGGCGCGGCGGGCCGCCCGAGCCGAGTCGGCACGGCCGATCGCCTCGCCCACGCGCTCGAGGTCGTCCCACACCTCCGCGAGGCGTGTGGGGGAGAGCGCGACGACCTGCGCCGTGAGCCCGATGGAGCCCAGAGCCGCGTGAACGTCGGCTTTCGAGACCGCACAGACCGCACACAGATCCTGGGTGAGAATCACCTCGGGTGCAGCGGCTGCCAGTCCGTCCACATCGACCTGGTAGATCGCCAGCGCATCGGCGACCAGGCGCCTCACCTCCCCGTCGATGCCGACGCTTGGAAGGTCGCTTTGCAGGCGCGAGCGGGTGAGGATCGGAAGACTCTCGACCTGGGGAGGGTGGTCGCATTCGTGGGAACGACCGACGAGTTGGGGGCCGCCGCCCGCTGCGTACACCAGTTCGGTCGCGGAGGGCAGCAGGGAGGCGACACGGGGAGCTTTCACCCCCCCATGCTAACCCGGGAATCCCACTGTCTAGGCCCGTCATCCCGCCCTGGGACCGCTCTCGGGCGCAGCGATCCGGGGGGTGCTGACGGATTCTCCCTGCTCCCGTATCCTGCCTGGACTAGGCGGGTAGAGCGCGACTGCGCCCCAGCCGCTTCCCGCTGCCACCCCGTTCGCCCCACGCCCATGCGATTTCTCGTCCCCGCCCTGCTGCTCCTCTCGACCCCCGCTGCCCTGGCTCAGCTCGATCTGCCCGCCAAGAAGACGGGAGATACCGCGAGAGCCGCTGACAGCATTTCCAAGGGCAAGCAAAAGGGGCATTCACCGAGCGAGCCCCACCTGACCTGCACGGTCTGCGGAAATGCGAACTACGACGTGCCGATCCAGTGGAATGCGCCCGGTGGTCTGCAGCAGGCCTACTGCAAGGTCTGCCACGCGCCACGTACCCACTACCTGCCGCGGGACAAGGGCACGGGCAAGAGCCGCCGTGGCGGGGGGCTGGATTTGCCCAAGGATGGACGTGGGCTGAGGAGCCCGGCGGAGGCGGGGGGAGGGCAGGGAGCTGGCGGGAGAAGCGGCGATGGGGGGGGGGCGTGGGGACGCGGGCCGCTGGTGCGGCCAGTGTCGGTTGCATAGAGGTTGGAAGGCATTGGCTTCGGGGGTGAGGAGCGCGGAGGGAGCACGGGAG
>JALWOP010000295.1 GCA_027083445.1 Planctomycetota bacterium | reverse complement strand
CAAACCAGCGCACCGGTGCGAGTGCCGCGGATGTCGTCGTCGAGGTTCCGGTTGGGACCCAGGTCTACGACGCGGAACACGGCAACCTGCTGCGGGATCTGGACGGCCCCGGCGTCGAGGTGGTCGGGGCGCGGGGGGGGGCAGGGGGCAAGGGCAACGTGCGTTTCAAGAATTCGGTGCGCCAGACGCCGCACTACGCCACACCGGGGGGGGCTGGTGAGGAGCGGCGCCTGCGCCTGGAGCTGAAGCTCTTCGCCGAGGTGGGGCTCTTGGGCCTACCCAATGCCGGCAAGTCGACCTTCCTCTCCCGGGTCACGGCGGCGCGTCCCAAGGTGGCCGATTATCCCTTCACCACCCTCGAGCCCCAGGTGGGCATCGCCCGGGTGGGGGACTACGACACCCTGGTACTTGCGGACTTGCCGGGTCTGATCGAGGGAGCCGCGCAGGGGCACGGGTTGGGTCACCGTTTCCTGCGACATGTGGAGCGTTGCGGAGTGCTGATGCACCTTGTCGACGTCTCGCTGGCGGCCGAGCGCGAACCGGTCGAGGCCTGGCGGGCGCTGGAAGAGGAGCTGCGCCACTACTCCGCCGAGCTCTACGCCAAGCCGCGTTTGGTCGTCGCCACCAAGCATTTCGAGGACGAGGGCAGCGAGGAGCGTGTCCGTGAACTGGAGAGAGCTACGGGACAGCGCGTGATCGGGATCTCTTCGGTTCTGGGGTTGGGTTTGGGTGAACTCTTGGCCGAGGCCCGCCGACTGGTGCGCCCCGACCCGGACTGAGACGGCTGGTGGGGCGGGAGAGGACCCCTTCCCCTCAAGACCCCTGCCCTCCCCGGCCGATGCGCTCCTGGACACCTACCCGGAGCGAACGTGCCCCAAGAGCCCAATATCCCCGACATTCCCGACGACGAGATCAGCTTTGCAGGCCTGGGCGATCCCGTAGGATCCCCGATCCCTACCGGGAACCCCTCTTCCGCCGAGCAGGGGGAGGCGTCTCCCGTGCCGGCTCCCCCCTCTTCACCCTCCCCCGCGGCTCGACCCGCTGCAGCACCCGCAGCGGGGAGTCCTCCTGCCGGCGCAGGGGCATCCGGAGCGGGGGCTCCCGACGCGGGGGCTCCCGAGAGTGGTGAGTCGATCCCCGAGGATCGTTCCAAGGAGGGCGGCACGCCGTCACCCGGGCCGGCCAGGCGATCGCGCCCCAAGCGGCGTTTCCAGGGCATCTCCGCGGAGAAGCTGAAGCAGCTTCAGGCGACGAACACCTCACCGCGCCGCATGGTCGAGTCCTGGCTCGCCGCCATGTGCCAGGCCGAGGCCTCCGATCTCATCCTGCGCGCGGGTGGGCGACCGAGTCTGCGGGTGGGGGGCAAGATCGAGTTCCTCCCGGGGCGCGTGCCCGGTCCCGGGCCGATGCTCGAAATTTTCAAGGCCATTCTGGGGGAGCGCCGCCTCAAGGAGTGGCGTGACACCGGCTCGGCCGACGCTGCCATTCAGCTCGACGGCCTGGGGCGCTTTCGGATCAACGCCTACAAGCAACTCGGCGAGCCGGCCCTGGTCATCCGGCGCATCGGAGAGCAGGCTCCCAACCTGGACGACCTGCGCCTTCCGGCCCAGGAGCTCAAGGACCTGGCCATGCGCAAGCGCGGCCTGATCTTGGTGACCGGGATCGCGGGGTCGGGCAAGTCGACCACCCTCGCGGGGATGATTCAGTACATGAACGAGAACGTGGAGCGCCACGTGATCACCCTGGAGGATCCGGTCGAGCTTCTGTTCACGGAGCAGCGCTGCGTCCTCAGTCAGCGGGAGATCGGTACGGACACGACCTCGTTCGCCGACGGTTTGCGCCACGCCCTGCGCCAGAGCCCGGATGTGATCCTGATCGGAGAGGTGCGCGATGCCACCACGGTCATGGCGGCTCTGGAGGCAACGGAGACCGGCCACATGGTCCTCTCGACCATGCACACGGTGAACGCCGCCCAGACGATGGACCGCATACTGGGCTTCTTCCCCGCCGAACGGCATGCGCAGGTGCGCCAGCGTCTGGCCGACAACCTGGCCGGCGTCTTGAGCCAGCGGTTGGTCCCCAGCCTGGACGGTGGCCTCGTGCCGGCCTACGAGCTGATGATCTCCACTCCCCACATCCGCGAGCTCCTCGAGGAGGGGAAGACCACCGAGATGGCCAAGGTGATCGAATCGGGAGCCGAAGCGGGCCTGATCTCGTTCAATGAGTGCCTGCGGGGGCTGGTCGAGTCTCGAGCCGTGGACCTGGCCGACGCTCTGGCCGCCTCCGACCGACCCGATGAGTTGCTCCTGGCCCTACGCGGAATTCGGGGCAGCTCGGACCGGGTGGCCGGTCCGGGGCCGGCCAACTTTTCCAGGGGGCCGAGCGGCGGACGGGAGGGCGAGGGCGGCCCCGACGGCCTGCGCATGGCCGGGGGGTGAGCCTCGCCGGGGAAAAGGCGGAATGGGGGAAGAGTGGGCCTCGCCGGGCGTCCTGGCAGCGCCGAGGATCTCTTCCTTGGGTGCCCGGGGCTTTCAAGGTGCCCCTCCGGGCGATTAGGATCCTCTCGCGCCCATGAATGTCTCGACGATCAAGCTCATCTGTTGGCTGGCCGCCCTGGCCTCGGCCGGGGGACTATCGAAGTACTCCTACGACTGGTTCCGCACGATCGAGGAGCGGCAGTACCCCGTCGACACCGCCTATGTCGAGAAGGTCCTCAACGCGGACGTCGAAGTCGAGACCGAGGTGCGCGAGATCGTCGACTACGAAGAACTCAAGGGTACCTTCCTGCAGATGAACTGGACGGGTGAGCCGCCCAAGAAGCCTGTTCAGCGCCGCGATCCCGTACGTCCCACGCAGCCCACCTACAAGCCCCTGAGCGATGTCATTGCGGTCTTCATGATTCGCTACGACACGGTCGATCCCGGGGGGAGTGCGGCGTCGATCACCTACAAGAAAGAGCGCCTGGACGCCACGCTTCACGTCGGTGACAAGCTCATGCCGCCCTACGACTATGCGGTGGTGCATGCGATCAAGCCCCGCGGCATCATCTTCGCGTTCACCGATCCCGAGCGCGACAACGAGGAGCTCTTTCCCCAGGCCCTGGCCGAGAGCCTGATCATCTCCGTCGACGCGGACAGTCTCCAGGTGCCCAAGGGGGATCCGATGCCAAAGGCCTCTCCCGAGGATCGGGGGAACGCCCAGACCGAGCTGATCGCCGCCAACACCTACCGTCTCGGCTACGAGGACATGGAGACCTTCGCGAAGGACTACCAGCGCATCCTGACCGAGGACGTGACCACCGCGACCTACTACAAGGACGGCAAGCGCGCCGGAGTCGAGATCAAGTCGGTCCGCGAGGGGTCGATCGCTGCCCGCAACGGTGCCATGGCGGGGGATGTCCTGATCAGCGTCAACGGACACAAGGTCACCTCGGAGTCGGAGGCGATCGCCTTCGTCAAGGCCAACCAGGACAAGTACACCACCTGGGAGGTCGTCGTTCTGCGCTTCGGTCAAGAGGAGACGCTCGTCTACACCTCGAAGTGAGCGCTCCGCTCCTCGCCCTGGACCTGGGCAACTCCCGCCTGAAGGCCTGCCTCTTCGCCGCCGTCACGGAGGCCCCCATCGCGATCCTCGGGGTGGGGGAGCCTCTGGAAGAGTGGCTTGCCGGGCTGCCCCGACCCCGGATGATCGCCCTGTCTGCGGTCGCCGATTCCCGGCGCCGCGAGGAGTTGGCCCAGCTCTTGGCCGAGACCTGTGGCCGCGCACCCAGAGTCGACCCACCCTGCGGGTTGGAACTCGACCTGGAGACCCCCGAGACGACCGGGGTGGATCGCCTCTACGCCGCTCGGGCGGCTCTCGCACGGGTCGGAGGGCCCTGCGTGGTGGTCGACGCGGGAACGGCCCTGACCGTGGATGCGGCCCGTCCCGGGGTCTTCTTGGGGGGCGCGATCGCCCCCGGTCCCACCCTCTTGGCCCGGGCCCTGGCCGAGGGGGCGGCCCAGTTGCCGCGAATCGACCCCGATCCCCTGGCTGCGGCCCTGGGCCGCTCGACCCGGGCCGCCCTACGCTCGGGAGTCGCCGTCGGGTTCCAGGGTGCGGCGCGGGAACTCGTGCTGGGGGTCTCCCGGGAGGCCGGTCTACCCCAAGAGGCTCCCATCGTGCTCACCGGCGGAGCTCGCGGGTTCGTGGAGGCCGTCCTTGGGGAGCTGCCCCGACCCCTGTTCGTCGATCCCTTTCTGGTCCTGCGGGGCCTGGCCCTCTCGAGTGAAGGATGAGCCTCACCCTGCGCCGTCTCACCCCTTCGGGTTCGGGGGCCATCGCCGTGATCGCCTTGGGGGGAGAGGGTGCGGCCGAGCGCCTCAGTCTCCTCTGTCCAAAGCTGCCCGGGGTGGGAGAGCTCCGGTTGGCTCGGCTCGGTCGAGATGATCTCTGTCTCGACCTGGCGCTCGTCGTCCGGCGGGGGGAGGAGCATTTCGAGCTGGGCGTTCACGGCAACCCCTTCCTGGTGGAGGAGCTCATGGAACTCCTCGGGGCCGGGAGTGGCGAAGGCTACCCGAGTGTCGAAGAGGCGAGCTTGGCTGCCCTGGAGCGCGCTCCCTGTGATCGGGCTGCTCGCGTCCTGCTCGACCAGGCCCGGGGAGCGCTGAGGGGGGCGGCTCGGCCCGAGGAGGGCTGGGTCGGGCGTTGGAAACGCTTCCGCTTCCTCCTCGAGCCCCCCCTGGTGCTCCTCGCCGGGCCGGTCAACGCCGGCAAGTCGACCCTGTTCAACCTGCTCGTCGGACAGGAGCGGGTCGGCGTCAGTGCCGAGCCGGGCACGACCCGCGATGCGATCAGCGCACGGATCCAGCTTGGGCACTACGCCTTCGACCTGGTGGACAGCGCCGGGGAGCGTTCCCTGTCGACTCGGGGGATGGGCGAGGAGCAGGACGAGATCGAAGTCGCCGGCCAGGAGTTGGCGCGGCATCTGCGGGAGCGGGCCGACCTCGTCCTGTGGCTCGATCCGGGCGGGGTGCCGGCCCCACCCGTGAGGGGAGGCGTCCTGCGATGCCTGCGCTCGCGGCTGGACGATGGTCCGCCCGAGACCCTCTCGGCCCTGGCGCGGCCCCGTGAGGCGCTCGCCCTGGTGCGCCGGACCCTTTTCAATGCCCTGGGCTTGCCCCAGGGAGATCCGTGGATCGCGGGGCTTGCCGTTCCCCCCGATCGCGGTTGGGCGAGCGCCCTGGAGGAGAGGGGCGAAGCGGCGCTGGGGCCCCGCCTGCCGTTGCCCCTGCCCTGAAGGGGCGTTAGTCTCTTCGCCCTGGAGGGGAAGCGGCCTCACCCCCGCCCCAACCAGGATGCAAGCGCGCCACCTCGTCTCGATCGACGACCTCAGCCTGGACGAGATCCGGGAGCTGTTCCGTTTCGCGGACGAGTTCGCCGCCGATCCCCGCGCCCATGCCGGTCTCTGTCCGGGGATGATCGTCGCCAGCCTCTTCTACGAGCCGTCGACCCGTACACGACTCTCGTTCGAGTCGGCCATGCTGCGACTCGGTGGCGGCGTGCTCAGCGCGGCGGACATGAAGGTCTCGAGCACCTCCAAGGGTGAGTCACTGGCCGATACGGTGCGCGTCGTCGGTGGGGGCTACGCCGATGCGATCGTGCTGCGCCATTCCAGCGAGGGGGCTGCGCGTCTGGCTGCCGAGTACTCGCCCGTCCCGGTCATCAACGCCGGGGACGGGGCGCACGAACACCCGACCCAAACCCTGTGCGACCTCTACAACCTGCACGTGGAGCGGGGGGACATCAAGGGGCTCGATGTCGTCCTGGCGGGAGACCTGAAGTACAGCCGCACGGTGCACTCCTTCGCCTACGCACTGGCGCGCTTCGGTGCGAACCTGGTCTGCGTGCCGCAGCCGGGGTTCGAGATGCCCGAGTATGTCTTGCAAAGACTGCGCGAGGAGTTTGGCGTCGAGCCGGTGCGGGCCGATGCGAGGCGCCTGGGAAGCCTGGCGGCGAAGAGTGACACGATGTATCTCACGCCGCAAAAGCCCCACCAGCTCTCCCTGTTCACCGACGCGCGCGGGTGGGAGGTCGAGCACGTGGACGCGGTCTACATGACCCGCCCGCAGACCGAACGCTATCGCTCCGAAGAGCTGAGCGAGACGGCCTATCTGCGCCTGGAAAAGCAGGCTCTGCAGGCGGACTCCCTGCGCGATGCCGTCGTCATGCACCCCCTGCCGCGCCGGGACGAGATCTCCGAGGAGATCGATTCCGATCCGCGTAGCATCTACTTCAAGCAGGCGGCCCGGGGGGTGCCGATCCGCATGGCGATCCTGGGGATGCTCCTGGGCCGGCTGGAACTCGAGGCTCCCCTTGCCCCCCGGGTGAGGGATGTGGCGGCGGTGGTCGAGGGGGACAACCCCTGCCCCAACCCCTCCTGCATCTCCCGCACCGAGACACGCCACGTCCTGCCTCGGGTAGCGGTCCAGAGGCCGTCCCGTCCAGGGCAATCCCTGCGGGCATTCTGCGCCTACTGCTCGCGGGAACTCGACTTCGGGTTCATCGGCTGCTCGACCACGCGCCACTTCCACCGGCCCGACTCCTCGGATCTGGGCAAGATGCGCACCGACCACATGGTCTTCCTGGCCGACCGGGAGAGCGCCCAGGCCCAGGGGTTCTCCCCGGCGGGCCCTGCTCGGAGCGGCGAGCCGGTCTGAGGGGCCATCCCGGGGCGAGTGTGCGGTTCCGCTCTGGAGTGTGTCCGGTCGTGCGCTGCCGGGGCGCTCGGGGGGGGCGGAGAGGAGCCCAGCTCCCCAAGTCCTTCTGTTTTAGGGATTTAGGGGCCGCAGGAAAGCTCTGGGCACGGCACGCTGTTTGATGGAGAACCCCTGCCCTCTCCCGGACGGCCCCGTGGGCTTTTCGGGAGGAGCCGGTCACCCTCGGCTCGGGAGCCTCTAGGTTCCGGAGAAGAGGTCCCGGCGGGCACCTTCGACAACCCAAACGACCCAGCGGTCCCGTTTCGAGTCTCCCGTTTCGAGTTCTACTGGGGGGCGAGTTCCCAGGGAGAGCGGGGGTGGAGTCGGTTTGCCCGACCTGCACCCCGGGACTCCTCCCGCGGCTTCACCTCCCCGATCCCCAAGGATCGACCCGAATGGGGGGCTCTCTCAGGGCTCTGGATTTGGCAGAATGCCAAGTCCCCCCATAGCTCCCCCTCCCCTACCGGCAGCTTTCCCCGCAGCTTCCGGGCCCTGGAGGGGGGTGAGGCACCGGATCGCGACCGCCTGCGACCCCGAACACGCATGCCGACGATGAACCACTCAGAGACCTTCCCCATCCGCCCCTCTTTCCTGGGCTCGATTCTGGGTTGCCCAAACCCGGACCGGCCGAACCTGGGCCGCTCACCTCTGGGTGCGGGGCTGCTTCTGCTCGGCGTCTTGAGTGCCTGCGGGGGCGGGGGAGCTCAGAGTGCCGACAAGACCGCCTCCACGCCGCCGGGGACGCCCACCCAAAAACCCGACGGGTCGTGGTTCTTCGCCGATCCCAACGCCGCCGGAAACGAGCAGGAACCGCGCATCTTGCGCCAGGCCTACGGTCGGCTCGTCGAGGTCTTCGGCCTCGACGCCTTCGGCGCTCGGGTGCATATGTTCTCGGACTTCGTCATCGACGCCAACCTGGTGTCGGACGGCCAGAACTACCTCCGGGAGATCAACCCCGTCACCGCCCAACACGTACTCGTCGTCTTGCGGGACGTGACCGACACCTCCAAGGGTGGGGGGCGCGATCAGTTCTTCGACCTGACCTTCAAGGCCGAGCAGAACATGTCGCCCATCCACGAGAACGACGCAAACGGCGCGGGCTTGTACTCGATGGTGCCGCGCAACGCGGCGATCGTCATTCAGTTCGACGATCTGCTGGACCCGGAGACCCTCGATCCGACCACTCTGCGCGTCAACGTGGGTTCACCCCCGATCCTGCCCTTCGAGGGGCGTGTCTTCGTCGATCCCAACCACGGAGATCTCGCGGAGCACGACGGGCAACCGGGGAAGGAGTACTACGGAACGCGAGTGATCATCGATACGACCGTGTCGGAACTCGAGTCGTTCCAGCAGGACCCGCCGCTGCCGGTCAACGGCGTCGGCTTGCCGGCGGCCAAGGATGTCAACCTGGCCAACCTCGAACTGCGCATTCCCACCGAGATCAATATCAGCGTGGGCCAGAAGGATCTCCTGCGAAATCCCTCGGGGCACCCGGTGACGGCGAAGAACAACGGTCCCACCGACAGCACCTATGGGACCCTGGACGTTGTGCGCGCCGCACGCTCCGGCGGCCCCGAGGAGGTGACCGGAGACAGCTTCAACGGGTTCATGCTCGACATGACGCCGCCCATTCTGGTCGGCAACACTCCGATCGAGTTGCTCGAATCTCCCGAGCAGCAGCCGAGTGACCCCGAACTCTTCCGTCTTCCCCGCGTGCGCTTCGAGTCGACCTTCTGCTCCCAGACTCCCCAAGCCGGGGATGTGATCCGCCAGCCTGGGCTCTTTGCCGAGATCGTCAACCAGCCGCCGCCGGTGGACCAAAACGGCGAGGTCCAGGACATCCTCGTGCGCCTGCTACTGCACCCCTACGGCAGCGCGGCGGAGTGGGAGAACGCGGGAGCCGGTCCCGGCCAGTTCCTGGCCGCCTACGACCCGGTGGAAGATGCGGGCAAGGAGGCTTGCTTCGTGCGCGTCTTCCCCGATTCCACGGGATTCCCGGAGAATCCGGTCGAGGGGCTGCGGACGGATTCGACCTATGCCCTGCGCTTCAGTGAGCCGATGGACCCCTCCAGTCTGACGGCCTTCGACTCGGTGACCCTCACGCGCAAGCCGATCCCCGAAGAGGGGGCGCTCAATACGAGCGACTATGTGATCGGCTCCCTGAGCCAGAGCGTCGACCTGCAGGAGTTCACCTTCCTGACCGACCTCCCCCTGGCCCACCAGGAGGGGCTCTCGGAGGACTACTATCTGACCCTCACCGAGGGCGACCGCGGCCCGATCGACCTGGCCGGCAACCCCCTGACCGAGACCTTCCCGTCCGTGCACATGACCGTCGATCCGACCGAGGTCACCCAGCACAACAACGGCCGGGTCACCCGCTTCACCGGCCTCGACGAAGAACCCCCCTTCGGTGACGATTCCACCGGACCCCTGCCCGAGTGGGGTGGACAGTTGCTCTACGACCTGCAGCGAGAGCTGATTCGGCCCCGGCCCGTGATCCACTTCAACGCGGTGGCCGACCGCAGTCAGCCGGTGCCCAAGCTGATGACGCCCTTCACCTCCGGAGTGCAGACGCCTCTGTCGGGTCTGGGCAGCAAGATGCAGACGCTTTGGCGCTACTGCGACTTCGGCTGGTCCCTGACCGATACCAGCAACCACAACATCGATGTCGAGGGGCTCTACTGGTCCCCGGCCATCGGATCGGTCATCGCCGAGACCTTCTCGGAGTTCTCGATCCGCGTTGGGCACTGTAAGTACCTGCCGGATGAGTACATCGATCCGGGCTCCCTCTTCCCCAAGTTCTTCAAGTCCGGGCTGCTCAAGAAGTTCGACGGCAACTGGTACAAGAAGAGCGAGAACAAACTCGTCCACAGCCGGGAGAAGGGCTACACGATCTCCCCCGGCGACCTCTTCGTGCACCCGGTCAGCGGGACGAAGCTGATGCCCTTCCCCTGGAACCGCAACGTGGCGCCGGAGGACTGGAAGACCTGGACCTGGCGCAACACCGACCTGCGCAAGCGCTGGGGTAAGGATGGCTCGGGCGCTCCGCTGATGCAGGAGTTCGTCGCCAACGGCCAGCCCTTCCCGAGCAACATCGACAAGGCGACCTATGTGGCGGAGCATGTCTTGGCCGACGCCCTACCGATGATGATGGAGTTCAGTTGCTACCCGGATCCGGGAGCGATCGGTCTGAACGCCTTCGACATCTCCCTGGCGGCGAACTCATCGTCCAAGCCCTACTTCCGGGCCTTCTCGACCGGGGGCATCGATTCCAGCGGCAACACCGTGATCGTCAACCCAGACTCCGAGGAGGAGGCCAACGGTGGCTTCAGCCCCGCTGCGGGTGGGGCCAAGACCTACGGCTTGGACAACTCCTACTACATCGGAGCGGCGGATTTCGTGACCCGTATCGCCCGTGTCCACTCGATCTGGTTCAAGGCGATCGACCCCTTCGTCACCTCCGAGGAGACGCTCTTTACGGCCCCGATCTACCTGGAGCCGACCAAGGAGCCTCGGGATGAGGACCAGCCCGTAGGGACCGCGGTCGTGCTCAACTTCCGGGGAGCTTCGAAAATCCGCGACGACCGCTACAAGTGCTGTAGCAATCCGCAGGTCCAGAACACCGAGCCCCTGGAGAACGCCCTTCTGTTCGACAGCTTCGGTGACTACTACGACCACGGTTGCGTCCAGCCCGACGAAATCCCACTCCACAACGAGTTGTTCGAAAACCGCTCCTGCGACATCGATAACAACCAAAAGAGCAAGTTCATCGTCTTCTTCAACGACGAGGAGAAGTGGACCGACGACATCTCCCTGATCAGCGGGGCTCCCTACTATCAGGTGCGCGTGACCTTCGAGTCGGACATCTTCACCGGGCTCACCCCCGAGCTGTCGGCCCTCGCGGTCGCCTGGTTCGACTGATCCCTGCGCCTCTCTTCTACCTCTCCGGGGGGCGGGATCTTGCCAAGGCCCGCTCCCTGGGCTGCCCTCCCCTCCGAATCCGATACCTTCGACCCTCCCGGCCTAGTCCATTGACCATGCGTCTCCCCCTCGCCCAAGCTGGCCTCTCCTTGGCGCTCGGCGCCGCCCTCCTCCTCTCGAGCTGCAGTAACAGCGGCGGGGGAGGAGCCAGCACCTCTACCTCGAAAAAGCTCGAGGTGATCGGGATCAACGTTCTCCCCGGCCAAGAGTGGAAGATCAACCGACCCCTCGACATCACCTTCAACCGGGATGTCGACTTCTCGACGGTGAACTTCAACACCATCAACCTGGTCGACTCCCAGGGAAAGGGGGCGACGGGGGTCTTCTCCCAGCCCATCGTCGATGGCGTGCTCAGGACCGACATGGTGCGCTTTCAGCCGAGCTGCCCCCTGCAGGCGGACTTCAGCGATGCGGGCCTGGTGCCGGGCTCGACCTACCGCCTGACGGTCATCGGCGCCAACGCGGGGGGGACTGCGATTACCGATACCGCCGGTGAACCCCTCGAGGAGGGGGCCCTGGTCGAGTTCACCACTCCCGACTCCACCGACCCGCTCGTGCTCTTCGTCGACACGACGGCGGGGCCCCCCGTCGTGGTGGTGCGCGGCCTGAATGACGACCCGGCCCTCCCTGCGAGCGCCCTCGTCCTGGGCGGAATCGAGCAGGAGTTTCTTTGGAGCGTGGCCGACCAAGCGGGGAAGCTCACCTTCAACGTACCCCTGAACCACTACTCGATTCCCGAGAACCAGATCGAGATCGTGCTGCAGTTCAATCAGCCGATCGATCCCTCTCCGACGAACATCAGCGGTGACCGCATCGAACTCCAGTACGCGACGGTTCCCAACCCGACCGATGCCGATTTCGCACCGATGCAGTCGCAGATCGAGCTCGTGCAGAACTGCAGCGAGCGCGGTGCCGAAGTGCGGTTGAGGCCTCTGGGGCTCGTCCCCCAGGATTCCGAACTGCGCGTGGTCCTGTTCCAGGGCTTCCGGGACCTGATCGGCGACGCGACCACCTCGGACCTGGCCAACTTCACCGAGATGCACACCGTGACCG
Source organism: Planctomycetota bacterium (assembly GCA_027083445.1). Taxonomy (GTDB): domain Bacteria; phylum Planctomycetota; class UBA1135; order UBA1135; genus JALWOP01. The sequence continues at coordinate 5,237 of JALWOP010000295.1, read as the reverse complement.
CGGGTGAGGACAACCCCCTCCACCCCGGCGTGGGCAACCCGGAGGTCGACGAGATTTACGAGTCCTTCGACATCGGTGGCGACGTTCTCGGCTCCATCGAGGACACCCAGGCCGTCGAGCAGTTCCCCCCTGCCCACTGGAAGGATGGAATCCTTGAAGCCGCCTTCGAATTCGGAGGGACCGGCGGGCCGGGAGGTGACTTCGACTGGTATGTGCGCGCCCCAACCGAGCTCGTCTTGGATACGGTCAGCGACACGATTGTCGGGGGTCCGGGAGGAGCCCCGACCAAGACCCAGGCGGTGATCAACGGCGTCGTGGACATCCGGGACCTGTGGGTGGAGGCGGGGGCGAAGATCCGCATCGTCGGCCCCAACACCTGCACGATCCTCTGCTCGGGAACCGCCCGCATCGAGGGTGAGATCACGGTCAGCGGCTCGGACAGTCAGGGTGTGACCACCCTCAATACGACCAACCAACCCGAGCAGGGTGCCAAGGGGAATGCCGGTGGTGGCGATGGGGGCTTGGGCTCGTTCCTCACCACCCAGTCCACTCCCCGGGGTGGGCCTGGCTTCGGGGCCTTCGGAGTGCCCAACCTGGGCGGCGAAGGCGGGGAGACCAGTTACGCCAGCACCGGCAAGAACGATCGGCGCGGAGCCGGTGGCGGCGGCGGGCGTCTGGGAGATGACGTCTGGCACTTCCACAACGACACCTCGACGACCCTGATCCGCGCGCAAGCCATCGTGGGGCTCGACGCGGAACCGGGGGCTCCCGGGGGCGAGTTCGGGCTGGGCGCGGTCAGCCAGGCCGAGCGGGCACAGGGCGGAGCGATCGGCCCCTCGCCCTTCATCGACGCCGATCCGAACAACAACTTCCTCGGCACGATGATCGTGGATGACGATCCCTTCGATGCCATTCCCGGCTCGGTCGTCTTGGGTGAGCTCGACGACACGCTCGCTGGGGCAGGCGGTGGCGGCGGCGGCGATGCGGTCAACTCCGACTCCTTCCCCCTGGTTCCCTTCAAGAACAGTGGTGACGAGAAGGGTGCCGGCGGTGGGGGCGGCGCGGGAGGCCTGCGCATCCTCGCCATCGGCGACATCACGATCGGCAAGGACGGCGTTCCCGGTTTCATCACCGCCAACGGTGGCGACGGGGGCGGCGGTGAGAACACCAGCTTCTTCGACCGGGTCGGCGGTGGCTCCGGCGGTGGCTCGGGGGGACACTTGATCCTCTCTTCGGCCGGGACGATCCACTTCCATGGTCAGGCGGACGCAAGCGGCGGACCCGGCTTCTGGTACCGCGACAACCCCGCCCTTTCGATACACTCGGCCCGTCCCATCAGTGCGGTGGGTGGCCAGGGAGGCGCGGGCAACCAGAGTCAGGGCGGGGCGAACGAGACGGGTCCCCAGCCCTGGGGCTGCGACTCGATTCCGACCTTCTACGATGAGGGCCTCTCGGGGACGGTACCGCCCTTCAAGCCCAAGGAAGACTTCGTCTGCTTCCACGCCCAACCCGACAAGAACGATCCTTCGGGCTTTTGGACCGTGGGTGCTGGTGGAGACGGCAGTCCTGGAATCCTGCAGCTCCATGTCGATGACCCCGACCTCAATCTGGACTTCGTCGACATCCCCGGCTCCTACATGGCGGGCATGGACGTGACGCTCTACTGCGCGCCGCCCCCGATCGGGTGGACCAGTCCGACGACCCCGCCGAACCGGATGGTGCCCTTCTTCGGTAGCGAGTCCGAGTCACAGTCGAAGTGGATTCCCTTGGGACTTGCGCGCATCAACCCGGGCGGCGGCATCGACAACTTGATCTTCCGCTTCGAAGGTACGGATACGGCGACCGGCGTGATTCCCGGTGACGGCGATGGCTCCACCCAGCTCCTCCCGCCGATCCTGGGGCCGATCGTCATCACCAGCCCCACCTACACGATCACTCTCAGCGCGGCCGGTTTGGCGGCGGAAGATGCGATCTACACCGAGAACCCGCAGCTCATGCGTGGTTTCACCATCAAGCTCGAGGACGCGAGCGATACGACGGTCTTCCAGCACTACAGCATCGTCGATGCGACCTACGACAGCGCAGGCGACACGTTGACCTTCAGTCTCGATCCGAACGGGGAGAACCCGGCGACCTTCCTCTCCGGTGGAGCGATCCAGGCCTACCTGGTGCCCCATTTCGTCCGTTTGATCACGAACGGCGTCTTCGACTCCTATCCTGACGCGACCGAGGTTTCGGTCTCCTTCGACGCGGCGACGATCGATACCACCACCGGGGCCATCACCAACGTGCACGGCTTCACGCCGGACATCAGTGACCTGTTCCCCCCGGCCAACTCGACGGCATGGGACGTATTCCGTTTCCGTGCGCACTTCAATATCGACAAGGATGGGGGGGATATCGACATCACCACCCCCAAGCCGGCCCTCGATCACCTGCGGGTGCACTTCACCTTCTGAGTTGACCTTCTGAGTTGACCTTCAGAGTTGACCTTCTGGGGGGGTAGGCCGATCTAGCTGAGCGAGCGCTGGAGGAGACTCTCCGGCGAGGGTAAGGCCCTTCCCCCCTGGCTTTCACCGACCAGGAGGCTCGCTCGAGCAGAGGGCATGGGGCGGGGCCCGCGTTCCTGGACGCGGGCCCCGCCCATTGGGCGCTTGCCCCTGCTTCTCGGTCATGGTTGGAGAGGGGACTTCTCGGGAGGATGGAAGTCCGACTCGGATGTCGCTTCAATGGGAAGTGTGCGCCCCCCGACCCCCCTCTTCCTCCTGTGTTTGTTGGCCGCCTGCGAGCGGGGGGGGAGCGGGCCCCAGGTGCTGCGCCTGACCGGGATCCGTCCCGAGGTCGGGCAGGGCCTATTTCTCAACGAGGAACTGGTTCTCACCTTCAGTGAGCCCGTGGACCCGGCTTCGATCACCTCCACGAGCCTCTACGTCATCGCCTCCAATGGGAAGCGGGCCCGGGGGCGCTGGGAGGCTCTGGGGCGGAGCCTGCGCTTCATCCCTGCGCCGGTGCTGCACCCCACCCTCGATGATGGGGGCTATCTCCCCGGAACGGACTACACGCTCGTCGGCCGGGGCTTTCCCCGCTTCGACGGTCTGCGTGGAGAGGGCGGGCGCCCTCTCGAAAGAGGCTTTCGGTGGAGTTTCCGCACCGTCGACGCTGCCGGTCCCGCGGCGGGGATCCTCTTCGACGACGCGTCCCCCGAACGAGCCTTCCCCCTGCGTCCCGACTCCAGCAAGCTCGATCCTCGGGTCGGCATGCGCCTCCATCCCTGGGAGCCGATCGTCCTCACCTGCGCGGAGCCGATCGATCCCTCCACCCTTCCGGCAGCACGCTTCGAACTGATCGCCTATGAGGAGCGTAGCCGCCGGGAGGGGGATCAAATCGTCCGTGTGACGGTTCCCCGAGCGGAGCCGATGAAGCTCTCCGTGGTGCTGCGCAAGAACGAACCCCAGGGATCCTGCGGTGCGGCGCCCTGCTCGGAACTCGAGCTGCATCCCCCCGCTCCCCTGCGTCCAGGGGTCTACGACCTGCTCCCCATGCCTGGGCAGGGGTTGACGGACTTCCACGGCAACCTCGTCCCCATCCCCTTCAGTCGCCTGACCGTGCGGGTTGATGCCGCCTCCGCTTCCATGGAGAGTCGCTGTCCGACCCTGGCCTTCCTGGACGACGCCCGGCGGCTTCCGATCCCCCTTCCCGGAACGGATGGAGTGGCCGCGTGGGGCGGTGGGAGGGTGAGTGTGCGCTACCCGGCTGCGGCGGGGAGTGGGATCGATGGGCCCCTCGGCGGGAGCGCCTTCCCCGCCAAACCGGATCTGCAGGGTACGAGCGTCGTCATCCCGGCCGGGGAGAGCCTGAGTCTTCTTCCCGGTGGGGGGCTGCGCATTCTGCGGGCACAGCGCTCCCTTCGGGTTCAAGGCCGCCTCCTCCGGCGGCGAGGAGCTGAGTCTTCCCGGATCGGACCCAAGGAGCCGGGCGCCCCCTTCCTTCCCGGTGAGACCCTCTCGGAGTGGCTCGCGAGAGCAGAGGACTGGGACTGGACGGTGCTCATCGCGGGGGGAGACCTCTCGCTCTCGGGGGTTGTCGATGTGGACACGCCCCTCTTGCTCGTCGCCGGCGGCTGGATACGAATCTCGGGTGAGGTGCATCAGACCCCGCACCAGCTTTGGGGGCTCGGTGACGGTGGTGGGCTCGGGGGGCTGACCGTCTCCCCGGCGGACCTCATCCTGGACGCTCCCCGCATCAATCCCCTGGTCGAGGGGCTCAGGGTCGGCGTGGTCAGCTCACCTCTGCCGGCCGACATTCGCGCCTATGAGTGGACGGGCTTGGAGGTAGGAGGGGAGGATGGGAGCGGTCGCTGGTCGGTGATGTTCCTCCCCGCCAGGGGTCCGGTCGACCCAAAGGCTGCCGTGGGCCACCCCCGGCTGCTCCCCGCGGGGCCGCTGCGCGTTCTGATCCTGCTCGATGTTCCTCCTGCCGGGGATGGGATCCAGCCCTGGGACCCTCCCTTCGTGGACTACGTGGACCTGCGTTGGACCGAACCCAAGTAACGGTGACCACGCCGCATTGTTCCGCCCTGACCTATCCCCCCAGCCAACATGCCCCTCGACCTTCCTCCTGCCCTGATGGTCACCTACTGGACCGTGCTCGGCCTGTTCGTCGGGTCTTTTCTGGGGATGTGTGTCCACCGTCTTCCACTGGAGGACGAGACGATCCGGCGACCTCGGCGGTCGCGCTGCCCCCAGTGCAAGACGACCCTGACCTGGAAGGAGAACATCCCCGTACTCTCCTGGGTGCTGCAACTCGGTCGTTGCCGGACCTGTCACAGGCGCATTCCCCTGCGCTACCCCCTGGTCGAACTCTCCAACGCACTGCTGTGGTGGTACGCAATCCGCACGGCAGGGTCCGAAGCCTGGCCACTTTGGCTGACCTGGTCGGTCGTGCTCTCGGGCCTCTTGGTCGCGACGGCGGTGGATTTCGAGCGTTTCGAGATCCCCGACGAGGTTTCGATCGGGGGCATGCTCGTCGCGCCACTCTTCTGCTTTCTCATCCCAGCCCTCCAGGGGGATACCCTCGTGGCGCGGGCCCTCAGTGACGGCCCGGGAGTCGATCGGATCGGGGCGCTGCTCGGCTCCCTGGCCGGAATCCTGGTGGGGGGCGGCGTCCTCTACGCGATCGGCTGGATCGGTAGCCGGATCTACAAGACCGAGGCCATGGGGCTGGGGGACGTCAAGCTC
>JALWOP010000294.1 GCA_027083445.1 Planctomycetota bacterium | reverse complement strand
ATCCGCCTCGACAGGTCGACCCGCCTGAGGCGCTTGTGGCAAGTCTGCCCAGCGACCAGGACTCCAAGGGTCCGGACTTGGTGATCTCGAGCGACGGTGATGCACGAGCAGCGATCCCGTCAGAGATTCAGGAGCCCGCCCCGGCAGAGGATGACTCGCCGGAGCCTGCTGTCGGCCCTATTGCCCGCGGAATGCTGGAGGGCGCGTCGGAGTGCGTGCAAACAGCGGCTTACCGCCTTCCGGATCTCTATGCAACGTTCCTTGAACAACTCGAAAGCGGGGAGAGTATCTCCCATGTGCAGTCATTCAATCTGCTGGGATGTGCCATCGTCGTGCTCCAATATGCGAAGGGGCAGCCACCGGAGCCGGTAGGGCCCGACGGAGAAGTCGACTTCTCCACAGGTAAGGACGGGTGGTGGTCTTTCTATCAGAACAACCGCGTCATCCGCTTCCATGAATCTGATTACCCAGAGTACGTTGCCTTGCATCGTCACTACTTTCAGGCCGTGAAAGACATGGATAAGCCGGATTGGAAGCCCGGCAACGGCGTGCCCGACGACGTGCTGAAACAGATTGGCTCCAGGGCCGAGGAGGCTCTGGGGTGGCTTGGTAACTGAGTTCGTGTCCCCACCATTGTCGTGCCAGCATGAAGCCGAGTGTGGGGAGATAGCTTGGATGAATCTGTACCCAACGACATGACCCGTAGCCTCACCCTCCTCGTTTTCGCCGTTCTCTTGGTCATTGCCTATCTCGCGGGCATGCAGAGAGGCCATGTCGATCCGCCTCGACAGGTCGACCCGCCTGAGGCGCTTGTGGCAAGTCTGCCCAGCGACCAGGACTCCAAGGGTCCGGACTTGGTGATCTCGAGCGACGGTGATGCACGAGCAGCGATCCCGTCAGAGATTCAGGAGCCCGCCCCGGCAGAGGATGACTCGCCGGAGCCTGCTGTCGGCCCTATTGCCCGCGGAATGCTGGAGGGCGCGTCGGAGTGCGTGCAAACAGCGGCTTACCGCCTTCCGGATCTCTATGCAGCGTTCCTTGAAAGTATCGAAAACGGAGAGAGTATCGCCTACTCCGAAGTGATCCCTCTGATGGGGTGTACGATCGTCGTGCTCCAATATGCCAAGGGGCAGCCACCGGAGCAACTCGATCCCGACCGCGGAGTGGTCTTCTCCACAGGTAAGGACGGGTGGTGGTCCTTCTACCAGAACAACCGCATCGTCCGCTTCCAAGAGCTGGATTACCCGGAGTACGCAGCTGTGCATCGTGGCTACCGCAAGGCCATGGAGACCCTGTATGCGCCGGATAGGAAACCCGGCGCCGGCAGGATACCCGACGATCTGCTGCAACAGATTGGCTCCAGGGCCGAGGAGGCTCTGGGGTGGCTTCGTAACTGAGTCCGTGTTCCAACATCCAGATACACTTGCAAGGAAAACAGACGTGCGAGCGCCTATTCTGGCGGCTTCACTCTTCTTGAGCCTCACCGCTTTCGCCCTCGCCGCATCGGACCCTCTCCCGCCTCGCAAGGCGAGGGATGCTGCGGGAAACGTCGAACTCTTCGTTCGCGTACTCGACGATACGCTTGATCCTGTGGCCGGCGCCCCCATCAAGATCAGAGAGGAGGGGGGCAACCTGTTGGAGGTCACGACCGGAGCATCGGGGCAGACGCCGGTACTCGAGGTCCAACACGATCAGGTTCTCGAGGTTACCCTCGGCCAGACGGACACCCCGAACGGCCAAACCGTCGGGATGGTCCACACGCTGGAGGTGCAGGAATCTTCGGGACTCGATCACGATGTCCTGACCTGGGAAACCACCCAACCGGTAGCTCAACCCATGTACGTCGTTGTCGATGATCAGGCTGTCGAGGACGATGGGACCGGAACCGGACTGTCGACTACCATCGCGCCTTCGATCAACGGAGGACGGGTCTACCTGATGGTTCCCCATGGATCCGAGTATTCATTCTCAGCCAACGTCGCCCCGCTGCTCACGAACCGGGCCGTTCAGGGTTATTTCGCCTATAAGGGGGTCCAAGCAGACACCGAACCCTACCGCCTTGGGGTTCTGATCCGTACCTCGGAAGAGGTCGACCTCGGTGTCCAGCACCCGCTCGGGATCGAACTCCGAATCGAGGGGCACGGCTTCGTCGGTGTTCCGCACGCGGACGTCTTCTTCTTTCCCGAGAAGCCCACGGACCAATCCTCCACATGGGCTTGGACCTCGGCGAATCTGGATGACCGTGCACTCATCGATGTCATTGGAGTCCTAGGGCGAGGGGACACGCTCGTCCTCTTGCGCGAGGGTGACGACAGCGCATCTCGGGTGGTGACGTTTCCCCAAACCACCGGGATTGGGGGGCTCCTTTCGGGAGGAGGCGGCACCGGGGGGGCGCCTCAGGACTGCGAACCAGAGCCCCCTGCTCCTCCCAGCCCCTGGACATGCGAGGATCCCGGGCCTCCTGGAAACTGGTTCACGAACTGGGGGAAGTGCCCGTGGGAGCCTCTCGGCTCGGTCGGCTGCAAGGCGCAAACCATCAATCGAGGGGATGTGAGGTGCGGTTCTCCCGGTGAGACCGTGGGCTCCTCCGTCATCAAGACAAAGGAGTGGGAAGCCAGCCTTCCGGTCGTCATCAAGGGGGTTCCGATCAAGGTCACGGGCTCCTTCGAATCAAAAAAGATCAGGATTGAAAGCTACACTTTCCCTCCCGGCGCCAATGGGAATGGAACCTGCATCCAGAACTTCACCCACACTCTCTTTTGCGTATTCCTGTGGGAGAGGAAGAGGGATCTGTACCGCTACAAGGAGTATGAGGCAGCCTGGGTTGAGGGAGGCATAACGGTCATCGGGAAACGCCGGAAGTTCTTGGGACGGGAACCCTGTGCAAGTCCGCATGACTTCAGGACGATGAAGTGTCACGAAGAGATCGACACATCCAACACCTGCGATCGAACGAAGCAGTGACGTGTCGTAGGAGAGCGCCTACACCCCCCGGGGAGGATCGGTAGCGGTGCAAACTCGCCGGCCACCTGACCGAGAGGAGCCCTTCCAGAGCGATCGGTTGGCGTGGGCCACCTCTCTTCAACCCAAGGCATCCAAGGTCGCCAGGACCTCGGAGATCGCTTCCAGGGTGGTGTCGATCTCCTCGCTGGTGGTGTGGCGTCCCAGGGAGAAGCGCAGGCTCGAGGCGGCCTCCTCCGGGTCGGAGCCCATGGCGAGCAACACGGGTGAGGGGGCGGAGCGCTGGGCGTTGCAGGCCGAGCCGGCCGAGGCGAGCACCCCCCTTTCCGCCAGGAGGAGCAGCAGGGTGCGCGCGTCTCGACCCGGGAAATGGACGTTGGTGGTGTTGCCGAGCCGCGGGCTCCCCCCGCCGTGGACACGACCCTCCCCGAGCCGTTCGAGCAGCCCGCTCTCCAGCCGGTCCCGCAGGGCGGCGGTCCGCGCCAAGGCCGCTTCGTCCTCGACGTAGGCCCGGGCCAACTCGGCCGCCCGCCCGAAACCGACCACCCCGGGGACGTTCTCGGTCCCGGCGCGACGCTCGCTCTCCTGGGGACCCCCGTGGACCAGGGGCACGAAAGGGGCGTCCTCGGCGATCCAAAGGGCGCCGCACCCCTTGGGCCCGTGCAGCTTGTGGGCGGAGAGGCTCGCCAGGTGGGCGCCGGTGGCCGCCAGGTCGAGGGGCAGCTTGCCCGGCCCCTGCACCGCGTCCAGGTGGAAGATCGCACCCACCTCGCGGCAGGCGGCGCCGATCCCACGGATGTCGGTCAGGACCCCCGTCTCGTTGTTGGCGAGCATGAGCGAGACCGCCGCCACCTCTCCGTCGAGTTCCTCGAACAGGGTCGCCCGGTCGACGGCCCCCTCGGCGTCGACCCCGATCGTCGTCACCTCGCCCAGGGAGACGGCACTGCGGCGGGCGGCGGAGTGCTCGACGGCCGAGATCAGGATGCGTCGCCGTCCGGTCGTGCGCAGGGCACTGTGGAGGGCGGTGGTGATGCTCTCGCTACCACCGGAGGTGAAGGTGATCTGCCGCGGGTCGGCGCCGACGAGCCGGGCGACGGAACTGCGCGCCGCACGCACCGCATCCGCGCTCTGTTCGGCGGGGGGATAGGGAGCGGAGGGGTTGTGGAAGCGCTCGGCGAAGTAGGGCAGCATCGCCTCGAGCACCTCGGGGGCGACGGGAGTCGTGGCGTTGTGGTCGAGGTAGATCATCGACATGGGATCGAAGGGCAGGTCCAGGAGCGATTGTCGTTCCGGATGAGGGGGCCCTTGCTGAGAGAAACCTTGCCATCAGAACCGATGCATCGGACCCGCGCCATCGGACCCGTCGCGATCAGAAAAGGGCCGAGAGGTAGGCGGGCAGGTCGATCCCCGTACGCTGGCAGGGTTGGCAGAAGTTGTTCTCCGCCCCGGGGATGTGGTCGCACTCCGCGCAGTTGTCGAGCTTGGCCTTGGCGGCTTTCAGGTTGGTGCGCTGCTCCTCCAAGAGGCGGATGCGCTCGTCGATCAGCGCCTGGTGATCCGAGAGGGCCTGGCGGATGCGGGCGATCTCGAGGTCGGTGGGG
>JALWOP010000293.1 GCA_027083445.1 Planctomycetota bacterium | reverse complement strand
CGCGCTCCTCGATCCTCCTCTCCCGGTCCCAGCCGAGTCGCTCTCCGCGCCTCTTCACCGCGCGGTCCACCCAGAACAGCCGCCCGATCTCGCGCAGCACACCGAGGGCCTCGCGTGAGCCTCCGTCCAGGGCCTGTCTGAAGTACCGGCGCGCGTGCGCCCAGCATCCGGCTCGCCGGATCCCGTTTCGCTCGCAGACCGCGCTGTATCCCTGGTACCCATCCACGATCAGGGTGCCCGTCCAGTCCCCCAGGAAACGCAGCGGTCCTTCCCGGCCCCGACCCAACCGAAACTCCACCAGCGCCTTCGACCTCTCCTCTTCCCGCAGGCTCCTCCACCCGAAGATCCAGGCCGTTTTCGTGCCCTTGCCCTCCTCGAGCTTCATCGTCACCGGCGTCTCGTCCGCGTGCAGGATCTCCTCCTCGAGGAGCTCTTGGCGCATCGCCTCGAGCACCGGCTGGGCCACCAGCTCGTCCACGCGCACCAGCATGTCCCACATCGTCTGACGCGGAAGCTTGATCCCGTAGCGCTTGAAGATCCCCTCCAGCCGATTCAGCGGCAGGTGGTCCTGGTACTTGGCCACCGCCACCCGGGCGTAGATGCTGGCGTCGTACTTGCCCCCGTCGATGACTCCGGCCGGGAGTTCAGCGGTCTTGATCTCATGGCCTTGCGGGCAGCCGTACTTCGGTCGCTCGATCCGATCGACGAGGAGCCGAGCGGGGATCAGCCGCAGGCGCTCGGTGACGTCCGTACCGATGCAATCCATCGCTTCCCCGCAGCACGAGCAGACGCGCTCCTGTTCGGGGACGTCGAGCTCGATCACGTTGCGCGGCAGGTGCTCGGGGATGCGCTCGCGTCCGTGACCCTTGCGTTTCGGACGCGGCTTCGAAGGAGCTTCTTCGGAAAGCGGCTCCACGGGGGCGGGCGTTTCTCCCTGCCGGAAGAGATCGAGTTGGCCGGCCGCGAGTCTCTCGCTCTTGCGGCCGAAGAAGCGCTGCTTGAGTAGCGCATTCTCCTCGCGCAGGATCTTGTTCTCGCGCAGGGCCGCAT
>JALWOP010000292.1 GCA_027083445.1 Planctomycetota bacterium | reverse complement strand
GGCGAGGCAGGCCGGCGCGAGCGCCACCAGCACATCGCGCATCACGCCGGAGATGGTGGCCCCCGAATGCCAGTGCGGCGAGCTGACCGGAATCCAGCTCACGAGGACTCCCCGTCCCGGGAGGCGGCGGGGGAGGTGGGCTCCCCAGGAGGACATTGAGCACCCACTTGCCCCGGCGCACGGGGGAGGTGCGGGTCGGGTTCGAGGTCAGGGCGAGCACGCCCGCCTGGCCGAGCAGGCCCCGGCGGGGGGTCCCCGCCAGGGAGACCCGTTCGAAGCCCTGCCCCCCGACCCCGGAGAGCCCGTAGAACTCGGCCAGGCGCCCGTCGACGAAGGTCCAATCCGCGTCGAGGAGTTCGTGTAGGGGGTGATTCCCGGCCACCATCTCCGCGAAAAAGCGCTGGGTCTCCCCGAGCATCGAGCGGGCCAGCTCGGGGCTCCACGCGGGGAAACGCTCCGGATCGGGCTGCGCCTCGGAGAGGGCGCGCAAGCCGAGCCACTGCAGGGCAAACTCCTCACCCAGGGCTTCGGCCCGAGGATCCGCCAGCATGGTGCGCACCAGGTCCCGGTAGCGGTCGGAATCGGAGAAGGCCGCCCCTCCCGACTGGTCGGCCAGGGCGTCGAGCCACCGGTCGGGCACCGAACTCCACAGGAAGGCAGCCAAGCGGGCGGCCTGCTCGGGTGGCGAGAGCAACGCCGGTCCCGACGTCGCACCCGAGGCGGGAGCCTCGACCAGGTAGAGAAAGTTGGGGGAGCTGAGCAGGGCCTGGAGCATGAGGCGCAGCCGGGAGGTCGAGCTCGCCTGCGGCGGTGGCAGCCCCTGCAAACGGTCCAGCTCCTCCCCCTTCGCCGGCCGTCTCCAGACCCGGCGTACGAGTTCGGCGCAGAGCTCGCGCTCCTGGTCCAAGGAGAGTTCCTGGCCCGGCTCGAAGCCGTGTCGTTCCCAAAGGTCACGCTGGAAGGCGCTCGGCTCGGGGGGATCGAGGGGACCCTCGAGTTCGATCCAGCCGACCAGGAGGTTGCGATCCCTGCGGCGGGGATCGGGAAACTCGGGGGCGTAGTAGTCGTTCAGGAAGCGCACCCAAAGGCGCGTGGCCCCCGCGCGCTCGATGGGGACTTCGAGGGTGTGCAGCGCCGGGTCATCGGCCTCCTCGGCGACTGCCACGCGGGTGAGCTCCCGCGCTCCCACGCCGAGTGCCGCGCGGGCCACGTCGTCCCCCGCCTGGGTCGCGGCGAGCTGAACCCCCAGGCGGTAGCGCCCCGGACGCGGGAGTTCGAGGAGAGCGGAGACCGGCCCGTTCACCGGCATGGTGTAGTAGCCCCCACGGGCCCCTCCGCGCCCCTCGAGCCGGCCTGGGCCGAGGTGCCAGCGGCGGGGCCCCTGATCTTCGACCAGCACCTCGCCGGCGATCGCATCCGCCGCATCGAGCAGCGCCTCCAGCCGCAGGGGAGAGATGCCCTGGGCCTCCCCCACCGTGTCGAAGCCCTGGCCGATCCCATCCTCGGGGAAGCGTTCCCGAGCGGGGTAACGCACGCCGAAGAGGTCGAAAATCGCGCGCTCGTACTGGCGGTTGTTCAGGCGCCGCAGCTCCACGAGATCCGGCTCGGTCGGATGCTCGAGGGCGGCGACATCCAGGGCATCCAACTCCCCTGCGAGCCAGGTGAGAAAGCGCTCTCGCTCCTCGGCGCTGGGGTGCGAGCGCGCCTTGGGGGGCGGCATCTCGGCCAGCTCGACCCGCTCGGCCAACTCGCGCCACAGCAGGGGGTCCTGCGCGAGCTCCGTCGCTCCACCGGGCGTGGAGAGATCGAGGTCCGCCTCCGGCTCGTCGCCCCCGTGGCAGACGCCGCAGTAGCGTTCGAGAAAGGGTCGCGCAAGCAACTCGAAGGGATCCTCGAACCGCGGAGCCTGCGCAGAGGCCAGGAGCAGGGAGCACCCGATCATGGACCCATCCTACCCCCGTCCCCGCCGGAACAGGACGGGGGTAGGAGGGGAGGGTTCTCAGAGGCGCTCGATGCGCACCTCGGCCACCGGACCGTTCCAGTCGAACATCGAGGCATCCAGTCCGCCGATGCCGTGGATTCCGGCGTGGACGTGGACGTAGCCCTCGGCCTGGGCCGGGTCGTGGGAGCCGCCGTTCCCGCAGGGAGGCCCGGGGATGAAGGCGCAGTTCTCGCTGTTGGCTTCGGTCCCGGCGTCATAGGCCAGGGCGAAGACGACGGTCTCTCCGTGCAGGGGTACCGGAATCGCGCGCACGGCGAAGATGGCGTCGTTGGTCGTGACGAGCATGCCCGCCACCGAGATGGCGTCATCGTCCTCGGCCGCCACCAGGATCTCCGCGCTGGCCCCGGGCATGATCGGAGCGCCGTTGGTGCGCAGGTCGGTCACCGCCGGGTTGGCGCTCATCATGGCCGCCAGTTGGCTCGGATCGCCCTCTTCGGCGAGTTGGGTCAGGCCCGCGCTGGCGGGGTGACCGAGGCTGAAGAGACTGGCGCCATCCCCGTGGGCGATGGCCAGGGAGGGGGAGAAGATCTGCCCCCGAGTGACGTTGGTGATCGTCACCCGGTAGCGGCTCGTCGAGGGTGCCGCCGCGGGAGCGGAGTGCAGGAGGGCCGTGGCGGGAACGAAGGCGATGGCCAGGGCGGAGAGGGTCAGACGGGGGGTGAGTGAGAGGCTCATCATGGCGTGGGGGAAGGGGTTTGGAGGAGGTCACTGCCCGCGAACTTCTCGTCGGACGATTCGGCTCGTCGGACGATTCGGCGGGCGACCCTGCCAGCCTCCCCTGCTCCCCGCCCCCAATCCTCACGGGGAGATCACATTGCGCTGGAGATTCGGTCACGCCGCCCACCTGCGGGCAGGGTGAACCGAAAGGTGGTCCCCCCTCCCGGTCGGCTGGCCACCTCGATCTCCTCCCCGTGCAACTCGATGATGCGCCGGGTGATCGCCAGCCCGAGCCCCGTGCCTCCATCCCCACCGCGGCTCTTCTTGGAACCGTGGAAATTGCGCTCGAAGATCCGGGGAACGTCCTCGGGGGCAATGCCCTCCCCGGTGTCCGAGACCCGCACCTCGACCGCGTGTCGCCCCCCCCGCAGAGCGACCTCGACCCGTCCCCCGGAGGGGGTGTGCAGGGTGGCGTTGGAGAGCAGGTTGTCCAGAGCCCGCTCGACGAGGCGGATGTCCCCGTGCACGCTCGGCAGCTCCCGCGGCAACCGGCAGGCGAGGTGCACGCCCCGCCGACTGGCGGCGGGGCCGTGGGCCCGCAGCACATCGACGACCAGCTCGGCCGCCGAGAAGTCCTCCTGCTCGAGGGGGATGTCCCCCGCCTCGAGCCGCGCCAGCTCGAAGAGCTGCTCGATCAGGTGGGCGAGCTGGCGGGCGCGCCGGGTGGCGGCGTCCAGGATCCGGCGCCGCTCGTCCGGGGCGAGTCCGGGCTTCTCCGCCAGCACCTCGAGGGCCCCCTCGATCGCCGCCAGTGGAGTGCGCAGGTCGTGGGAAACCCCCGCGATGAACTCCCGTCGTTCCCGGTCGACCCGCTCCAGGTCACTGACGCACTCGACCACCCGTTTGGCCAGGTGATCGAAGGTGCGACCGAGCTCGGCCAGTTCGTCGCTGCCCTTGGGGGCCAGGGGCCGATAGCTCCGATCCTCCCGGAAGGCCGCCAGGTGCGCCCGCAAGCGCCGCAGAGGACGGGTCAAGCGGGAGAGGCCGACCAGGCCCACGAGCAGCGTCCAGAGGGCGATGCCCACCGCCGCGGCCAGGAAGACGCGCGCTACGTGGGAGTTGCGCAGGAGTGCGGCGATCGAGTCGTAGCGCTGGCCTCCGACGATGATGTAGACCCAGCCCCGCTGGACCCCCCCGTCCAGGACCGGGGCGGCGCTGAAGGGCTTGCGGCCCCGCGCGTCCCGGGGGTCGTCCCCGAGCAGGTGCCGGGGCGCATCCGGCTCGAGGAAACGGCGCAGGGGAGCCAGGTCGACCCTCTCGCGCACGACGCGACCGGGAGGGGCGTCGTAGGCCAGGATCTTGCCCTCTCCGTCGAGGAGGTAGACCTCGAGGGAGGGGTTGATCACCATCACGTCCATGAAGAGGGCCTTCAAGGCTTCGTGATTGGGCTCCGCGCCGACGAAGGGGCTCACCGAGTCGACGACGTGGGCCGCCACGTCGTGGTTCAGGAGCTGGCGTACCTCGCTGTCGTAGCGGTCGGCGCTCCAGGTGGCTGTCGCGAGCAGGCCGAGGGTCAGGAAGACGACCAGCAGGGCGAAGCCGGCAGCCAGGCGCAGGTGGAGTGCTCTCACGGGCTCGCCTCCACCAGGCGGTAGCCGACCCCCCAGACCGTTTCGAGCCAGCCACGCGCCTCCCCCAGCTTTCCGCGCAGGCGGTTCATGTGGGAGTTGACCGTGTGCTCATACCCCGAGAAGGCCCGTCCCCAGACCGCCTCCAAGAGCTCCTCACGGGTAAAGACCTGCCCGGGTGCTCGCATGAAGTGAGCCAGAAGGTCGAACTCCTTGGCGGTCAGCTCGACCGGGACCCCCTCGACCCGGCCCGGCGGCGGGTGACGGTCGAGGTGGAGC
>JALWOP010000291.1 GCA_027083445.1 Planctomycetota bacterium | reverse complement strand
GACCCACCTTGACGCCACTCACACAGGGGTCTTACACTGACCATTCCTATGGAGAGAGCCGTGCATCACCCCCGCTTGCAAGACCCACCCGCACGAGCCACGCCAACCCTTGCCCAAGCCCCCACCCTTGCGAGGACCCGGCAATCATGCGGAGGCCGTCTTGCCCGGGCCGGCCGAATTGTTGTTAGGCGCACAGAGATGATGAATCCATGGCACAGATCCGAGAGACACTCGCTTTCAAGTTGAGGTGCGCATGACTGTCTGGTTGATACGCGCAGGCTCGCACGGGGAATACGAGTCGAAGTTCGTTGACGAGGGCAGGGTCTACGTGACCTGGGACGGCCTTGATGTTGACCTCGCGAAGCTGACGCAGCGGAGCGAGCTGACGGACGCCATGACGAAGCGGTATCCTGATGCCAAGCCAAAGCGGATTATAAACTGGGTGAGCCAAGTGTGGCCGTTTGCGCACGAGATCCGCAAAGGCGATATGGTCGTCTTACCACTCAAGAGTCAGCGCGCTATTCAGGTCGGCGAAATCACCGGCGATTACCACTTCGAAGCCGAAGGCCCAGACCCATACTTCCACTGGCGACCCGTACGGTGGATCGGCGAAGCCGTGCCCCGTGCGCACTTCGGTAAGGATCTGCTCAACACGTTCGGTGCCTTTCTCACCATCTGTCGCGTGCAGCGCAACAACGCCGAGGCCCGCCTTGCCGCGATGCGGGCCAACGACTGGAAGCCGGAGTCCATCGGGTCCATCACGAAGCCGACTTCAAACGGCTTGGATGAGACCACCGAAACAATCACAGACACGGACCTGGAAGAGGCCGCTAGCGATCAGATCGCCCAGTTGATTGCGGCGCGCTTCAAGGGACACGGGCTGACGAGGCTCGTTGAAGCGATTCTCAAGGCTCAGGGCTACACAACCTACCGCAGTCCTGAGGGCGCAGACGGCGGTGCTGACATTCTCGCCGGTGCGGGGCCATTGGGCTTCGGCGTCCCGCGGCTCTGTGTCGAGGTAAAATCTCAAGACACTCCGATAGACCGTCCGACGGTGGACAAGCTGATCGGAGCCGTCACCAAGTTCGGGGCGCAGGAAGGCCTGTTCGTGTCGTGGAGCGGCTTCAAGACCAATGTCCAGAAGGAACTTGCTCCTAGCTTCTTCCGTGTACGCCTTTGGACGCAGAAAGAACTACTTGAAGCGCTTTTCACTCATTATGATCAGCTCGACGAGGAGTTGAAGGCTGAATTGCCACTCAAGAGAATATGGACAGTGGCGGCGCAGGGCGAGGAGTGATGTCTTGGAGAACGCAGGCTTTCGCTGAGCGGCACCTGACAACGGCATGTAGGCGGACGGAACTTCGCGCTGCAGATGGTGCGGAGCATGATGCGGGCATGACCTGAATCCAAAATCTCAAGGACACTCATGGCAACGCAAATCAAGACCTGGCAGATCGTCGACGGATCGCTTAAGCTGATCGAGACGTCCCTGGCCGAACATGGCCGGAGTGAACCTCGAGATCTAGAGGAGTGGATCGCCTCGGAGCCTGCTATACTCGGCCCGGACATTGTGTTAATCGGGCGACAGGTCAAGACTCAGTCGGGACCACTCGATTTGCTGGGTATTGATCGATCTGGCAACGCGGTCGTTGTTGAGCTGAAGCGTGATCACTTGCCGAGGAAGGTGTTGGCGCAGGCGATCGACTACGCGTCGGACATCGCGACCTGGAGCATAGAGCGTCTTTCCCAGGAATGTGTTGAATACACGGGGAGGAGCTTGGCAGATGTCATATCTGACGGTTTTGATGATGTCGATTTAGAGAGCCTGTCCGTTAATGAATCGCAACGGATTCTCCTCGTCGGCTTCGGTATGGACAGTGCGCTAGAGCGAATGGTGGAGTGGCTTGCCTCATCATACGACGTAAGCGTTAATGCCATTGTGCTTCACTACGTCAGAACGAGCAGCGGTGACGAGTTGCTGACGAAAACTTCGGTGATCTCCGAAACGGAGGAGCAGCAGCGGACGAAGCGCGGCAGATTCAAGATCGAAATGTCGGACGAGCCTGGCGAATATGACGAAGAGACACTCCGAGCGCTGTTCTCAGCTTACCTGACCTCCGGGCTCTACTCTGCAGAGCGAATCAAGAATGTCCTTCTCCCATCCTGTCTCGACCAGGAACGGGTGTCTAGAGGGGCCCTAATCGAAGCCATCCTGAGGAGTGGCGAAACGGACGACCCGTCCACAGCAGGGCGATTCGTATCGCTTATCTCCAACCAACTAGGCATGGCGAAGAACGACCATCTGCGGCAAGTGATTGGCTACGACTACCCAGAGCATCATTGGCAAAAGGACAACTACCACATTCGCAAAGAGTATCGTGCCTTGGTCGAGTCAGTCTTGAAGGATCTGGCCAGCGGAGCCGACGATGGAGTATGACAACGGCATGCAGCGATCGGCGCGGCGTCCTGCCGCTGATGCCGAAGGTGTTCGAGGTGAGCTTGCCCCCGGAATCCGGTCCACCTGAAGCCGGCATTCCCGACTCGAAGCCCCTGGGGCGATTCTGGGATCAGGACCGGTCAGGCGGTATTCGGCGCGGGAGGGGGGGCTCGGTTGTTCTGCCAAGGAGACGGCGCGCCTGGGTGATGGGGTCGGCCGTGTGGGCCAGGGCGGAGAAGACCTGTTCCAGGGAGCCGTCGCTGCCGGCCTCGGCGCGCAGTTCGTCCAGGCTCCCAAGGCCCACCAAACGACCCGCGTCGAGGATCGCCATGCGGTCGCAGACCCGCTCGACCACATCGAGCAGGTGCGAGGTGTAGAGCACGGCACCGCCGCCGTCGCCCCAAAGGCGTAGGACCTCCTTGAAGACCGCGGTGGTGGGGGCGTCGAGGCCCGAAAGGGGCTCGTCGAGGACGAGCAGGTCGGGACGATGCAGGAGGGCGCAGGCTAGAGCCGTCTTCTGACGCATGCCACGGGAAAACTCGCCCACCGGATCGTCGATGCGCTCGGTCAAGTCGAGGTCTCCCAGGAGGCGCTCGACTTCGGCGGCCAGGGGCCCCTCCTCCAGACCGTGGAGGCGGCCGACCAGCAGGAGGTGCTGGCGGGGGCTGAGGTTGGGGTAGAGAGGCGCTCCGTCGGGAACGAAGCCGATGCGCCGACGGGCCTCCAAGGGATTGCGCGCCACGTCGATGCCGGCGATCGAGAGTCGCCCCTCGGTGGGGGGCAAGAGACCGCAGAGCATGCGCACGAGGGTCGTCTTTCCCGCTCCGTTGGGCCCCAGCAGACCGAAGACCTCGCCCGCGTTCACGCAAAAGGAGATCCCGTTCACGGCGCGCACCTCACCAAAGAGGCGCGTCACGCCTTCGAGCCGAAGCATCGGCTCGGCGGAGGAGGCCGCTTGGGAGGAGGTCCGGCTCACGCGCGCCAGTCTACACTCCCCCGTTCGCGCTTCTCGGTCCGCGCTTCCTCGGTCTGTCTGCCCGGCCCTCAGACCAGGCAGGGCTCGTCTTCGTGGATGGAGACCTCGACCCCCAGGGCCTCGGCCGCCTCGTTGGCGATCTGCTCCCGGCGCGTCTTGGTGATCGGCTTGACCTTCTTGCGGCGCTCTCCGGCCGGGGTGAGGATGTGAATCTCCCGCGGACCGACTTCGCGCAGCTTCTTGATCCAGTTGCTGACCTCACTGGCGGTCGAGTTGTCGAGCCCGCCCCGGAAGAAGCTGGCCTGGATCACCAGATGGTCGAAGCTCGAGAGCTGGCGAGTGAGCTTGCCGAGCTTGGTCTGGGGATTGCCCGTCACCGCAGCGTAGGTCTTGGCCGTCCCGAACTCGAAGCGGTAGAGCAGCGTGTCGTACATCGACAGGGTCGCACGCAGCCCCCAGTCCTCCAGGTCCGGAGCCGCAGTGATGATCTTCAGCTTGGCCCGCGAAAACCACTTGTCCCGCAGGGCACGCAGGTTCTCGGTGATCGTCTGCAGGTCCGGGTGGACCGCAGGATCCTGCTCCTGACCCACCACGACGATCGCGTGGACCTTCTCTCCAGCCTTGGACAGCTCCTGGAGCCGACGTGCACAGGTGGTGACGATCACCGAGCCCCGCGCCAGGGTGCTCCCGCGCTCGACGACCAGGTGGCCCTGGGGAGCGGTCAAGTTCAGCACCATCGTCTTGCCCCAGCGGCTGCGGATGGGACCGTGAAGGAGGACGCTGCTGTCGTTGGTCGTGTTCATGGATTCGTAGATGGGGCTGCAGGAATGCCCAATCGACCTGTCCCGCCGGCTCTCCTCCCCGAGGGGCTCCCGGGGGGTAACCAGGGGACCTTCGTGAAGGTCCGGCTGCCCAAATAGCAGATCGGCCCGCAATCCTGGCGGGCCCACTTCAAGGGGCAACATTATAGATGGGGGGCGGATCCTTTCCTAGCCCCGGGCCGGAGCCCGTAGAAGATCAGCATAATCCCCAGGCTGGAACGGGTGGGATGTTCCAGAACCATGGAAAACCACCTTTCGAGTACCCATGGAGTGGGATTCGTATCGATTTCGGATCTCCCCAGGGCTTGCAAGAGTTCCATGCAGGCCAGGGT
>JALWOP010000290.1 GCA_027083445.1 Planctomycetota bacterium | reverse complement strand
ACCCTGGAGGATCTCTTCGAGGAGCTGGTGGGGGAGCTGCGCGTCGAAGGCGAGACCGCCGAGCCCGCGGTGATCGACTGCGGCGAGGGACGCTTCAAGGTCTACGGCGGGCTCTCGGTGCGGGACTGGAATGAGGCTTTCGGGCTCGAGGTGGTGCCCAATGCCTTCGAGACGGTGGGGGGCTACGTCACCGCACTCCTGGGTCGCTTGCCCCGGGTCGGAGATCGGGTCTCCCTGCCCGGCGGTCTGATGGGGGAGGTGCGGGAGGTGCGCGGGCGGCGCGTCCACAGCCTCGAGATGTGGGTCGAGGAGGGGAACTGATGGAGTACCTTCCCGAACTGGCTGGGCTGGTGGTCTGCTTGGCGGGCTCCTTCCTCTACGCCGGGGCCGAGACCGGTTTCTACACCCTCTCCCGGGAGCAGGCCGAACTCGACGCCCGGCGCGGTTCCCGCGGGGCCCGCATCGTTCGCCGGCTCCTGCGCGATGACGCCGGGCTGCTCGTGACCCTCTTGATCGGGAACAACCTGATGATCGAGCTCGCCACCCACTTCGGGGACGGGCTCGCCGAGGGCCTGCGGCTCTCTGCGGGGTGGAGCGCCCTGGTGGTCACCCTGACCCTCACGCCGATCGTCTTCCTCCTGGGGGAGGCCCTCCCCAAGGATCTGTTCCACCGGCGACCCCAGTCCCTGACCTACGGGGTCGCGGGGGCGGTGCTCCTCTCGCGCCTGTTGTTCTGGCCCCTCGAGCGGCTGCTGCGCCTGATCTCTCTCGGGCTCGAACGGGCCCTGGGGATCGGGGAACGGCCGGCGTTGCCCCGGCCCCGGGAGCGGCTGGTGCGCCTCCTCGACGAGGGGCAGCGCCAGGGGGTCCTCCCCGCTCGCGCCCGCATCCTGGCGGAAAACGCCCTGGCCCTGCGGCGCACGCCGATCTCCCGCTGCATGACCCCCTGGGAGCAGGTGCTCTCCCTGCCGGAGAGCGGGGAGGACTCCCTCCTGCGCACCACCCTGCGCGAGTCCCGCTGGACCCGCCTGCCGGTGGTCTCCTCGAGCGGGGCTTTCGTCGGCTACGTCCATCAGCTCGAGGTCCTCGCGGCGGGGGAGGGGCGCCCCGTACTGGCACAGATGCACGACCTGCCGGTCTACGACCGGGACATGCCGGTCGATCGAGCCCTGCTCTCCCTGCGGGGGGCCGGCAAGCGGGCCGCGGTGGTGGGGACTCGGCAGGAGCCGGTCGGCCTGGTGACCCTGAAGGATCTGGTGGAGGAGATCTCGGGGGATCTGGCCGGGATCTGAGCCCGACAGGGGCGCACGGGCTTTTTCCCCCCTTGGTGGCAACCCCCATTCCCAGCTAGGATAGGCCCTCCCCGAGACCGGCCCGGTCGAAAGGGTGTAGGTAACCATGTCCCACGATCCCCTCTCCGCACGCCTCCTGCTCCTAGGCCTCCTCATCACCCTGGTGGGGCTGACCTTTCAGTCGACCTGGGCGCAGCCCGATCCGGTTCCGGGCCAGGACGATCAGAGTGGCGACGGTCAGACCACCGCCCTACCGACCCTTGCCGCCGGGGGCACCGCCGATTCGAACGGGCGCATGATCGCGGTCACCGGCGTGGACGTCACCGGCCAGTCGATCCTCTATCTGATCGACACCATCGGCCACCAGATCTGTGTCTACCAGGCCAGTGGCGGCAGTTCGAGCACCCAGGGCATCCGCTTCGTCGGAGCCCGTCGCATCGACCTCGATCTGCTCCTCGACGGGTTCAACGACAAGACCGAGTCAGGTGGCAAGCCCCTGGCCTTCAAGGATCTACAGGCGATCTTCGAATCCCAGGGACGTTCGGTCGAGGGTCGTTGAGCCATCGCCGCGCCGATCCGCCCTCTCCCCATCCTCTCTACCCCCCCGTTTCTCTAGAATCCCCCCCATCCCGAGGAAGCGACCGTGTCCGACGAATTCTTCAGCTTCGACGAAGCCCTGGATGAACTGCGTCTCAAGGAAGAGGAGCTCAAGCGCCTCGTGTCCGAAGGCGAGATCCGCGCCTTCCGCAAGGGCGACACCATGAAGCTCCGCCGCAGCGACGTGGAAGCTCTGCGCCAAGAACTCTCGACGGGCGGCGAGGTCGTCGACCTCGGCGACAGCACCGAAGAGCTGGTCTTCGAGGACGACACCGACGACGCCGGCATGGCCACCCAGGAGATCGCCGATGTGGAGACGATCATCGAGGAGGAGGTCGAGGATGTCGGCGAGTTGGAACTCGAGGAAGAAGAGGTCGAGGTCGCCCCTGTCGCTCCCGTGCGCCGTTCCAAGGTCGCAGCCTCCGCCGGGGCGGCCGAAGAACAGGAGAGCATGGGTATGCGCTTCGCCATGATCCTCTCCGCTGCGGTGATGGCCGTCACGATTCCGGTCATCCTGGCCATCTCGAGCGGCAATGCCGACGGCTTCGCCAAGTCGGTGGCCGGCATCTTCGGACACAAGTTCGACCAGGCCGCCAAGTAGGGCTCCAGCTCCGGTCGGAGCCCTACCCCCGCCACGGCTCCACTTCCGGCGCGATCCCACACGTTCCAAGGCCCCGGACCCCAGGTCCGGGGTCGTTTCGTCCAGGGAGCGGCTCCCGATCCCTCCCGGGGTTTGTCTTGGGAACCCCGCTCTCTCCCCGCTAGACTCGCCCTCCTGGGCGACGCCGAGGGGGCGCGCCCCACACCGCATGAAGGAACACGAGATGACGAGCAATCACGGGGGACACGAGCTTTCCACGGGGCTCCTTTCTGGACGGCTTCTTTCTGGAACATTCTGGGGAGCCCTGAGCCTGGCTCTCATGGTGACCGGCGCCAGCTCCTGCGCCACCCAGAAGGAGGTCCAGGACGCCTACGACCTGGCCAAGCAGTACGAGCGCGAGAAGTACGACCTGGCCAACCAGAACGAGCAGCTACGGGCCGAGAATTCGCGCCTGGACGCCCAGTTGCGCGAGATGACCATCAGTGGCCTGGAGGCCGACACCACCCCCGCCAGCATGCGGGACAAGATCGACTCCCTGCAGGCGAAGATCGACTCTCTGGGACGCCCCCTGAAGGATGTCGAGACCTTTGACGTCGATGGGGGCTATGTGGTCATGATCCAGGACAAGCTCCTGTTCGAGTCGGGCAAGGCCGAACTCGGAGCGGAGGGTCGAGCCGCCCTCCAGGAGATCGCGCGCCAGATCAAGGCCACCGACCACAAGCGCATCCTCGTACGGGGTCACACCGACTCGGACCCGGTCAAGAAGCCCGAGACCCGCCAGCGCTTCCCGCACGGGAACCTGGAACTCTCCGCGGCCCGCGCCCTGGCGGTGGCCGTGCTCCTGACCGAAGTCGAGCCGAGCCTGGAGAAGGATGTGCGCATCATGGGGCTCGGTCCCTACGAGCCCCTGCGTCCCAACGACAGTCCCGCCAACAAGCGCCTCAACCGCCGCGTGGAGATCTTCGTCCAGGACCGCTAGCACGCCGCCTCGTCCGGGCTGGGAGCTCGATCGGGCTGGGGGCTCGATCGGCCCGCCGCAGTTCTCGGGGGCGGTCGACCAGAGGGTCGGCCGCCCCCGGCGGTTTCAATGGGTGCGGTGGATTGGGCGGGCTGCCCGGTACACTGGGGGTTTCTCGATGCGTTTTCCCGCTCTCCTCCTGCGCCTTGCCCCCCTCTGCCTGCTCGGTCCGCTCTTCGCCTGCGGCAAGGGGACCTCACGGGCACCCAGGCTCCTTTCCTGCGAGCGCCTGGCCTTCGTTCCCGCGGGGGTCGTCGCCGGCGGCATGGCGAGGAGCCCCTTCGACCTGCTCGTCGACCGCTTCGAGGTCAGTCGCGGCCTGTGGCGAGCGGTACGCAAGCTCGACCGGGACCTCCCCGAACTCTCCGGGCGCCTGGGCATCGTGTGGGCCGAAGAGGGAGATGACTCCCTGCCGGCGACCGGCATGGATGCCCTGGAGGCGCGGCGCTGCGCGGCGGCGCGCGGCATGCGCCTGCCTTCGACCCAGGAGTGGTTCTACATCGCCGCCGGGGAGCGCGCTCAGTTCTACCCCTGGGGCAACAGCCTGGTGCGCACCGCGGCCAACACCTGGGAGGTCGGACTCGGCTCACCCGCGGCGGTGGGTACCTTTCCCGCCGGTGTGACCCGCGGTGGCATCTACGACCTGGTGGGCAATGTCTGGGAGTGGACCGAGCCCCCCCTGATCGAGGACGCGGCGCCCTACGGCTGGAGCGGCTCCGGTGCCCCGCCCTTCGGGCGCTGGGCGATGGGGGGATCGTACAAGTACCCGGTGCGACCCCTCTTCGGCTCGGGGCCGGTCCCCGGGTTGCTCGCCCTGGGGCTCGAAGAGGGCTCTCGGTCGATCGACGTGGGGCTGCGCTGCGTGGCGGAGGCTGAACCCTATCTTCGGGCCCACGCCGAGGAGTGGAGCTCCCCCGCCTATCGCGAGCGGGTGATCGCGGTAGGGCGTCGCTGGGGACCCAGGGCCGCGGGACTCCTCGAACGTCTCGCCGCTGATCCGGAGGCTCCCGCAGCCCTCGCATGGCTGGCCGAAGGGAGCCGCCGGTGAGTGTCCCCCCCCCCGACG
>JALWOP010000289.1 GCA_027083445.1 Planctomycetota bacterium | reverse complement strand
CCCTCGATCCGACCCTGCGCCCCAGCCCACCCCCGCGCTCCGCACCCCGTCTGCGCACGATCGAGGGGCTGCGGATCGGAGTCCTCGCCGAGACCCTGGGGGAGCCGACCGAACCCGAAGTGACGGCGCGCATCGAAGCGGGTGCGGAACGCTGGGCCGCAGCGGGCGCTCGCGTGGAACGCATCTCCCTGCCAAGCCTCTCCCTCGCCCTCCCCGCCTACTACGTCATCGCTCTGGCGGAGGCCTCCTCGAACCTCGGTCGCTTCGACGGCCTGCGCTTCGGCCGGGGGCCGGCCGCCCACGAGGCGGGGCCCGCGGCGGCGATGGCCGCCGCCCGCTCGCACCTGGGGGAGGAGGTGCGACGCCGCATCCTGCTCGGCGCCCACGTCCTGCGTGCCGGCTACCGCGACGCCTGGTACGAACGGGCGGCCCGGGTACGCCGCCGCTTGGTCCAGGAACTGGCGCAGGCCTTCGAAGAGTTTGAGCTCCTGCTCTCCCCCACCGCCCCCAGCCCGGCCTGGAAGCTCGGCGAGCGACTGGCAGATCCCCTGGAGATGTACGCGGGGGATCTGTGCACCGTCCCCCAAAACCTGGCCGGCCTGCCGTCGGTCAGCCTGCCCTGCGGGACGGCCCGCCCCAGGGGAGGCGGCCCCCCCCTGCCGGTGGGACTCCAGCTCTGCGCTCCACCCGGCCACGACGAGATCGTCCTGGCCGCGGCCCGATCTTGGGAGGAGCTCGGGTGAGCTGGTACACCCGCATCGGTCTCGAAGTCCACGCGCAGCTAGCGACGCGGAGCAAACTCTTTTGCGCCTGCGCGACGGATTGGGATGCGCCACCCAACACGCGCACCTGCGCCGTCTGCACCGGACAGCCGGGCAGCCTGCCCCTTTTGAATGCCGCCGCGGTCGAACTCGCGGTGCGTGCCGGAGTCGCCCTCGGGGCACGGGTCCACCAGCGCAGCCGCTTCGCCCGCAAGCATTACCACTACGTCGACCTGCCCAAGGCCTATCAGATCACCCAATGGGACGAGCCCCTCTGCAGCGGCGGAGCGCTGCCCCTCGCAGGTGGTGGGCAGGCCCTCTTCGAACGCATCCATCTCGAAGAGGACGCCGGTCGCTCGGTGCACACGGCGGAGGCGACGCGGATCGACCTGAACCGCGCCGGTCTAGCCCTGATCGAGATCGTCAGCCTGCCGACACTCGAGAGCGCCGAGGAAGCGCTCGACTGCCTGCGTTCCCTGAGAGAGCTGTTGCGCTGGAACGGAATCAGCCGAGCGGAGATGGAGAAGGGGGAGCTGCGCTGCGACGTGAACGTCTCGGTCACGCGCGACCCAGAGCTCCTGGGAACCAAGGTGGAGATCAAGAACCTGAACTCCTTCCGGCATGTCGCCATGGCGATCGAACACGAACAGGCTCGTCAGATCGCTCTCCTCGAAGCGGGCGGCACGGTGGAGCCCGAAACGCGCCGGCTGGTGGCCGAGACCGGCCGCACCGAGGCCATGCGCGGTAAGGAGGAGACGGCGGACTATCGCTACCTCCTCGAGCCCGACCTCCCCCCCCTGCGCCTGGGAGCGGGGGAGATCGAGCGCCAGCGGGGCTTTCTGCCCGAACCACCCGCCTCCCGCAGGGAACGCTTCATGCGCGAGTGGGGGCTCTCCCCGGGCGAGGCCCAAGAGCTAACCCGCGACCGAGAGCGGGCGGAGTGGTTCGAGGGGGTCGTCCGTTCGGGGGCCGCGCCGAGATCCGCGGCCAAGTGGATCACCAACGAGCTCGCGGCGGCGCTCGCCGACGACTCGCTCCCCGCGCGGGGATTCGACCAGCTCCCCTGCACGCCCAGGGAATTGGCAGCCCTTTTGGCCCTCGTCGAGGAAGGCGGGCTCGCACGCCACGCCGCCCGGCGCATCCTCGCCCACCTGGTCCGCGAGGGTGGTGATCCGGCCCGGGTCGCACATCAGCTCGGTCTCGACCGCAAGGGGAATGACGACGAGATCGAAGCCGCCTGTCGGGAAGCGCTCAGCGAACGTCCCGACGCGGCGCGCGCCTATCGGGAGGGCAACCGGCGAGCGATCGGTGCGCTCATCGGCGCAGCCCGCGCCCGGGGTGGTGAGCACCTCGATCCCCGCGACCTGCGCAGGACCCTGGCGCGACTCCTCGAAGGGGAAGACAATCCCCAGCCGTGAAGGTGCCCCTCGAAGAGCTGGTCGACCTCGACGCCCTCCGCGCGGAGGGCGGCGAGCCGACCCCGCGCCGACTGCGTGAAGCCCTGCCCCCCGGCTGGGTGCTCGACGCGGACGGACGGAGCGCCCGCCGGGACCTGCGCATCCTCGCCCGGGACGGCTGGGTGCTCGTCATCGGGCTGGTGCTCTTCGGCCTGGCCGGCTTCTTTCTCTTCTGGGACTCCTTCCCCCGGGGCTGGCGCGGACTGGGTCGCTTCGCCCTCCTGATCGCCCTGGTGCTCTTCGCCGGCGGCATCGCCGGACCGTTGATCACCAAGGCGGTCAAGCGCCGCTAACACTTCAGCGCGGCAGGTAGAGCCAGCGTGGCCGGTGAGGAAAGCCGCTGGGTGGGCGCAGGCGCTCGGGGGGGAGGTCGGCCAAGAGGTCGACGACGCGCGGGTAAGAACGCATCAGGGCGGGAAGATCGGGCCAGGGCTCGGCCAAGAGCACGGCGGCAAAGCGTCGGCTCGCAAGGGCGCGCTCGAGTTCTCCTACGAAGCGAGCCGCCTCGTCGCGGGCGCTGGATGAGGAGAGCAGATCGATGATCGCCTGGGCATGCGCACAACTCTCCCCTGCCAGCTCGACCTGATGGGGTGCGAAGAGAGGTCCGTCCAGGGCGTCGAGACGGGCGCGCACCCTTTCCAAGGCGGCGCGATCGGCGCGGCTGGGCAGGAGCGGCCGCGGGTCGTAGGCGAGCAGGCTGAACTGGGCCAGGACGAGCAAACCGGTGATCCACTCGCGCTTCCCCGTGACACCTTTCCCTGCCCCAGCCGCAGGAGCGAGCCCTTCGCCGAGGATCAGAGCCGCCCCCAGGGCGAGGGGCAGGAGGTTGTTCTCCGCTCCACCCGCATGGGCACGTCCGAGCCAAGCCGCGGCGACCATTCCAAGGAGCACTGCGGCGGGAACGCGCGTGCGCGGCGCAAGCAAGAGCGCCGGCAGGATCCAGGGCAGGTCGCGCCAAAGGAAGGCCCAGGGCCCAAGCCACGCATGACCGGCAGGCAGGGTGAACAGGGTCCAGGTCGACCAGCCCTCCGTCATCAGGTGCAGGATTCCAAGGGCCCCTCCCCCGCCGAGAATCGCCGCCAGGCCGTAGATCCGCCCGCGCCGCCCCAGGTGCAGGGCCAGGGGGAGGCAGATGAGGAGCGCGGTCTGCTTGGTCAACAGGGCCAAGGCGCAACAAAGCCCCCCTGCCCACGCCGATCCCCTGCCCTTCCCGAAGCGTCCCAGGTAGAGCGCGGCCAGGGCGAAGAAGAGCGCCAGCGAATCGACCCGTCCCACGTCGAACCAGGCGCCGCCGAAACGGTAGGCGGCGGCGTAGATCCCCGCCGCGACGAGGCCTGCACCGACCCCTCCTCCAGCCCTGCGCACCCAGGCTCCCAGGAGCACCAAGGTTCCCACGCTCGCCCCGATCGAGACCAGCCGCAGGGTGACCAATCCGTCGCCCAAGAGAGCGACGACCCAGGTGTAGAGGGGTGGATAGGGAAAGGCGATGAACTCGAGCGAGGGCTGCACGTAGAGCGGTCGACCCGCACGCACCCTCAGGACGTGGGCCAGCATGCCCCCTTCTTGCCACTCGAGCACCCCCGGATAGGTGACGCGCAGGAGCACGAGCCCCACCCAGAGGAGGATGGCGCCCAGGGCCACGAAGCAGAGCGTGGGACGAAGGCGCGACATCGTTCCCAGCCTAGCGGGGGGAAGCGACAACCGCACGGAGCGGGGCGGCGAGCGGATTCAGAAGCGGGGGAGCCTCTCTGCCCGGAGTCGGGTCGGGGGGCTCCTCGCTCACCTTCCCCGAGGCAGGGCGTAGAGTTCGAAACCGGGCCCCAGGCCCCCTGCAAGCCAGGCAATGCGGATGACCTCGTCCCCGAACTGTCCCGAGCCGGCCCATCCGGATGTTCCGCTCAACACGCCCGAGTCGTACGACTCGAAACGCGCCAGGAGTCGACCGCCCTCCGCGCGGATCAGCTCGCGCATACCATCCCGCGACGCCGTGCCCTCGCGCGGGGGCACGATGACCAGGGCGTGGGTCACCCGGAGGCGGTGGAGGAGGGCGCGGACCCTGGCCCCGTCCATGCGATCGATCGCCTCACGCTGCGCCGGCTTCTGGTAGAGGGACCACAGTTGCCAAGGCCCCTCGACCCCCTGCCCGAGAAGGTAGCTGCACCAGGGCGAGCGCACGTATCTGGGCGTGTGGCCCATCGACTTGCGAGTCTGGAGCAATGGAAGGTCGAAGAGGGGACTCACCGCCAGTCTGTCCTGGTGGGGATCGAGATGTTCTTCGATCCAGTCCGCGGCCAGATCGGTCGTCCGGGGCCGACTCCAGACCCACGCGAAGCGCACGGCGGTCGCCGCCGGAAAGGCGAGGATCACCGCGGCCAACGCTACGGCGACGCGGCGAGAGCGGCCCCCCAGTGCAGCGGCGACCCGCGAAGCCCCCCAGGCTCCCGCAACGGCGAGTAGGGGTATGAAGGGCAGGCAGAAGCGTGGGAAGGTGTTGTAGTAGAGACCGAGCGCGAGGAAGTAGGGCAGGGCGAACGCCGCCAGGACACCGTCCTTGCGACGGAACCAGCGCCAGACCAGGGGTGGGAGACCGAGGAGGAGGAGCGTGGGGTCGTAGGTCAAGAGGGCGCGAGCCGTGCGGGCGAAACCATCGCCGTTCAGGGGGTGCGCTCCGAACTCTCTCCCTGCCCACAGTTCCCTACCGGAAAAAAGAAAGGGATAGGACCACCAGAGCGCGAGGAGCGGGCCGATCGCAAGCAGGCAAAGGCGCGCGACGCCTCCCCACTTCCCGGCAGGTCCCCACTCCTCGCTGCGCAGGGCGAGGAAAGCCGCCAGGGCTAGCGGGGGTCCCAAGGCAGCGCCGCTGTGCAGGGTGGCGAGGGCCAGGCCGGAGCTGGCGGAGGCTCCCAGGATCATCCAGAGGCTCGGCCTTCTTGCCAGCCCCTCCGCGAACCACAGGGTCCAGACGAAGAAGGAGAGCAGCGCCCCATGGGGCCGTGCCTGGTGGGACAGGACCTCGTGCAAGAGGGAGGTCGCCATCAGTGCCGCCGCAAACAGGGCCCAGCCCGCGGACATGCGCCGCCGGGCGAGGAGGTAGACCCCGGGGATCGCGAGCAGGGAGAGCAGACCGACCAGGAGCCGCCCCCATCTCTGGGCCCGGCTCGCGGCGGCCCGGATTTCCGCGGGACTCGCCTCGGGCCGGACCGGCGGGGCGAGTTCACCGGGCAGGGCTTGGAGTATCCCCGCCAAGAAGTAGGGGTAAAGATCGGTCACCGGTAGCCCGCGCTCCATGCGCTGGGCCTGGGTCACGATGACCGAATCGGGATCCTTGGACTGGGGCAAACCCGCGCCGCTGCCGCTGAGCCGCAGACCCGCCGCAAACACGACGATCGAGAGGAGGAGTGCGAGGCGAACCATGGATCCCTTCGGCCGAGGCCCTTGGAAAAAAGCGCTCTCTGAGTTTCCATTTCAGAAAGCCCGGGCAGCCGAAAGTGCGACAGAGATTCGGAAGAAACTCGGCACCGGCCCGAGGCATGGGCCCGAGGCAGCCCATGCACATGGGCAACACCACACGAGAGGCGGGGGCCGGGGGCCAGAGCCAAAAAAAACGCTAACGAACCAGGCCACGCCGACGAGTTCGTCGGCCCGTAGCCCTCGGTACCGACGACGCTCGTCGAGGTGAGAAAGGAGATCGCCCCAGATCCGAAGAGGCTGGCCAAGCAGTCGCTCGGCTCTTACACTGCCCCAGCCAATGGAGAGGGCCGTGCATCACCCCCCACTCACAAGCTGCCCACGCACCAGCCACGCAGGATCTTGCCCCCACGGCGTCTCTCACGAGAAACCGGCAATCACACGAGGATCTCTTACGCGGACCTGTTGAATTGTCGTTGGGTAGACGGAAGAACGAGGCGCAGCCCTGCCGAGAGCTTGGAGATCATGGAACACGGGTTTAGGATGAAATCATGAAGATCCGGATCTACACGGACACGTCGGTCCTCGGCGGCTGCGAGGACGATGAGTTTGCCGAGCATTCCATCCGGCTCATGGAGGGGTTCGTCAGAGGCGAATTCGTCCTGGTGCTGTCCGGTCTCACAGTGCAGGAGCTGGCTGGGGCTCCGGAGAAGGTTCGTCAGCGACTTGCCGCCGTGCCGGAGGCGCATATCGAGACACTCCAGCTTGATACCGAGTCCATGGAACTCGCAGAGGCCTACATAGCGGCGGACGTCCTCCCGGCCAAGATGCGGGCCGACGCGCAACACATTGCCTTGGCAACGGTTGGCCGCGCTGACGTCTTGGTGAGCTGGAACTTCAAGCACATCGTCAACCTGCAGCGGATTCATGGGTACAATTCGGTGAATCTGCGCAAGGGCTACCCAATGATCGAGATCCGGACGCCGCGCGAGGTATTTTCAGATGAGTAAGACCGAGAATAAGACCGAGAAGCAGTTCGACGCAGTCGCGATGATGCGGTCGGCTCGAGACAAAATCTCTGAGGAGATCGAAGGTATGACGTTGGAGGAAGAGTTGAAGTGGCTGGCCACGCAGGAGTTGAATGATCCGTTCCTGGAGCGTCTCCGTGATCGCGCTGCCCAACAAGCCGATGCAGCGGATCGACCTTCGGCCGACCGCTGATCGCCAATGCGTTCGGCACGCCAGGCACTGGACTATCTACTCAGGAATAGACCAAGCGCAATGAACAAAACGGCACGTGAAGCCGCGCTGATCGAAGAGTTGCACACGGCCATTGGCCTCGCCCAACTAGGCCTTGGTTGCCTAGAAGCGGTTTCATAAGGGTAGTTTGTGGTCCTGCCACTTCACAGACGCGCCGAACAGATAGGCATGGGAGGTACCGACCATGCCTCGGAGCAAGATACTCACCGACGAGCAGTGGACGCGAATCGAACCGTTACTACCCAAGCTGAAGAGAGAGGTGGGTCACCAAGCGGCGCCAGTTGAGCCGGGGTTTCCGTTATGCCGCGTGGCACGCGGGAAGAGGTATTGGCGGAGTTGCTCAGGGGGCCCGGCGCGGGAACGGAGCGGTCAGAGGGTGCGGGAGCGAAGGTAGCGGGCGGTCGAGGCACGCACCTTCTCGAGCAGGGGATCGAGGGAATCCTCGGAGCGTTCCAGGTCATCCTGGTTGGCGAGACACCAGGGACACTTCATCTCCTCGAGGTGGAAACGGATGAATTCCGCCGGCCCCTCGTCGAGGGTCCCCGCACGCAACCGGGCGAGCCAGTGGCGCGCGGGACAGGAGACCCGGTTCTCACGCCAGGCACGGGCGACGTCGATCGGCGCCTGACCACCCGCGGCTTCCTGGGAGAGGGCCTGGACGAGGTGTCCCCCCGGGTCCCGAGCCGCGGCCAATTCGCGCAGGCGCTTGAGGGCGCGGAACTTGATTCCCGCCACGGCGGTCTCATCCCTCAGACCAAAACGCTGCCAGGTGTCACGGTTACGCCAGCCCCCCGAAAAGAGAGCCTCGATCACCATCAGGCGACGCAGCTCCCCCGCCTCCCAAGTTTCCTGCACCCAGGCGCGCAGGATCTCCGTCAAAAGCTCACTTCCCCTGCCCCAAAGGTCATCCCTGCGCACGATGCGCGAAGGGGTCTCCGTCTCACCGGCCAGATCGTCGAAAAGGTCCGGTCCCTCCCCATCGTCCGCACCTCCCGGGGCCAGAGCCTGACGCCTTCTCAAGTGATCGATGGTTCGGTTGCGACAGATACCGAACAGGTACTGCTCGAAGGTGTAGGAGTCGTCGAAGGAGCCGATACCGCGCACGGCACCGAGGAAGACCTCCTGGACCACGTCCTCGCGGGCCTGGACATCCGGTACGCGGCGGGCGACGTAGGCGAGCAAGCGACCGGCGTATTCGCGCTCGACCGCCAGCCACTCCCCGTCGTCGAAGGCGCGCAGCCGATCGATGTCCGGACTCCACTCACTCATGCCGCCAGCCACCTCATGTACCGATCCCCGTCGCCTGAACGAAAGCCATGCCCACCAGCATGACCACAAAGCCCAGAGTCGCCATCAGGAGCAAGAAACCGGCCCAGCCCACCAGGCGGCGGACCAGGCCCCCGGTCCCACCGAGCAGGCCCTGGACCAGCCCTCGAAAGGCACTCACCAGACCGTGGAATAGGCCTCGCACCAGGGCCAGGAGCACCTCGATGCCCACGACGAGGGTCTGCACGGTCGTCCCGAGCAGCCCCCCCTCGACCCGCGGGGGCACCGGGACCGGCCCGGGCCGCATCTCCCCAGAGGGAGCTGCGCTCGCCACCGCAGTGGCCACTGTGCCTTCCCCCGCAGTCACTGGCGGGGTCGCCGGATCCGCCCGTCGCGCCGCGGCGAGTTCCCTGCGCAGGGCCGTGGCGCGCGGTGAGAGCTGCCCGTCGACCGGAGGGGGCGGCGGAGGCGGCGGCTCTTCGCCCTCCTGGCCCGACCGCAGTCCGTCCCAAACGCCGCGGGCGACGAGGGCCGCTCCGCGGGCCAGGTGCGAGGCGGTACGGCGCAGCTCCGAGGAGGGTCTGGGGGTCGGGCGGGAGGAGGAACCCGCCCCCTCGGGGGAAACGCCTGCCGGCTCCGCGGTCGCGGCGTTCGCCCCCGAGCGCGCCTGGGTCGCTGCAGGGGCGGGAAGTTCTCCCAGCTCGAGGCGCACCGAATCCCCCTGGCGGGCCGACTGCCCCAGCGCCGTGAGAAGCTCTCCAACGTCGGCGTAGCGATCCTTCGGATCGAGCCGCAGGCAACGCTCGACCGCCGGCCGCAGGACAGCCGGAAAGGTGGGGTCGAACTCGGGGGGCCGATCCTCTTCGCGCAGAACCAGCCCCCCCTCCGGTGCCGGCTCGAAGGGCAGACGACCCGCGAGGCTCTCGAAGAGGATCACTCCCAAGGAGTAGATGTCCGCGCGGTGGTCGGCACGCGAACGCAGCATCTCGGGAGCCATGTATTGGGGTGTGCCCCTGCCGAAGGAGAGGGTCATGCGCCCGTCGACCAGGAGCTTGGAGAGGCCGTAGTCGCCGACCCGGGCGACCTCTCCCTTGAGGAAGACGTTCGAGGGCTTGAGGTCGAAGTGCACCAGACGCCGGTCGTGCAGGGCGAGGACACCCCGGCAGACCTGCACGAAGTAGAGCAGGGCACTCTCTCGATCGAGGGGGCCCTGCTTGAGACGGCGGGCAAGGGTGTCCTCACCCGCGTAACCCATGATCAGGTAGGGCACATCCATCACCGTGCCCAGGTCCTCGATCGTCACCAGGTTGGGGTGATCGATCGCGGCGAAGTGGCGCACCTGATCGAGCTCACGCTCGACCGCTTCCCGCTGGCTCTCATCCTCGACCTTGAGGAACTTGATCGCGTAGGCCTTGCCGATCGAGCGCTTGCGAGCCTTGTAGACATCCCCGAAAGCACCGCCGCCGAGCCGGTTTTGAATCTCATAACCGGGGATGAAGTCCGGTGAGCGGAAGTTGTTGTAGAAGGCTTCCCAATCCATCACACCGGTCCCATCAGGCAAACTCCTCGGGCATTGTAGGGCCGCGCCCCTCCGGGAGGACAGGCGCGATCGAGAGGCAGAAGGGCACCACCTGGGAAGGCCGGGCTCCGACGATCACGTCGAGGCGACGGTCGGGGGGGCAGGGCAGACGCAGGCTGGTGTGCGCATCTCCACCCCCGGTCAGGCGCACGCCCCCCGCGCACTCGATGGCGAGCTCTCGGGGATCGGAGAGGGGCTCCAGGGAGAGGAGGATCTCCTCCTCGATGCCCGGGATCTGGAGGTGGCGCCGGGGCGGAGAGGCGATCCGCAAACGGCCGGCTGCGCCGGGTGCCAGGAGCAACAGATGCGGCGCCCCCAGGGCCTCGATGCCTCCCAGTAGCTCGATGCGCGCCGAGGCCGAGGAGGGGTCGGGGAGATCGAAGCGCCAGGCGACCCGATCCGAGAGGTCGATGCGCGCCCCGGAGGCGAGTTCGACCGATTCCTCGACCGGCCGGCCATCGACGCGCACCCCGCGCCCCTCCAGCGGTTCGAGCCGCCAACTCGCGCCCCCGTGGAAGGATTCGCCGAAGAGCAGGCGGGCATGGCGCGCCTCCAGGTCGGCGAGCAGGGGCACGTCGGCTGCGCCGCGGGCGTGGCCGAAGGTGACCTGGGAGCCCGAGAGGACGAGGAACTCGCCCCCCTCGTCCACCGCCAGGTGGAAGCGCAGGGGGAAACCGCTCGGGCTGGGCAGGCGCCGGATCGGGCCGGGCCCCGGACGCCCTCCCCCCAGGGGCTCGCCCCCCACCGAGGCGAGTCTGGCCTCGGAGGCGAAGCCACCCGCCTCCCGGGCCGCGGGAGCCGGTCGGGAAGGGCCGACTTCCCGCGGTCCGGCTCCCAGGTGGCTGCGCCAGGCGGCGGCCCGCCTTGGATCCTCGGCCGCGGCAAAGGCGAGGATGCGCGCCAGGGAGTCGTCGCGCCCCAGGGCGGCCTTCTCGGCGGCGGCTCGATAGAGAAGCTCCAGCGCCCGCAGCCGCAGGCGCCGCGCCGGGGCGGAGAGGGCCAGCGCCGGGTCACGCAGCCTCTCGAGGGCCCGCTCGGGGGCCCCCTCGAACAGGGCGCGCCGCGCTCCAAGGAGGCGCCGAAGACGATGGACGAAGGCAAGCACGGGAGATTCAGCCTGGGGCCGTACCTCCACTCTGCCCCACGCCCCCCTCTGCGGAGCGCACGGGGGGAGATTTTCCCCTTCCGGTCCTCCCCCGGCTAGGCGACGACCACGCCACCACCATCCGCACGGGCGGCGAGGAAGGCCTCCCGGGCGGCGTGGTAGAGGGACTCCTTGCGCTCGCCCACCGCTGCGCAGTGGCTGATGCCCACACTGATGCACAGGGGGTCACCGACCAGGTCCTGGAGTCCGCGCTCCTGGGCCAGCTCCCCCACCCGCTGGGCCATGACCTCCGCCCCGTCGGGTCCCGTGTTGGGCAGAAGGAACAGGAAGGAGTTCTCGTCGAAACGACCCAGGATGTCGGTATCCCGGGACGAGGCGAGGAAGATGCCCGCCAGCTCGCGCAGCACGGCGTCATCGGCCTGCCCCTCGAAACCGAGCATGACACAGGCCAGGGGCTGCTCGAAACGCCGCGCCCGTTTGAACTCCTCGTCGAGCTTGTAGTTCAGAAAGGCGTAGTTGAACAGGCCCGTGGCAGGGTCGATCAGTGCGCGAATCAACTCGCGGTCGGGGGCGCCGGTGGTGAGATCCACCAGGAGTGCCTCGGGGGGCTCGACCCGTCCCTCCCCTCGCCCTTCGCTCGGCAGGGGGGCCATCGGTCCGGGGTGACCTTCGATCAGGGCGGCCAGGCTGCTGCGGGTCAGGGGCCGCGCGACCGTCCCGGTCGCCCCGCAAAAACGGGCGATCGGTTCGGCGAGTTCGTTGCCCTGCTCGACCACCAGGAAGGTGCGGCACTTGCTGCGCCCGGCGAGCCGGCGGCAGAACTCGTAGACGTTTTCGCCCCGCGACCAGCCGTCGATGAGCAAGAGGTCACCCAGCATGGGCGGCCGATCGAGCAGCTCTCGCCCCTCTTCGACCCGTTCCACCTCCCAACCGGCTAGATCCGAAGCGGCACTGCGCACGCTCGCGAGCAGGGCGTCGTCGTGGGTCAGAACTCGAATCGTGCGCAAACCGTCTCCCATCGTCTTCAGAGCTGCGGGGCCTGTGCTACTTGGTATCGCAGTGCTACTTGGTATCGCTACTTGGCATCTGCCGGTCGTTCTCAGCTCGAGAGCTCCTCGAGCCATTCGTCGGGCATCTCGTAGTTGGCGAAGACGTTCTGGACGTCGTCGTTGTCCTCCAGGGTGTCGATCAGCTTGAGGATGCGGCGGGCGTCATCCTTGCTCTCGACCTGGACCGTGTTCTGCGGCACGTAGCCGGTCTCCGCGGAGAGCAGGGAGAGCTGGGCCCTTTCCAACCCCTCCTTGAGGGTCAGGAACTGGGCCGGATCCCCGTAGATCGTGGCCACGTCTCCCTCGACGAGCACATCGTCGGCCCCCGCTTCCAGGGCGCACTCCATCAGGCTGTCCTCGTCCCGATCTCCCATCTCGACCACGAAGATCGAGCGGAAGTCGAACATGAAGGAGACCGAGCCGCTGGCCCCCAGGTTTCCACCACCGTGTTCGAGGGTGTACTTCACCTCGGGAGCGGTCCGGTTTCTGTTGTCGGTCAGGCAGGTGATCAGGAGCGCCACGCCGCCCGGGGCGTAGCCCTCGTAGATCAGCTCCTCGAAGTCATCCCCACCCTTGTCACCGGCGCCCTTCTTGATCGCGCGCTCGATGTTGTCCTTGGGCATGTTCGCGGCCTTGGCCTTCTCGACCGCGTACTTGAGCTTCAGGTTGGTCTCGATGTCCGGACCGCCCTGACGGGCGGCGGAGATGATGTTGCGGGCCGCCTTGCTGAAGATCTTGGCCTTCTTGGCATCGACCGCGTTCTTGCGGTGCTTGATGTTGGCGGAGTGTGAGTGGCCTGCCATGACTGGAGAAACCTCGCTGGGCTCCCTTGCTGTAATGAATTGATCCCCGGGATTCTAGGATCCCGGGGATCAAAGGGGTGAACGTCTCCCTGGAGGGCGCGGAAAGCGGCTCCAGGGCGGCTGTGATCCCACTTGCGGAGCGTGGCTCGCGGAGAGTCCTCTGCTGGGGGGCCCGGAGGGAGAGGACTCCGATCGAGGGGGTCCGGAAAGCGCAGCGCGGATCAGCGCTTGGAGAACTGGAAGCCCCGGCGTGCACCGCGGCGACCGTACTTCTTGCGCTCCTTGGCCCGGGCGTCACGGGTGAGCAGGCCCTGCTCGCGCAGGACCTCGAAGGTCGCCGGGTTGATCGTCTTCAGCGCCCGTGCGATCCCGAGGCTGACCGCCTCCGATTGGCCGGTGATGCCCCCGCCGCGCACGTTGGCGAAGATGTCGTAGTTGGGGCCGCTCTCGGTCGCTTCGAGGGGCGCTCCGGCCGCGCGGGCGGACTGGGTCGTCGGGAAGTACTCCTCCATCGGGCGGCCATTGATGATGAAGCCGCCCGAGCCGGGCTTGATACGCACGCGGGCGACGGCCTTCTTGCGGCGACCGAGCCCCCAGGTCCAGGGATTGTTGACGACCATCAGTTGTTCTCGACCTTGACGGGCTGTTGAGCAGCGTGGGGGTGTTCGTCGCCGGGATAGACCTTCAGGCGACGCAGGAGATTGCGACCCAAGCGGTTCTTGGGGAGCATACGGCGCACCGCCAGGGTGACGATGTCCCGCGGACGGCTCTCGGCCACCCGCGCCAGCGGCACCTCACGCAGCCCGCCCGGGTAGCCGGTGTAGTGCTTGTAGAGCTTGGTCTGGGCCTTGGTCCCC
Organism: Planctomycetota bacterium; assembly: GCA_027083445.1. Classification (GTDB taxonomy): domain Bacteria; phylum Planctomycetota; class UBA1135; order UBA1135; genus JALWOP01. Next base: position 3,497 of record JALWOP010000289.1, on the reverse strand, counting down.
GTCAGACGCGGGGAGGCGCCGTGGATGACGACCACGTGGGTCCCACCGGCCTCGCTCGGCGTGTAGGTCGGGCGGTCCTTGCCCATGAGTTGGCGCGCGATCTGGGCGGCCATGCGACCGAGATTGTGCTCGCGGGCATCGTAGAGGAACCAACGCTCCTCCATGTCGACGCTGCGGACGTGGGTGGTGGTCATCGGGGGGTCTCCTGACGGAAATCGAGCCCGAGAGGCTAAAGAGCAGCCCCGCTCCGGTCAACCTCGCTGGAGCACGGAATCTCCGCCGAGCGCCCGGAAGCACCTCATCGCTCCCCCTTCGACTCGAAGCCGACGAGGCGCAACCAGACCCTCGCCGGCGTAGCCCCCGTCCCGGGGGAGGGGGGACCACCCCAAGCGGCGGGGTCCAACCGCGCCACCAGGGCCCCGCGACCCATCGGAAGCCCGGCGATGAGCCAGCCGGGGGGCGAGGCGCCCTCCCGGGCCTGCGGCAGGGGATCGCCCAGGGGCCAGCTTCCCCGCGCACGCCACACGCCACCCTCTCCCCGCACCCAGACCGCGGCGAGATCCCCCCACAGGTTGGCCTCCGCGGCCAGCCGCCGGCTGCCCACATCCAAGGGCGCCCGCCGCCAGAGCGCAGCCCCGCGGATCCCGCTCCGAACCGTCCAGCGCGGCTCGGCCCGCGCCCCCTCGAAGCGCCCCCGGAAGTCGATCGGCGCCGAGGCGGGGCGCACCTCGATTTCCAGATCCCCTGCCGGATCGCAGGCCAGCTCCCCTGCCGCCCCCTCGACCAGCTCCCAAAGCGTGCCGCCATCCTCCTCCCACAGCTCCCCCTCGAGGAGCCGAGCGGACTGGGGAGGGGCAGGCCCCCCCCGTCCCTGAACCAGGGCGACGGCGCCCCCCAGGCAAAGCCCCCAGGCCAGGGCCCAGCCGGGCCGACGCCGACAGGCGAGGACGAGCAGCGCCCCCACCAGGACCAGGACCAGGGCGAGGGGGTCGGCCCGCGGCGGTTCCGCGCCCACGGGAGGCAGGAGGGTTCCCACCGGCCGCGCGGGTCGCGGGGAGGGCTCACGGTAGCCCAGGAAAAGCGCCCCGCCTGCGATCTCCGGCGGCGCGTCGTCCAGGGGACGGTGCGCCAGGGGAACGATCAAACGCCGCTCTTCACCCCGCGCCAGGTCGAGTTCGACCCGGGTCGTTCCAAAGCGCCCGCAGTCGAGGGTCGCACCCTGGGTGGGTCCGCGCAGCAGGATCTCGGCCCGCGGGATGGAGCCGCTGCCGACCGCCAGGAGTACGGCCCAGAGCGGGGCCCAGAGCATGGCGATCATCGAGCGCTCCTCGGGGCCAGAGCGAGCACGAGTACCAAGGCAAGGGGGCAGAGGTCAGCCGGGCGGACTCCAGCGGAGGCGGAGCTCGCCCTGCGGTAGGCCCAATCCAGGGGACTCGCGCGGGCCAGGAGCTCCAGGGCCGGGGGAGCGCTGCTCCCCCCCCAGGCGATGACCGCCGTGAAGAGGGGAACGACCAGGACGAGGAGCAGGCCCGCGAGGAGCAGCCCCCCCCTCGCCCGTGCACGCCAGCGCATCAGTCCGGCGAAGAAGGCCAGGCCCAGGGTGAGTTCGGCGCACACCTCTCCCGCCGGGATGCCCCTGCGTAGCTCGAGGGAGAGGGCGAGCATGAGCACCGGCAGCGCCGCCCCCAGGGCGAGGCGGACCCCCGGAGAACGAACATCTTCCCCTCCCCGCCGCTGCAAGGGGGGTAAGGCCGCGAGGGCGAGCCAGGGTAGGAGCACGGTCGAGGGGAAGGAGCCGGACGGCTGCGGCACCCCCAAGCGTCCGGAGAGCAGCAGGGCGAGGGAGGCGAGCCAAGCCGCCACCACGGTCAGCGTCCCTCCCCGGGAGCGCTGAGCCAGTCGGCTTGGTCCCAGCGCACGTCCACCGCCGCGAAGTCCTCCCCCGCCTCCCAACGGATGAGCGCTTCGTGAACGTGGGCCCACTTGCGCTCCAGGGGCAACTCGCCTGGAGCGTCCGCCAGGGGCGAGCGGCCGAAGTGGATGCGTCGCGCACCTTCCAGATCGATCACCACCCCCCCCGGCAAGCCATCCCACGCCCGGGGGGAGCGGGCATCGATCAGGATGCGACCGATGCGCTCTCGATCGGCCTTGTCCAGGAAGGCCCACATGGAACGGGCCACCGCCAGGGCACGCTGCTCACTGGGTCGATCGAGAAGATCTCCCGGAACGGGGAGGGCCCCATCTCCTTCTCCCTGGGATTCGGGCAGGATCACGGGCAGATAGCCCCCGAAGGCGCGGTGGGGAGCATGGGAGTAGCCCGCGAGCACCATCCCGTCGTCGGCCACCGGCAGGTAGGCTCCCCCCACGCGAACGCAGGCGATCGGTTGGCGCAGGCGCAGGGGCAGGTCGAGGCCGTCGGGCCAGCGCACCTGCGGCTCCCCCACCTCCGCTACGAAGGAGAGGGCGCCGATGCGCTGGGCCAGCTCGTCGATCGCACCACGATCCTCGGCATCGATCGTGTCGACCGCCAGGAGCACCCGTTCCAGGCGCGAGTTCCAAACCGGCAGGGTCCAGCGATCGGGACTGTGGAGCCGATAGCGCGTCACATCGATTCGAGCCACCCCGCGGGCGCGGGCCTCTCGGTCGAGGCGCAGCACGAGGGCGGCGATACCCGCCAGCAACACCCCGAGGGGCAACCAGGCCGGCACACGCCCGGCTCGGGAAGCGCCCCCCCTGCGCCCGCCGCCGGACTCCAGGTTTCGGTCCCGACCCTGCTCCCCATCCAAGGTGGTGCCCCCCATGGGCGCGGGACCTAGTTGCGGGTGGGGACGATGTGGGTCTCCCCCGCGGTGGGTAGGACACCCCCGTCCCGGCCAAGACCCCCGCCGCCGTAGGAGGGGGCACCCTGCCGGCGACTGGCCTCCTCGATGAAGAGGTCGAGGGTGGTCTGGATCTCGGCGACCTGCTCCCGGGAGAGGGTGATCGACTTGGAGCCTCCCTGGGAGTGGAGTTCGTGACCGAGCAGGCGCGAGACCACCTTGAGGTGGGCGAGCTGTCGGTAGAGGGGACTTTGCTTGCTGTCCATGGCGGTGGGACCCGCGCGGAGGGTCCGGGGCTCTCCACGAGCGGCGCTCGCGGAAAGGTCTGGGGTGGGCGGTGGGTGGCACCCGTGACTTTCCACGGGCGCCCGTAGGTGATTAGATACCCCGCGCCCCGGACGGTTCAAGCTTCAAGCCCGATGTTGCATTGGATCGTTCCGAGTCCGCGCGTAGGGGCCCGCTTGGGCCCCGAAGAGCGGACGTTCAGGCGAGTCCCAGGACGCCACTGGTGGTGACGATGGCGCGCAGGCGACCTTTACTGGTCGCCGAGTGTCAGCGGTGCCGCCAGTGGCGCCGACAGTGGCCTCCTGGGGCCGCCTGACGGGACGAGGTGCTGCAACATCGGGCTTCAGCTAGGAAGGGATCGTCTTCCCCCCCCCACAACGAGCATGCCTGACC
>JALWOP010000288.1 GCA_027083445.1 Planctomycetota bacterium | reverse complement strand
CCCGTCAGCTCCGCCTGGGGCCAGGGGCCCCCGAGAAGGAGCCCCCAGCAGAGCGCTTCCCCGCTGGCCGGCCCATCCCATCGACCCATGCGATCCGGCAACTCACTCGAAGAGGGAGCTGACCGACTCGCAGCGGTGGATGCCGTGGATGGCCTTGGCGATCAGGGGAGCGACCGAGACCACCTCGAGTTTCCTCGGGGAGACCTCCCCCAGGGGGATCGTGTCGGTGACGAGCAACGCATCGAGGGGAGCCGCATCCAGGTTCTTGACCGCATCGCCGCAGAAAACCCCGTGGGAGACGGCGATGACGATCATCTTGGCGCCGTGCTTGCGCAGGGTGGCCGCCGCCTGGGAGATCGAGCCGCCGGTCGAGATCATGTCGTCGACGATGACGCAGTTGCGGCCCTCCACGTCGCCGATGACGTGCTCGATGGTCGTCTCCGACCCGGAGATGCGGCGTTTGTCGACGATCGCCAGGTCCGCGTTGATGCGCTTGGCGTAGGCCCGCGCCATCTTGGTCCCGCCCACGTCGGGGGTCACGACCACCGGATCCTCGATCTCGCGTTCACGCACCGCCTCGAGCAGGACCGGACGGGCATAGAGGTGGTCGACCGGGAAGTCGAAGAAACCCTGGATCTGGGGCGCGTGCATGTCGAGGGTCACGACCCGGTCGGCACCGGAGACCCGCAGGGTATTCGCCACCACCTTGGCGCTGATCGGCACGCGACCCTCGTCCTTGCGGTCCTTGCGGGCATAGCCGAAGTAGGGCATGACCGCCGTGATCCGGCCGGCGCTCGAGCGGCGCAGGGTGTCGAGCAGGAGCAGAAGCTCGATCCAGTTCTCGTCCACGGGAGGGCAGGTCGGCTGGAGCACGAACACGTCCCGACCGCGGATGTCCTCATTGATCTTGATGTCGACCTCCCCATCGGGAAAACGGCCGACATGGGCGTTGGCCAGGGGCAACCCCAGGTTCTTGGCGATGTCCTGGGCTAGGGTCGGGTGGGCGTTGCCCGCGATGAGGGTCAGGTCGCCGAATTGGTGATCGGACATGGG
>JALWOP010000287.1 GCA_027083445.1 Planctomycetota bacterium | reverse complement strand
AATGAGCACCATTGATTAATAAGTCAGCAGATCGTAGTGCAGGAGCGGTAACATCAAGAGTCGATGCTAGGCTTTTGTTAGCATCATCTAGGGTGGTTAAGCCAGTGCCAATAGAGCCAACGCGGGCAATAAAAAAGCGATCATTATCAAGCCCTCCAACAACGACATTGCCATCATCATTAATGCCATTAGCCTTGCTTGTATGTAAACTATCACCGATAGTAATACCATTATCGCTTAACCATTGTTCTATTGTTTGCATACCTGTGGCTTCTGTCCAGCGAAAAGCTCTATTTGCATTATTAGCATCACCATCTCTAGTCCTTCCTACCACTACACTACCATCAGCGTTGACAGCAGTAGCATAAGAATAACTGCCGCCATTAACTACTCCAAGGCTTTGTATACCTGTGGCTTCTGTCCAGCGAAAAGCTCTGTATGCATTATTAGCATTACCATCTCCAGCCCACCCCACCACGACACTGCCATCGGCATTGACACCCCGAGCGTCAGAATAGTTACCACTATTCAGCACGCCAAGACTTTGCATTCCAGTGTTGTTAGTCCAGCGAAAGGCTCTGCCTTCATCATTAGCATTACCATCTCTAGTCATTCCCACCACCACACTGCCATCGGCATTGACACCATTGGCACTAGAAGAGCTACCACCATTGAGTACTCTTAAGCTTTGCATGCCTGTGGCATCAGTCCAGCGAAAGGCTCTAGCTGCATTTCCATCACTGCCATCTCTAGCAACTCCCACCACCACACCACCGTTGGCATTGACAGCATAAGCAACAGAAAGATCACCACCATTGAGTACCCCTAAGCTTTGCATGCCAGTGGCATCAGTCCAACGAAAGGCTCTCTCTGCATTATTGGCATCGCGTGCCCATCCTACGACCACACTGCCATCAGCATTGACATGATTAGCCCAAGAATAGTTTCCGCCATTAAGCATCCCCAAGCTTTGCATACCAGTGGCTTCACTCCAGCGAAAGGCTGTGGTTGCATTATTGGCATTAGCATCTTCTGCTATACCTACCGCTATACTG
>JALWOP010000286.1 GCA_027083445.1 Planctomycetota bacterium | reverse complement strand
GGGGGGGATCCACCGATACCGCCTCCAACACACCGCCCCGGGTCGAATACTGGGATAGCGCCAAGACCCTCAAGAAGTCCGAGACCGCGACCCAGTGGGGCAAGCTCCACGGTCCCCATGCCGAGTGGTCCGAGGAGGGCATTCAGACCGTCCGCGGGCAGTACGAGGACGGCCGCAAGGTAGGGGAGTGGGAGACCTTCGATCCCCAGAGCGGGGAGCGCCTGAGCCAAACCCACTTCGTCGACGGGAAGGAGGATGGGCCGTACCTGGAGTGGTACCCCGGGGGCAAACTGCACATCAAGGGGCAGTACCAGGCCGGTTTACGGACCGGCACCTGGGAGACCTATGGGGAGGATGGCGAGACGCTGCTCGAACGTACGGTCTTCCAGGCCGAGGGGCAGATCAAGTCCCTCGAAGCTTGGTACCCCACCGGCGAGCGGCGCAGTGAGCTACGAAACGACTCCGAGACGGGGACGGGGACCCTCACCGAGTGGTGGCCTTCCGGGGAGCTCAAGCGCGAAGCGCATCTCAAGAACGGGGTCCTGCACGGCAAGGACGTTCGTTACCACGAGATCGGTGCCAAGATGTCCGAGGAGACCTGGCTCGAGGGGAGCAAGAACGGCCTGATCCGCACCTGGCATCCCACGGGCGAATTGCGCTCGGAGGGCCAGGTCGACAAGGGCGTGGCGACCGGGGTTTGGCACGAGTGGTACCAGAACGGCCAGCTCCAGAAGGAGGGGCTGTTCATCGACGGCAAGCAGGAAGGGGAGTGGCGACAGTGGTACCCGAGCGGTGCCCTCAAGGACGTGGTCTTCATGCATGGGGGGGTGCTGGTCGACCTCACCCAGCAGTGGTATGAGAACGGCAAACGCCAGGCCTTCGGCAACCTGATCGAGGGACGCCAGATGGGCCCGTGGTTCTTCTGGAACGAGGATGGAACCCTCGATCTCGAGCGTTCCGGCCAGTACAACGGCCCCCAGCGCGTCGGTGACCTGACCGAGGAGGAGATCGCCAAGGCGGCCGAGCTGGCCGACAACCCCGACCCCATCCTGCCC
>JALWOP010000285.1 GCA_027083445.1 Planctomycetota bacterium | reverse complement strand
GGAGCACCTCGCCCGCCGGCCCCCCTCCGGGATCGAGCACCACCCGCCACCCGCCTTCACCGGGTGGCGCCGCGCCCGCGGCCACGTCCCCTCCCCCGTCGACCAGGGCGCGCTCGATTCCGGCCCTGCGCAGGACCGCCAGAGCCTCGTCGAGGGCATAGCCCTTGGCGATCCCTCCCAGATCGAGACGCATCTGCCCCCTGGTCAGCGTGACCGTCCCTTCGTCTGGGCCGAGCCTCACGCTGCGCCACCCCACCGCCGCCCGTGCCGCGGAAAGCCGCTCGGGGGTGGGCAGCTCGCCCTGCCGCGCACTGCGGCGCCAGAGTCGCACGCAGGGTCCGATCGTCACATCGAAGGCGCCCCCGCTGGCGCGGGAGACATCCGTGGCGGCGACGAGTACCCGCCAAAGATCCTGGGAGACCCTCTGGGGCCGCCCCGCCTCCCCCCCGTGGGTCGATGCGGAGAGGCGCGAGAGTTCGCTGCCGGGGTCGTAGTCCGTCAGCTTGGCATCGAGCTCGTGGATGCGGGCGAAGGCAGCCTCCGCGGCTCCTTCCGCCAGCTCGGCGTCGCGGGCGTAGAGCACGATGCGGAAGTCCGTCCCCATCGCCTGATCCCGGAACTCGAAGCGCTTCGGGGCGTTGCAGCCGACGAGGAGTAGGAGGATCCAACAGGACGAGTAACGCGGCATGGGAGAAGGGTAGAGCGCCGTGAACCTTTTGGAGCTACATTCGGCCCCCGACATGCTTTTCACTCCGCGCACCCCCCTGCTCCTCTCCCTCTTCGGCCTCAGCCTGGCCCTTCCCGCTCGACTCCCGGGTCATTGGGCTGGAAGCGGCGGGGGCCCTGGAGATGGGGATGGTGACGGAGCTCCCTCGGAGGGGGTCTACCCTCCCATGCCCAAGGGCAATCCCCCGCCACTCGAGGTCCCCGCGAGTCGGGCCTCCAACGAATCGGAGATGCGCGCCTACCGGGAACGGATCGCCGGCACCGACGTCACTTTTGAAATGCTGCCGATTCGGGGTGGTGAGTTCCTGATCGGGAGTCCCCCCGGCGAGGAGGGGCGCAAGGCCTGGGAGGGCCCCCAGCGCCGGGTGCGCATCTCGCCCTTTTGGATGGGCAAGTACGAGGTCACCTGGGACGAGTACAACCTCTTCATGCTGCGGGTCGATCAGCAACTGCGGGAGAGCCGTGAGGACGCCCCTGCCCCCCAGGACCCCTGGGCCGACGCGGTCAGCCGCCCGACGCCGCCCTACGTGCCGATGGACTTCAACATGGGGCTCGATGGCTGCCCGGCGGTCTGCATGACCCAGTTCGCCGCCAAGCAGTACTGCAAGTGGCTCTCGATGAAGACCGGCCGCTTCTACCGCCTACCGACCGAGGCGGAGTGGGAGTACGCCTGCCGTGCGGGGACGACGACCGCCTACTCCTTCGGAGACGACCCGGAGAAGCTGGGCGAGTACGCCTGGTACTTCGACAACGCCGACGACCGCTATCACCCGGTCGGACAGCTCAAGCCCAATCCCTGGGGTCTCTACGACATGCACGGCAACGTGTGCGAGTGGGTGCTCGACGCCTTCGACAAGCACGCCTACGCCGAACTGCCCGAAGAGGGAGCCGTCGACCCCCTGCGCACCCCCACGACCCTCTACCCGCGCTGCGTCCGCGGCGGAGGCTGGGACCACGATCCCGATCAGTTGCGTAGCGCCGCGCGCATGGGCTCCCGCAAGGGCTGGAAGGTCCAAGATCCCCAGTTGCCGAAAAGCATCTGGTACCACACCGACGCCCCCTGGCTCGGCTTCCGCATCGTGCGCCCCCTGAAGCGGCCCAGCCCCGAGGAGCAGGCTCGCTACTGGGAGGCGGACCTGGAAGAGATCCGTGCCATTCAACTCAAACAACGCCAGGGCGGGCGTTGAACCTCGCCGTCCCCCTCTGACCGGCCCGCTACCCCGATGACGATGAATCCGACCCGTCGCACGCTCCTGCACCAAAGCACCCTTCTCGGCGGTTCTCTCCTGGCGAGTGGCCTCTCCGCCGCCCCACTTACGGAGAGGCAGGAGGAGGCCACACCTGGGCGAGCCTTTGGCGATGCCCCGATCCGCATCGCCCTGATCGGCTGCGGAGGCCGCGGCCGGGGCGCCACGCACCAGGCCCTCTCCACGGCGGGTGACGTGCGCCTCGTGGCGCTGGCCGACGCCTTCAGCGACCAGCTCGAGGGGGCGCTCGCCACCCTGCGCCAGTACGTCCCCGATCGCATCGACGTCCCCGAGGAGCGACGCTTCGTCGGCTTCGATGCCTACCGCCATGCGATCGATGCGGCGGACCTGGTCATCCTGACCACCCCGCCGGGATTCCGGCCGATTCACTTCGAGTACGCGGTCTCCAAGGGCAAACACGTCTTCATGGAAAAACCCCTGGCGGTGGACGGCCCGGGGGTTCGACGCATCCTGGCGGCCAACGAGAAGGCCAAGGCCCAGGGGCTCAAGGTCGGGGTGGGCCTGCAGCGCCACCACTCCCGCAAGTACCAAGAGACCGTACGCCGCATCCAGGAGGGAGCCATCGGCAAGATCCAGCTCCTGCGCGCCTATTGGAATTCGGCCGGCGTGTGGGTGCGCAAGCGCAAGCCCGAGCAGACCGAGATGGAGTACCAGATGCGCAACTGGTACTACTTCAACTGGCTCTGCGGTGACCACATCAACGAACAGCACATCCACAACCTGGACGTGGCCAACTGGGTCGCCGGTTCCTACCCCGTAAGCGCCCAGGGCCAGGGGGGCCGACAGGTGCGCACCGGCATCGACAACGGCGAGATCTTCGATCACCACATGGTCGAGTTCACCTATGCCGACGGGACCAAGCTCCTCTCCCAGTGCCGTCACCAGCCGGGGACCTGGAGCCATGTGAACGAATATGCCCACGGCACCCTCGGCACCAGCAATATCGGCGGCGGCCGCCTGGAGCTGGACAAGGGCGAGCGTTGGCACTTCGAGGGCGAGGATCCCGATCCCTACCAGGTCGAGCACGACGACCTCTTCCGCGCCGTGCGCGAGGGCCGGGACTACAACGAGGCCGACAACGGCGCCTACAGCACCCTGACCGCCATCCTGGGGCGCATGGCCACCTATTCGGGCAAGGTCGTCACCTGGGAACAGGCGCTCAATTCCGAGCTGGCGCTGGTGCCCGAAGCCTACGCCTGGGATGCCAAGCCTCCCACCCTGCCCGACGAGAACGGCCGCTACCCGATCCCCATGCCCAGCCAGACACGGGCCTTCTAGCCCCTTCCCTCTCTCCTCCCTGTCATGCAGCGCTCCACACGCTACCTCTCACTCCTACTCTCCAGCCTCCTCCTGTGCGCTTTCGTTCTCCCGTCGCGACAGGACGACGATGACCACGAAGACGAGACCCCCCTCGCCGAGGCGATGCACTCGATGGAGGATGCCCTCAAGTCCCTGCGCCGCAGCGTGCGCAAGGTCGATGCGCGCGAGGCATCCCTGGCCTCGGTCCTGACCTGCGAGAAGGCGATCCTGTTCTGCAGGACCCAAGAGCCCGCCATGCTCGCGAGCATTCCCGAAGGGGAACGGGAGCGCTTCCTGACCGACTACCGGCTCGAGTTGGTGCGGACGGAGCGGGCCCTGCTCGACCTGGAGGCGGCCCTGCTCGAGGGCCAGGACGTCGAGACCCTGCGTGCTCTCTACAAGGCGATCAAGGGTCTCGAGGATCCGGCCCACGAGCGCTTCACCGAGGATGGGTGAGGCTCGGGAGGGCCTCCAGCGAGACCGCCCGCTTCCGATGGGGTAAGCTCCCGGCCGTGGACTCGAGCCCCGCTCCCCCGGCCCTGCTCTCCGCCCTGCTCGGACTGCTGCTCTTCCTCGACCTGGCCCACCTGGCGCGCGACGGTCAAGCCGAGGCGGGAGGGGAGAGGGTCGTCTTGTATGGAGCTGCGGTCCTGCGGGCTCCTCTCGAGGAGTTGGCCCACAGCTACGAGGAGCGCTACGGCACCCGGATCGAAGCGCGCTTCGGCGGCTCGGGGGCGATGCTCGCTCTCCTGGAGAGCGGTGGTGACGGCGATCTCTTCCTCCCCGCCGACGATAGCTACGTCGAACTGGCCCGTAGCAAGCACCTTTCGGCGGAGGTCCTGCCCCTGGCCAGTCTGCGGGCGGTGATCGGGGTCGCCCCCGGCAACCCCCTCCACATCTCGACGCTCGACGATCTCTCGCGTCCCGGCCTGCGACTGGGGATCGGAGATCCCCGCTGCGCCGTCGGCCTCGTCGTGCGGGAGCTGCTCGGAGAGGCGGGACGCTGGGCCCCCATCGCCTCCGCCCGTACCGTCGAGCATCCAACCGTCAACCAGCTCGGAACCGACCTGGCCCTGGGAGCGCTCGACGCGGCCCTCATCTGGGATGCCACCGCGCGCCAGTACGGACTCGACCTGGTGGCGGTGCCCCTCTTCGAAGCCGCTCCGCGGCGCATCGAGGTCGCCCTCCTCCGCCGGGCCCCCCATCGGCAAGCGGCCCTGCGCTTCGCCCGTTTTCTCACCTCGACCGAGGCCCACGCGATCCTTGCACGTCACGGTTTCCAGCCCCTGGACGCCCCCCCGG
>JALWOP010000284.1 GCA_027083445.1 Planctomycetota bacterium | reverse complement strand
GGCAAACACGGCATCCTCAAGTCGATGGCCACCCGCAAGGCGTTCCTTGAGGACCCGGAGCACCGCATCCGCATCGTCTACACGCCGCGCCACGCATCGTGGTTGAACCAGGTCGAATCTGGTTCAGTATCCTGTCCCGGCGCGTACTCAAGCGGGCGTCGTTCACCTCGCTGGAGGACCTCCGCCAGCGCCTCCTCGCCTTCATCGGCTACTTCAACGCTGTCCTCGCCAAGCCCTTCCGCTGGACGTACGCCGGCAAGCCCCTGAGGGCCGCGTGACCGGATTGCGATCCCTGCCGCGGTCATCCAGGACCCTCACACAGCCTGAGACGCTACCGCGAGGCGCGCATCACCCGGGCCCAGGGGAGTTGCGTCTACGTCGTCTTGAAGGGTTGCGTTTGCGTCGATTGGCGCCTACGCTATGACGTGTAGAGAGCCCGAGGATCCACCATGCCCAGCTCAGCCACCGCCTTCGAAGACTCCGTTCGCCGCATGAACCCCGTCGCAGCGCCCGAGGATCAGCGCGAGCGCCTCGCCGCGCTGCTGCACCTGCTCGAGCAGGTCCGGCCTGAGGCCGACGAGCCCGCTGCCTACAAGCTCGTCACCCCCACGGGTGAGGTCACCGAGCTACCCGAGTCGGTCTTCCTCCTGCTCGAGCGCGTCATCGAGGTGCTCGCCCGCGGCGACGCGATCACCGTAGTGCCGGTCGGCAAGGAGCTGACCACCCAGCAGGCGGCGAACATCCTCAACGTGTCGCGCCAGTACCTCGTCCGACTGCTCGACGAGGGACGCATCCCCCACCGCAAGACGGGCACCCACCGGCGCGTGCGCATGGAAGACCTCCTCGCCTACAAGCGCCAGCGCGATCAGTCGCGCCGCGAGGGCCTGCGCGAGCTCTCCCGCATGACCGAGGACTTCGGCGGTTACGACTCCGAGCTCGGCTAGCGGCAACCGTTCACGCCTGAAAATACCCCACTATCTCGAATGGTTGGAGGCCGGGGTCTGGCCAACTTTTTCTGATTTTTCTGGTAGGGGGGCTCGACAAGAGGGGGGGGTGTGATCT
>JALWOP010000283.1 GCA_027083445.1 Planctomycetota bacterium | reverse complement strand
GGCGGGTGATGGCGGCGTTCAGGGCGTTGCAGAGCTCCCAGAGCTCGTCGTCCGTGCGGATGCGGCAGGGGCCGGGGGTTTCACCTCGGGCGATCGATTCACAATAGCGGGTCATGTTGTACGCCGGGCCCGCGACTCGGTGCGTGACCAAGAGACCGATCAAGAAGGTGAGCGGCGCCAAGACCGCAAAGGTCAGGAGCACGTTCGTGATCAGAATCGATGGCACGAAACTGAGCAAGAGGTCTCCGTCCGACGGGAGACGCGTGGCCAAGTTCATCATCGAACGGTTGAGCATCACCACCTGGAAAAGACTGGCGACACACGAGACGGCAAGGAAGACCCCGATCAGCTTGAGCTGCAGACGGGAGTTGATGAGCTTCTTCTTACGCTTGAACTTGGCCATGGCTGTCACTCCCACGCTCCATTGCGCAGGTATAGGGTCGTCTCAACACGCCGAGGAGCCGCGTGACCGTGGATTCTTCCCGGGAGAACGTAAAGCGAGATCCTCAGACGACCTGTGTCCGGATCCCAAAGGAAAATCGGATCGTCGAACCCGTCGTTGTTCAAATCACCACCCCAGTCACAACGACGCTGCAACACAATGGGGGGGCAGAGGGCGACATCCGTGTGCGAGGATGAGTCGCTGTAGGCATTCCACGACATCATCCGGATACGGCCCAGGTCGTAGACATCTTCCAAGTCACCGTCCCGGTCGAGATCGAAACCCTCCTGGGCCTCGATGAACTGGGCCTGCGCCTGGTAGACCAATGCCGACCAACCCTCGGATGAAGGTCCATCGCCGACCGCAGAACCCCAGGTTACCTCTCCATTCTGGATGTAATCGTCACTGCCGGACACCATCGTAGGGACGCGGAAAGAGAAACCGGTTCCGTCACCCCTGAAGTAGATCGGTGCAAACGCACCCTTCGATACACCGTCAAACTCCGATGCCGAAGGGTTGAGCTGGTTGTCAATCGGGCACGCCATACCGGCCCAACGGACCAGCGCGTTCTTGCTGTGATTCTGGGGAGAACCGCACTGGGCCCCACGGCCCAAGTTCTCGAAACGATGGAGACTGGGGACCAGGTCCGCATAGGCGATACGCTCCTCCGCCGGCGTACCCGGGTCCAAGAGGAGAATGCCCCAGGCAGGAAAGCCCCTGGAAGCATCCACGCTGAAGCCGCTCTCGTTGCCCGCCGATAGGCTGGTCATCAGGAAAGCCTGAGGGTTGGCACCTACCGCGTACTCGAGCTCATGACCGAGACGATCCAGCATCTGACTCGTGCCACGCTCGATCGAGTTGCTCGTGGCCATCGCCGCCAAACCCTTCGCCTCTCGCTGCATCGAGACCGCCATCGAGCCCAAGACGATGGCTGTGACCGCCAAGGAGAGACTGACCTCAACCAGCGTGAAAGCCGCCGTTCCGTTGCGTCCGCGCCCCTTCATGATCAAAGCCCCAATGCGTAGAAGCCGTGGACGATCTCTCTCCGGCCCGCTTGGCTCATCCAGCGCAACCGGACTACCACGGGCAGTAGAGTTGCATCCGACCGGACGTCGTTGCTGTTCACCACCCCATCACCGTTGAGGTCACGCGGCATGCCGAGATGCACACCCAGCTCCGCATCCGTCAACGTCTCGTCCGTAACGACCCAGACACTACCCACCGTCTCCTGGCCGTCCCAAGGGGTCAGGTCCTGGACCGGAAAAGTGTTTCCGGGAATACCACCCGGGGCATAGCGTGCTTGCAAAGCATTCCCCCAGCCGGTCTCGGAATCTCGCAGCGCACTCGAGGAAGCCTGGACCTGCTCGATGATCCTCTGCAAGGCGTTGTTGGCAAGGCGCCGGGCCTTGTCACCTTCCTGCAACGAGTGCGCCACATAGGATGTCGAGGTCATGGCTAGCAACCCGATCATGACCACGGTGATTCCAATGGTCGTTTCCAACAGGCTGAAGCCGGCACGGGTGGGGCAGGAGGAGCGTCGCAGTTGCATGGGAAAGTGGTCGGGTGAGAACCCATCGGCCAGATAGACACCCCGACTGCAATCCGATCGGAACCGAGGCGGCGGCAGCATGAGACGAGCGCCAGAAGGCGGACCGGAAAGGTTTTCCAGTCCGCACCCAGAGGGTCTCCACGCTTGGAGGTTCGGGTTTGCTTCAAGCGGGGTGGTGAGGTGGGTCGACCCTCACAACGTCGCTTCCCCTCTCCGGAACTCAGCGTAACCATGCACATTCGCGCCCAAGGCTCCCCCCGCCGGGGATCCGCCATGATCACCGGCCTCATCTTCGTGAGCGTCCTCTCGATGCTCGTGCTGGGTCTACTCAGCGCATCCGTGGACTCGTCGCGCTGGACCTCCCGGGAGGAGGACCGGATCAGCGTCGAGAGTTCTGCAGAGAGCGCCATGTCCCTCGCCATCGAGTCGCTCTGGAGCGACTTCCAGCGTCAAATGAGCGGCTCGAAGGTGACCATTTGGGACTTCCAGGCCTACCTCGACGGCAGACAGATCACCGATCAATCCGAGGCGGCTGCGCCCCAACCGACCAACCTCATCCCGCAACTCGGACTGCCCGTTGACGAGAAAGGCAACGTGATTCTCGGCGATCAAGCCATCGAAGCATTGACCGTCAACCGCATCGACGACATCAACACCACCCGGCTGGAAATCGTGGCGCGCATCCGTAGTCGGCGCCGGGCCAACACCGGAAAGGACAATCACGTTACCACCGACACGGTACGGGCGACTTGGAAGGTCGAGGCAGCCGACTGGGACGGCCTCGAGTACGCCATGTTGGCCAACAACGTCAACTGCATCCTATGCCACACCGAGATCGACAACGCCCAGAGGGTCTACAACGACAACCCCGACCTCTACGGCAGTTTCTCGCGGGTCAAACTGGGGAGCATCGAGAGCTTCGTCCTGCGAGAGAATCCACATACCAACGTAGCCGGCTCGATCTACCTCGGCGGCCAAGCAACCGACATCCAAGGCAACCCCCTCGGTTCCTGGGGCAGCCTGTCCCTCAAGAGCAAGCAGTTCGATAGCCAGGGCAAGCTGCAACAGGATGCCTGGGGCGACCTGATCAGCGCCAACCTCTCGCCGGCGAGTGCCACCGACCCCGCTCCCTTCGAGAACCTCTACCTCGACTACCTGAACCCGGCAATCGAGCAGGTCGATGGTCTCTTGCCCGAATCCTTCCCCTCACCTTTCCCCGATGATGGCGGTTTCGATTTCGCGACAGGGAAGCCCGACCCCAATGCCGTCGGGAACCGCATCGTGGATGACGCGGAGTTCGCAGCCATCGCGAAAGCAGCACGTGGGTCGCTTACGGGAGGGATCATCTCCGTCATTCCCCCCGGACAGAAGGTGAACGGCAACGCCGGCTTGGCCGACCTCAAGGCCGGCAATGAAGTCAGCTTGAGCGGATCTGTCACAGGCAACGTCTACCTGCACGGAACCAAGGACAACCCGATCATCATCAACGGGCCTCTAGCGGTGGATGGGGACCTGATCATCAGTGGCTACGTGAAGGGTCTGGGGACCTTGAACGTGCGCGACAACGTCTACGTCCTCGACGACGTCAAGTACGTCGACCACGAGCAAAACGGCACCCGCAAGTTCGGCTTTGCCTCCGACGGGACAGAGAACGCCCTCGCGATCGCCTCGGGCGGCAACATCAGCATCGGGGACATCTTCCGGCCATCCTTCGGCACAGGGTCGCCCGTGACCGGTAGCACGAACGGCGGCTTCAGCTTCATCCTCGAAGAGATGTCGGTCTTCAACCGCATGGAGTGGATGAAGACCCAGCCCACCCTGCCCGGCAAGGCGGCCTACGTGAAGGTGGGCACCAAGACCTACAAGAAGAAGGTGCAGCCGAAGAAGAAGATCAAGGTTCAGAAGAAGAAGAAGACCTACAAGAAGGTCAAGACCGGAACCAAGAAGGTGGCCAAGTACAAGTGGGTCAAGGTCACCTCGGGCTCTGGACCCTACGCGACGTCGAAATGGGTCAAGCAGTTCAACGGCTGGAAGACGGTCAACACCTACAAGAAAGTCTTCAACGGGTGGAAGACGGTCTGGAAGTGGAAGTGGGTCAACGATGGACCGGCGGTTTGGGTGAACAAGACCAAGGACATCATGGCCTGGCAGACACCGCAGGTCCCCAATCCCCACTACAAGGGTGCGGACTACATCCCGCGCTACTACTCCTTCTCCGAGAGCGGCAAGGTGCCGATCTTCAACAAGGACGGGTATTACGACAGCGGGAGCCAATCGTGGCATTCCAACTCACTCATCTCGGGGGGGTGGAGCACGAGCAAACTGACCCTGGCCAACCCGCAGGACCCGGGCGATCCGATCCTCTATGGCGGCAACGGCCAGCCCAAGGCCGTCATCTCGTCCATCATGGCCTCCGACGGCTGGATGAGCGATCAGATGCTGAAGAAGCTGATCCAAGACACCCTGGCCCAGAGGGACCCGGGGCCGATCGAGATCGATGCCACCGTCTACAGCAACAACTCGATCTTCGGCATCGTCCCCGATCGGGCCTCGCCGACGACCAACGGAGAGCTGATCCTGAACGGAGGGATCGTGGCCGCGGATGTCGGGCTCCTGGCCCCGAACGGGACCCACATCAACTACGACGAGCGCGGCAAGGACCTGATCCAGGTGAACGACGACAGCCGGCTCAAGATCACTCGGCTGCTCTGGGCCCCCACGAACTAGGGCTCCACAGAGGCCAACGCGCCCAGCCAACCCCTGCCTCGGCCCCGCTGCTTGGCGCAGCGGGGCCGAGAACCCATTTGGGACCAGGCGGGCGTCTGGGTCGGCTCCCATCGAGGGATCCTCCCCAACTTCGAGTCCGCCCCATCCGTACCCGACCACCCCTCCCGCTCCCGCGTATACTTGCCAGCCCTTTGGGTTCTCCGGTCGACTCAGGATGGGGCACCCAGCAGGCCGATCCGCACGTCCGACTCCAGTCCGATCCCCTCGATGTCCAGCTCCCGACGATTCCAGCGCCTCGCCCTCGGTGCGGGCCTGGTGGCCCTGACGTGCAGTCCTGCCTTGGCCTACATCGGCCCCGGGGCCGGGTTTGCCGCCGCCGGCTCCCTCCTGGTCCTGCTCGGCACCTTCGCCCTCGCATTCGGCATCATCCTGATGTGGCCGATCAAGGCCGTCATCAAACTCTTCGCCCGCTCCAAGCGCTCCAAGGCCAAGGTCAAGCGCCTGGTGATCGTCGGACTCGACGGCTTCGATCCGGGGCTCGCGGCCAAGTTCATGGAGGAGGGCCGCATGCCCAACTTCAAGAAGCTGGCCGACCAGGGGTGCTTCTACCCCCTCGGGACCGCAATGCCCTCGATCTCGCCCGTGGCCTGGTCGACCTTCGCCACCGGTGTCGACGCCTCGCGGCACAACATCTACGACTTCCTGACCCGGGATCCCTGCTCCTACATGCCGGTGCTCTCGTCGACCGACACGCGCACCGTCCCACGCACACTCAACCTGGGCTTCGCCAAGGTCCCCTTCGGCCAGCGCGCCGTCTACAAGATCCGTCAGAAGAGCCAGCCCTTCTGGAAGCTGCTTGGGCAGAACCACGTCTGGTCCTCGATCCTGCGCGTTCCGATCACCTTCCCGCCCCAGAAGTTCAAGAACGGCACCCTGCTGAGCGGGATGTGCGTCCCGGACCTGCAGGGAACTCAAGGCTCCTTCTCCTTCTACTCGACCAAGGAAAAGAGTGCTGCCCACACCGGCGGACAACAGTTCCGCATCGTCCGACGCGGGAATCGCGTCGAGTCCGCCCTCAAGGGTCCGCCGGGTAAGGACGGGCTCTCGATGAAGTGCCCCTTCAGCGCCGAGTTCGACGACGCCAACCGGCGCGTGACCTTCACCGTGGGTAAGGAGTCCGTGGAGGTCGGGTTCCAGGAGTACACCCCCTGGCTCGAAGTGCCCTTCGATGGTGTGACCGGCATCGCCCGCCTCTACATCCAGACCTGGGACGACACGGACGTCGAGATCTACTGCACACCGATCAACATCGACCCCGAGTCCCCCGCCATGCCGATCAGTCACCCCTTCGTCTATTCGATCTACCTGGCCAAGATGCTGGGCAAGTTCGCGACGCTGGGATTGGCCGAGGACACCTGGGCCCTGAACGAGCGGGTGATCGACGAGAAGGCCTTCCTGGAGCAAGCCTGGCTCATCTTCGAGGAGCGCAAGCGCCAGCTCTGGGACGCCTTGGACAAGACCAAGCGCGGTCTCGTCACCTGCGTGTTCGACACCACCGACCGCATCAGCCACATGTTCTACCGCTACCTCGACCCGGACCACCCGGCCAACGAGGGCAAGGACACCGAACGCTTCAAGGACGTCATCCCCGACTTGTACAGCAAGATGGACGACTTCCTGGTCGAGATCCAGGAGAAGGTCGGCGTCGACGAGGAGACGATCCTGATGGTCATCAGCGACCACGGCTTCTGCAACTTCCGGCGCGGCGTGAACCTGAACTCGTGGTTGCGGGACGAGGGCTACCTGGTCCTGAAGGATGGCAAGGAGGTCGGCGGCGACTGGTTCGCGGACGTGGATTGGGAGAAGACCCGCGCCTTCACCCTCGGGCTGACCGGCATCTTCATCAACCGCAAGGGACGTGAGAAGCACGGCATCGTCGAGCCCGGCGAGCCCCTGCGCGAGCTGGCGGCCGAGATCAAGGAGAAGCTCGAGAAGCTACGCGATCCCAAGACCGGCGATCCCGTCATCCACGAGGCCTTCTTGACCGAGCAGATCCACGACGGCCCCTACGCCGACCTGGCTCCCGAACTCCTGATCGGCTACCACCGCGGCTATCGGCACTCGTGGGACTGCGCTACCGGAGCGGCCTCCAAGGAGGTCTTCACGGACAACACCAAGTCCTGGTCGGGAGACCACTGCGTCGACCCGCGCCTCGTGCCGGGAGTCTTCTGGTGCAGCCGATCGATCAACACCGAGGAGCCGACCCTGGCGGATCTGGCTCCGACCGCACTCGACCTGTTCGGTGTGGAGATTCCCGCCTACATGCAGGGTGCTCCCCTCTTCGGTCCCCGTGAACGGGCCACCCGCAAGTCGACCGAACTGCTCCCCAAGTACCAGCACGCCTCGGATGAAACGGAGGCCAAGGCCTGATGCAGTTGCCGCGTTGGACCGCCTATCTCGCCCTGACCGTCTTGGGGGCCTTTCTGGTGACCGCGATTCCCCGCGGCGACGACGAACGTCCCGCGGAGGGGGCCGCCGAACGGGCTCGCTCGGGCGAGGCCGAGACGACCCCCTACCCGCGCCTGGTCGTCCTGGGTATCGACGGCCTCGATCCCGACATTCTGGAGGACGTGGTCAAGCGCTATCCCGAACGCATGCCCAACTTCGCCAAACTGATCGCGGAGTCGAAAGGCATCCATGTTCTGGGAACCTCGACCCCTCCCCAAAGTCCGGTGGCATGGTCGAGTTTCATCGTCGGGAGGGGTCCGGGAGGCCACGGCATCTTCGACTTCATCCACCGCGATCTCGAGACCTATGCCCCAGCCCCGGGCACGGTGACCAAGATCAACACCGGATCGGTCTGGCTTCCCGGTAAGTGGGAGTTCCCGACCCAGGACGGTGGGGATTCCAACCGCTCGGGCAAGGCCTTCTGGACCATCCTCGGCGAGCACGGTGTTCCGGCGGATGTCTGGCGCATGCCGATCAACTTCCCCGTCGAGCCGAGTGCGACCGGTGTTTCTTTCCCCGGGATGATGACCCCGGCCGTGGATTCGGCCTACGGGGAGCCCAGCCTCTTCTCGACCGACCCCCCGTCCCGAGCCGTCGATGACGAGAAGGTGCAGACCATCACGGTTCGCAACGGTGTCGCCAAGGCGGAACTCCTGGGGCCGACCAACTCCTTCATCGAACCCCAGCCGGTCGAAGGTCACCCCGGTGTACTCGCCCATCCCCGCAGCAAGATCCCCTTCGAGATCTACGTCGACGAGGAGAACGACGCCGCGGTGGTCGATATCGCCGACCAGAGCATCGTGCTCCAGCCCGGGGAGTGGAGCGCCTTCGTCAAAGTCAGCTTCGACATGCTGCCGATGGGAGTCTCATCCCAAGCCGGCATCGTGCGCTTCTACCTGCGCTCGGTCAGCCCCGAACTCGAGCTCTACGCTTCGCCGGTCAACATCGATCCCACCGATCCGATCACTCCGGTTTCGGCTCCCGAGGACGAGGCCGAAAAGCTGGCCGAGGCGATCGGGCTCTACTACACCCAAGGCATGGCCGAGGACGTCAACGCCCTCAAGAAGGAGATGTTGACCGACGAGGAGTTCATGGCGCAGACGCGGCTGGTCTTCAACGAGCGCGGCAAGATGCTCGACCTGGCCCTCGACCGCTTCATGAAGAAGAAAGAGGGGGGCTTCCTCTTCTTCTACTACTCCACGGTCGACCTGTGCTGCCACATGATGTGGCGCCACAGCGATCCCGACCACCCCTTCCACGACGAGGCGATCGCTTCCGAGGATTCCTCCTGGTGGTCGGACCGGCCGGGTTCGACTTGGCGGGACGTCATCGATGACCTCTATCTGCGCATGGACCCCATCCTGGGCAAGATTCGGGAGCGGGTCGGTGACGACACGGAGATCATCGTCATGAGCGACCACGGCTTCGCGACCTACCGGCGGAAGTTCTCGCTCAATACCTGGCTGCTCGAAAACGGCTACCTGGTGCTGAAGGAGGGTCACCACCGGGAACTGCCGCGCCGAGACCCCAATTGGAAGAAGGTCACCATCATGGAGGATGTGGACTGGTCCAAGACTCGGGCCTACGGCATCGGCTTCAACGGGCTCTATCTCAACCTGAAGGGACGCGAGAGCCAGGGCATCGTCGATCCGGCCGACGCGGATGCCCTGGCCCGCGAGATCGCCGCCAAGCTCGAGGCCATCCGGGACGAGGACGGCACGGTGGTGGTGCTCGACGCGGCGCTCACCTCGGAGGTCTACAGCGGCGCCCGCGTTGCGGAGGCCCCGGAGATTCAGGTGGGCTACAATCGCGGGTACGGGAACTCGGACGAGTCCTCACTGGGTCGTATCACCCCGGAGGTGCTGACCGACAACACCGGCGGTACCTTCAACGGGAGCCACCTGATGGACCCCAGCGTGGTCAATGGCACGATCCTCTCGAATCACCAACTCGCGGTCGGCGACCCCCGCCTGGAGGACGTCACCGTGGAGATCCTGCACACTTACGGCATCGAACCCGACCCCGAGATGACCGGACGACCGATCCTCGAGGACGACCTCAGATAGACAGCTTTTTACTGGCGCACAGCGCAAAGGAGTTACCCATGTTTGGCGGCGGCAACAAGATCAAGGTCGACAAGGACCTGCTGGAACGTATCAAGAAGATCTCCGAGGTAGCGGGCTACGCTTCCCACGAGGAGTTCGTGCACCACGTCCTGGAGCGTGAACTGGCTCAATTCGAGGACGCTCAAAGCGACGACGACATCACCGAGAAGCTGCGCGGTCTCGGCTACATCAGCTAGCGCCCCGCGGGCCCCTCCTCTCTCCTCTCACTAGGTCGATGAACGCGATCAACGGCGCAGTCACGTCCCTGTTCAATCTCCTGCTCACCCCTCTCGAGGCGGTGAGCAAGGTCTTTGCGTTGATCGTCGTCAGTGGCGTCTTCGGCGTTTTGGCCCTGGTCGTCTTCAAGCACATCTCCTCGCAGAAGGGGATCAAGGCGGCCAAGGACAAGATCAAGGGGCACATGATCGAGATCCGTCTCTACCAGGATGACCTGGCCCTGGTGGGGAAGGCGATCGTCAAGGTGCTCCTACGCAACCTGCAGTACGTCGCCCTGAACTTCGGGCCGTTCATTCCCCTGATGATCCCCTTCGGGCTGGTGGCGGCTCAGATGGTCGTGCGCTACGGCTACAAGCCTGTCCCGGTCACCGAACAGCCCGCGGCCCTCTTGGCTGGGGAAGGCATCACGCTCAAGATCGAGTTGGATGCTGCCCACAAGCGGGAGGCGAGTGATTTGAAGGTGAGCCTGCCCGAGGGGGTTCAGGCGCTTTCGCCCCTGGTGCGCGTGCCCGCCGAGGGGCTGGCCTATCAGGAGCTCGTGGCCACCGCCGATGGGGCCTACGATCTCTCCATCGAAGCCGGCGGCGAGAAGGTGGTGAAGACCCTCTACGCGGGTAACGAAACCCCGCGCTACTTCCAGCCGGAGCGTACTGCGAGCCCACTGATGGCCATCCTCTGGCCGGCGGAGAAGACCCTCTCGGCGCCCTTCAAGCGCATTTCGCTGGGCGGGCTGACGCAGACCGAGGCCTATGTGCCGGCCAAACTCGGTTGGCTACCCGGAGAGGGACCGATGGCGGTCCTGCTCTGGTTCGTCGTCTTCTCGATGATCTTCGGGTTCGCCGCGCTGAAGCCTCTTGGCGTCGAAATCTGAAGAGCGGGTGTACTCCCCGGGCGTCGAGCGGGCCCTGCGGGCAGCCCTCGATGCCCACGCGGGGCAGACCCGCAAGGGGGGGTCCATCCCCTACATCACCCATCCCTTGCATGTGGCCCTGATCCTGGCGCGCGCGGGGGCCGAGGAGGAGGCGATTCAGGCCGGTCTGCTGCATGACGTGGTCGAGGACTGCGAAGACTGGACCCTGGATCGCGTCGAAAGCGAGTTCGGACCGAGAGTGCGCGGGATCGTCGCCGATCTGACCGAGGAGAAGGCACACACCTGGGAGAAGCGCAAGCAGGCGGCGGTCGACCATGTGGCTCACATGGATGCAGCAGCGCTTCAGGTCAAGGCGGCCGACAAGTTGCACAACCTCTCGAGCCTCCTCGCGGACTTGCGCGCTGCCGATGATCCCCCGCAGGTCTGGGCCCATTTCACCGCTACTCCGGAGGAGACCCTGGCCATGGCACGTGCTTTGGTCGAGGCCTTGCAGGCCCGGTTGGAGGGGCCTCTGATCGCGGCGCTGGTCCAGACGCTCGCCGAACTCGAGGCCTTCGCAGTGGATTCCTAGGTCGGAAGAGACCGTCTTGGTCTTCTCCGGGTGGCCCTCCGGCGGGCCTTCCTTGCGGGGAGTCGGTTCGTTGGCTCCAATGATGGTATGCGCTTCGTGCTTGTATGCGTCATCGGCCTTTTCCTCGCGGAGGCAGCGACGGCTCAATTCAAGAAGGAGCGCCTTCCAGAGATCGGACTACCGACCTTCTACCGGCCCCGGGACTTCGAGATCATTCCCCTCCAGCCCGGGGAGGCTTGGAAGATCCTCTACATGCGCGAGAAGAGCGCCGAGGAGCGGGGCCGCAAGGTGGAGCCGCGTGCCTATCGGCCCGAGCTCTACGTCGTGCGC
This sequence comes from Planctomycetota bacterium, assembly GCA_027083445.1. Lineage (GTDB taxonomy): Bacteria > Planctomycetota > UBA1135 > UBA1135 > JALWOP01. Next base: position 5,847 of record JALWOP010000283.1, on the reverse strand, counting down.
ATCGCTCGCAAGGCGGCGGTCAGTGGGCCCAAGGTCAAGGACCCCAAGGCCGGCGAGCAGGGAAAGGATGCGACCAAGCCCAGGCAGGTCGAAGTCAACTCCCTGCAGACCTGGATGGATTCCCAGAGGAGCTTCCGAGGCTGGAAGGCGGTGCGCACGGGCGAAGGCAAGAAGGACCGCCGCTTCAAGACCTCCCAGTACGACCTGCACCCCTCCGAAGCACCCCGGCTGCAAGTCACGGGCAACACGGTCCACAAACCCACGCCCCTGCGGGGTTATGCCTATGAGTGGGCCACTCCCGGATACCTATTCCTGCTCGTTGGGCGTTGCGCTGCAGACGACTACGAGGAGCTGTCCAAGCTGTGGCGCTCGACGGGCGACAAGATGAAGGTCGACATCCCGGTTGCCTCGCAGTTCGACTCCAAGAAGCTCTCGCGGCTCTATCGGGGGAGCAAGCTGACCCACATCCCCTATCGCATCCGCGTGCGCCAGGAGATGGTCGAGGGTTGGAAGGCGGAGGACACACCGCACTACATCGTCGTCTATCACACCACCGATCAACCGCTCGTTCGGCGCGTCCTGCGCGACCTGGAGTCGATTCGCGGTGCCTACGTGGAACTCTTCCCCCCCAGCAAGGAGGTGGATGCGGTCTCCACGGTGCGCATCTGTGCGGATCGGGATGAATACCTGGCCTACGGCGGTGCCCCGCGTTCGGCGGGATACTGGAACAGCGCCCTGGAGGAGCTCGTTCTCTACGACGCCGAGAAGCAAGAAAAGGGGCAACGCCCCGATGATTCGGACACCTTCATCGTCCTGTACCACGAGGCTTTCCACCAGTACATCCACTACTCCGCGGGCGAATTGCCGCCCCACTCCTGGTTCAACGAGGGCTATGGGGACTATTTCTCAGGCGCGGTGATCCGGGGCGGCAAGCTGAAGTCCATCGGTGTCAACCCGTGGCGGGTACGCACGATCCAGGGCATGTTGAACGGCGACTACCGCAAGCCGACACCGTGGTCGGAGATCGTGCGCTACACCCAAGGGCAGTACTACGGCATCGCCCACTACGCCTACGCCCAGGGCTGGTCGATGATCTACTTCCTGAACGAGTCGCCCGCTGCCGCGCAGCATCCCGAGTGGGCGAAGATCCTGCCCACCTATTTCGAGACGCTGAAGCGGGTCTATGCGGCCGAGCTCGAGGGTGCAGGTGAAGATCCCGGGGACAAGGTCAAGCAGTCCGCGGGAGCGAAGGCTCGCAAGGCCGCGGTAGATGCGGCCTTCGAGGGGGTGGACTACCACGAGATCGAGGCTGCCTGGGCGGAATTCACGCTCGGTCTCGAGGTCCCCGATAAGTGACGGGGAGGCGAATCACAGAGAGGCGGGGGCGGTGGGATTACTCGTCCTCACCCAGATAGCCGATGCTGCGCAGCAAGTTGCGTGTCTCTTCGGTCGTTGGCAAAAGCGACGGCCGTACCTTGGCGCTACGTTCCAACCAGGCATCGATCGCTGCACGCATCGCCTTCACGCGCTCGGGATTCTCCGCAGCCAGATCGCTATGGCAGTGGGGGTCCTCGCGCAGATCGTACAGTTCGGTGTAGCCGTGACCGGGTGGGTCCGACTCCGTGCAGGTGATGAGCTGCCAAGGGCCGTCGATCATGGTGTACATCGGGCCCAGGTCGAACCATTCGCGGGTCTCGAAGGAACCCCAATGTCCCTTATCCGCCGCACCAAAGACACCCGCCGCAGCTATGTGTTGGAGGTCTGCATTGGACAACAGCGTTTCGCGGCCCATGGATCGTGGCACGGAGATCCCACCGAGCTCGAGCAGAGTGGGGGCGAGGCGGCGGTTTCCGACAGGAGTGGCGACCCTCTTGCCCCGGGGAATCCCCGGTCCCCAAAGGATCAAGGGGACGTGGTTCGTTTCGGGGTAGAGCTGGTTGAAATGGCCGACTAGCTGGTGATCGAGGAACTCCTCGCCGTGATCTGCGGTTACACAGATGACCGTGTCCTCTCCATGCCCAGCGGCCTTGAGCCGGTCGAAGATCAGGCCCAGAGTGTGATCGCAGAGATCGATTTCGGCGTTGTAGACTTCTGATCCGTAGGCCGCCGCGCGCTTTGCTCGCGCAAGGTCGCCCTTTCCCTCCTTGTACCAACTGACCACGACCGCGGTCGGCTGCTCCTTGGCGAACTCTTCCTGTGGCGTGACACCCTGGCGGGCCAATGCTTCAGGAGAGGCGATGTAGGGAGCATGGGGGTCGGTCAAGTGCAGGTAGAGGAAGAAGCGATCATCACCGACCGAAGCGATCCACTTCTCGACTGGGGCGGCCATGCGCGGGGCCTGAGCCCAGGGCCAGTTGTGGAAGGTCTCGAAACCCTGGTCGAAGTTGCGGCTTCCGTCGATCAAGGGGTTGGCGGTGAAGCCCGCGGTCACGAAACCGGCGCGAGCAAAGAGCCGTGGGAGAGTTTCGAGACGGTCAGAGAGGTAGTTGGAATCCGCGATTCCCAGGCCGTGCTCCGGCGCGGTGAGGCCGGTCAGGATGGAGGCCGTTCCTGGAATGGTCCATGACGAGCTGCAAATGGCTCGTTCGAAGAGCAGACCCTCCTCTGCGAGTTGATCGAGGTTGGGGCTGGTCTTCTTTGGGTAGCCATAGCAGGACAAGCGGTCGGCGCGCAGGGTGTCGATCACGACCAACATGATGTTCGGCCTCTCCCTTGAGGCACGCTGGCGTCGAGCCCTAAAGGGCATGCTGACACGCAGTTGTCCGAAGCCGACGATGGGAGCGTTCTTGAGCGTGCCTCCATAATCGGCGCTGAGGACGAGTTCTCCCCCAGCCTGCAAGGGGAACTGGAGCCGATGCCAGCGCTGTTCCTCGGGGGGGAGGTCTTCGGAGCAGTCGAGGCTCTCTTCGAACAGGGGCGCACCCGCCAGGGTTCCGCGGAAAGTGACCTTACCCCGGCCCCGGTAGCCGTTGCGGCGGATTCCTATGGCGAGTTCGAGTACGGCTCCTTGGGGAGGAGGAGGGATCTCCAGGCTGAAGGTCGTTGGCGGTCGGACTTGGATGCAAGGGAGCGACTCGTGGTCGGCGGCATCTCCCTCGCCGGTACGCATATGGTGCAGCTTGGGCGGATACTTCTTGGGGGCTCGACGGACCTGGTTCTCCTGCACCGGCCGTAGCAGACTGAAAACACCCTGATAGCCTTCGACCACCGCTCCATCCGACTGCGGGGGGCCTCCACAGGCTAGAGGGAGGAAAAGGAGGAGGAGGAGGGCTCGGGGCATGAGGCGGAGTGAGGGCGCTAGGTTTCGAGGGCTCCGCAATCGGCGAGGACGGTGAGTACGCGCTCGGTCACCGCCGGACGGCAGATCACGAGTTCATGATTGTAGGGGTCGGGCTGGTTGTACCGATGGCTCTCTCCCCGCAGCTTGCAGACCTCCCAGCCCAGGGCGCGGGCCACGGTTTCGGGGGCGCAGGTGTCCCACTCCTTGAGTCCGACCTTGTGGACGTAGAGATCGGCTTCGCCGCAAAGCAGCATGCAGACCTTGTTGCCCACGCTCCCCGCCGGAACCGCGACACCCCCCACACCGTCGACGAAGCGTTCGACCCATTCGGGGGTGTGGCTGCGGGAGATGGCCACGCGCGGAACCTGGGGCTGTGGACTGTCGCCTTTGACGAGCTGCGCCGGGTCCCCGCCGTCGAGACCGTAGGCCTCGTGGCCGGGCAATGTAACGCCCCAGAGGAGTTTGCCCTGGGCGGGGAGGCCGACCGCGGCAATGGCGGTCGCGTTCTTCCAGGTCAGCGCGACGTGGATGGCCCAGTCGTGTCGTAGCTGGCTGTACTCCTTGGTGCCGTCGAGGGGGTCGATGATCCAGGCGCGCTCCTTGGAGAGGCGCTCCTCGGAGTCGACCGTCTCCTCGGAGAGGATGCCGTCGTCGGGGTAGCGACCTGCGATCAGGCCTTGCAGGTAGCCGTCGCAGGCCTGATCGCCGATGTCGGCGAGCATCTTGCCCTCCCAACGGCCGAGCTGGCGCAGGCCCTCGGCGCGTTCTCCAGCGTGGCGGGCAGCGAAGCGGGCGAAAGCGAGATCGCGGGTGATGGTGTCGGCATTCATGGAGGGGGGATTCTAGGCCCCAGGGTGGCACGCCGTGGTGAGGTCGGCAGGGAGGAGGGCCGCAGCAGAGTCGGCCTTCATGCGGCTCAATGGCCTGCGGCTTCGAGAGCCCTTTGTGCTTCCGAAAGCCAGGGTTCGTCGCCGCGGCTCATCATTAGGGCCTGTTCGAGGGCCTGGGCGGCCTCGGCACGCCGTCCCAGGTTGAGCCGGGCGACACCGAGATAGAACCAGGCCTCGCCAGGGCCCGGACCACGTTCGAGGGCTCGCTCCAGGACCTGGGCGGCTTCGGACCAGGCCGCCCGTTTGGAGTCTGGATCGCTCCCCAGGAGCGGCCCGAGGAGCAGGCGGGCGAGGTCGAGAGCACCGCGGGCATAGGCGGGGTCCGCTTCGAGGAGGCTGCGGAAGGTCTCGGCGGCTTCCAGGTAGTGCCCTTCGTGGGCCAGGGCGCGAGCCCGCGCACCTCGGGTGGAGGCCTGCCCGAGGGAGTAGGGGCCTGTCGGCCGGTAGAGCCAGAGGGAAAGGATGGCCAGGACGGTCGCGGTGAGGGTGAGTGGGGGCCTGCGCGGAAGGCAGGGGAGGGTTGCACCTGCGAGGATGGCGGCGAGGGGCAGGAGCGGAAAGCGGAAGCGCCCCGAGACGAAGAAGAGGAGCAGGGTGGCGCCGTAAGCCAGGGCCATCAGCAGCGGTGCGAGCAGGGTTTGGTGTCGTTTCCAGGCGGCCAGGGGAGCGAGCAGGGCGAGGAGCAGGATCCAGCGGGCATCGATCGGCCAGCGCAACCACCAACGGTCCCTGCGGGCCGGCCTGAAATCGTCGGGACCCAGTTGGGGGATCTCCTCGGGATGGAAGGAGAGGATCAGCTTTCTTAGGAAGAGTCCCGGACTCATGCCCGCGAGGGCGCGGGCGCGCCACCAGGCGGATGCTTCCGCAGCCGAGAGCTCCTCGCCGCTCTCCCTGCGCGCGAGCTCGATTCCGGCCGGATCGAGGGCGAAGTCGTAGCCGGGGGGCGCATCGAAGACACCGGGGGCTCCTGGGTGGTTGCCGACCCACAGGTTGAAGCCTCCACCGCTGGTGAGGAGGATCGGCTCGCCGGCGACGGCGGCGTTGCGCAGGGTGAAGGGGAGGATGCCGAGCACCAGGGCGGTGGCCAGGGCCCCCGCTGCGCGGGTCTGGCGCCGCAGGAGGGTTGCTGCCAGGAGGGCGATCGCCGGGGCCAGAGCCGTGGGGCGCAGGGCGGAGGCGAGGGCCAGGGCGACCCCAGCGGCAGCGCCGCGCAACTGGGGGCGGGGTCCGGGCTCGTCCGGGGCGAAGGCGAGGGCCAGGGTGAGGAAGAAGGCCAGGGGCCCGGCGACGAGCAGTTGCCCCTCGTAGTGCAGGGCTGGTCCGAAGGCGGCCAGGAGCAGGCCTGCGGTCCACCCGGCTCGGCGGCCCAGGCGGCTGGTCGCGATCTGGGCGGCGAGGGCCACGGTCCCCGCTCCCAAGAGGAGCTGCACCCAGCGGGTGCCCTCGCCGAAGAGGGCGATGAAATAGGGATAGAGGGGCGAGGTGGCGTAGGGGCCCGGGCCGGCTCCCTGGCCTGCGCGGATGGCTGCGGCTTGGGAGAGGAAGCGGGCCTGATCGAGGACGGGGAGAGGGGACGGGCTGAGGAAGCCGTGGGTGAGTCGCAGGACGAGGGCGACGGCGCCGGTGATGAGGGCAGGGTGGCGGAGGCAGGGGCGCTGCACGGGGACAGGATATGGG
>JALWOP010000282.1 GCA_027083445.1 Planctomycetota bacterium | reverse complement strand
TTTTGCTGGAAAGTTCAAAAACAATGCAGATTCAAGCAACTAAGATTGATGAATTGCAAGCCGCTTTGGATAAAGCAAATAGTGAAAAAGACGAGCTACAAAAGAAATTAGATGAAGCATTATCAAAGCCTGAAGATACATCTAAGCTTGACGCTTGTATGGCTGATCTAGCCAATGAAAAGAAAAATGCCGATTCTGTCATATCCTCCATTAAACAAAAGTTTATGTCACTTAAATCCGAGGCTGACAAAGCAAAATTAGCCCTAGTTGAAGTAACAACAGACAGTGATAACGATGGTGTTGTTGACAAGAAAGACAAGTGCCCAACAACACCAGAAAATACAACAGTCGATGTGACAGGCTGTACACTAGACAACGATAAAGATGGCATCACTGATGACAAAGACCAATGCCCAACGACGCCAGAAGGAACAAAGGTAGATGACACAGGTTGCACTCCCGATGCAGATAAAGATGGAGTATCTGATGATAAGGATCAATGCCCAACAACGTCAGAAGGAGCCAAAGTTAATGAAAAGGGTTGTGAGCCTGACACAGATAAAGACGGTGTAGTCGATAGCAAAGACAACTGCCCAACAACCCCCGTAGGTGTAAAAGTTAACAAAGAAGGCTGTACGCCAGACAGAGATAAAGATGGCGTTGCTGATGATATTGATGAATGCCCAATGTCACCAGAAGGAGCAAAGGTTAATGAAAAAGGCTGTGAACAAGACTCAGACAAAGATGGCATTGTCGATAGTAAAGACAGTTGCCCAACATCACCTAAAGGCTCAAAAGTCGATGAAACAGGCTGTACACCAGACAATGATAAAGATGGTGTAGCTGATGATATTGATCAGTGCCCTGAATCCCCCGAAGGTTCAAAGGTAGATGAAAAAGGCTGTGAACTCGATACAGATAAAGACGGTATTGTCGATAGCAAAGATAAATGCCCAACTTCAGCAGAAGGAGCAAAAGTTGATGAAACAGGCTGTGCACCAGATGGCGATAAAGACGGTGTAGCCGATGAAATTGATGAATGCCCTGAATCACCTGAAGGTTCAAAAG
>JALWOP010000281.1 GCA_027083445.1 Planctomycetota bacterium | reverse complement strand
CAACTCCCCCCCCGCCCGCCTCCTCGACCGCGCCCTACGCGCCTGGTGGTGGCTCGCACGCCGCTTGGCCGGCTAGGCAGAGGAGCGGATTCTCGGGCGGCAGGTGGCACCCTTCGATCGGGAGGGCAGAGGTGGGCCCAACGGCCAGCATCAGCGGCGGCGCGCAGCGCCGTCCGCTGCATGCCGTTGTTGGGCCGCTCTGCACGATGTTGCGGGACCTCAGCTCGCCGGGGGGTACGCCCTCATGTTCATCGCAGCACCTCGACCAGTTCGGCGATCACCGACACATCGCCTTCACGGATCCCCTTCAGAACGATCGGCTCGAACTCCGGGTTCTCGGGAAGTAGCTTGATGAGTGTGTGGCGCCATGACTCACCATCGGCCTGCTTCTCGCTCTCGTAGCGCTTGACGGTATAGCTGCCGCCGGCCTCGGGGTCCTGAATGGATCGGTGCTGGACGAGTACGATGCGGCCCTGGCGCGATCCGGTGACCGGGTAGCGAAAGAGGCACCAGGCGCCGTCGGGAATCCGCGGCTCCATCGAGCGGCCCACGACCTGCGCGACGAACATGCCCTCGCCCAGTTGCCGCGAGGCTTGCGGCGCGACCCAGCCATCCGGCGTGACCTGCTGATCCTCGCCGAACGCTCCGGCAGCGGCCTTGAGCGTATAGAGCGGTACGCAGGTGCGGTACTTCTCCTCCTCCTGCGGCTCGACGCGCTGGAACGGCTCACCTGTGGTGAGCATTTCCCGGTCCTGCTCGGTACGGACCTGCTCGTAGACCTTCTCCAGCAGGTGTTTGGCGACGACGTCCTGGAACTCCCGATCGTTCATGAAGCGGGCGGTGATGTCCTCGTTTTGCTCCATGCGGTCGATGAAGAGCCCCTCCAAAGCCTTCCGGAAGACGTAGCCGAAGTTCTCCATGGTGTTGGCGAGCGCCGCCTGGCGAATCTCCTGGTCGGCAACGGCGTCCTCGCGGATCGCCTCCAGGAAGAGCTGGTCCCCGGGCTTGAAGTCGGTTCCGAAGCGTTCGTTCAGGATGTCGATGAGCTGGGAGAGCTCGATCATCGCGGCCTGGGCGGCCCGGCTCCCGACGGAGACCGGACCCGCCACCTCGCCGCCCCTTCCGGCCCCGAGGGGAATGGAGCCCTCGCTGATCTTCTGGAGGCGGTAGTACTCGAGCGCCACCTCGTCGTCGAAGTCGTAGACCGGGCCTCGATCGCCCCTCGGCAGCTTCGTGAGCAGGAACCGGATGTAGGAGTAGAGCTTCTCGAGATCCGAATCTTGGAACGGGATGACCTGGGAGAGGAACGCGTAGAGGTTCCGGTAGGCCACGAGGGTCTTGCGGAACTCCTCTCGCTCCTCCTCGCCGAGCTGCGCATAACGGGTCACCGCGGGGTCGATGCACGCGTTCATCCGCGCGTGGTCCGCGGGTGTCTGGTTCTGCCTGGGCGTGTAGAAGACCTTGCAGAACTGCTCCACCTCGGCCTTGTGATAGACCTGGTGGCCGTCGAGCTTGGCCTGGATCTCGTAGAGCTGGCTCGGCTCGGCACGCTCGCCGATGAGCGTCTGCTCGTAGTAGGGCTGGAAGGCGGCGAGGATCTCCTCCGGCTCGTTCACGAAGTCGAGCACGAAGGTGTCCTCCTTGCCCGAACAGGTTCGGTTGAGGCGTGAGAGCGTCTGCACGGCCTGGATACCGGCCAATCGCTTGTCGACGTACATGGTGTGCAAGAGCGGCTGGTCGAAGCCGGTCTGGTACTTCTCCGCCACGAGCAGCACCTGGTACTCCTCCGAGCCGAACCGCTCCGGAAGTTCCTTCTCCCGGAGCCCGGAGTTCATCCCGACCTCGGTGTACTCGACGCCGGGCGCGTCCGGGTCGACCACCGTCCCGGAGAAAGCCACGAGCGTCTTGATGCCCTGGTAGCCCTTCTCCGCGATGTATCGGTCGAAGGCCTGCTTGTAGCGCACGGCGTGGAGCCGGCTGGAGGTGACCACCATGGCCTTCGCCTTGCCGCCGATCTTGTGCATTGTGAAGTTCCGGAAGTGCTCGATCATCACCTCCGTCTTCTGGGCGATGTTGTGCGGGTGCAGGCTCATGAAGCGTGCCAGAGCACGCGCCGCTTTGCGCTTGTCGACCTCCGGATCGTCCTCGATCGATTTGATCAGCCGGTAGTAGGTCTTGTACGTCGTATAGCTCGCGAGCACATCGAGGATGAAGCCCTCCTCGATCGCCTGGCGCATGCTGTAGAGGTGGAACGGCTGCGGCTTGCCGTCGGCGCCGGACTCGCCGAACACCTCGAGCGTCTTGTACTTCGGCGTGGCCGTGAAAGCGAAGAAGCTGATGTTCGGTTGCCGGCCGCGCCTGGCCATGGTGCGAAGAATCTCTTCCTCGTGGTCGGCGAGGCCCTGCTCTTCGGCCTGGCGCCGCGCCTCCTCCCGGATCGCCGCCCCGCCGAGAACGCCCTTGAGCTCCGTCGCCGTCTCCCCGCCCTGCGAGCTGTGGGCCTCGTCGATCACCACGGCGTACTTGCGCGCCGGGAGGTCACCGATCTTCTCGGTGACGAAGGGGAACTTCTGCAGGGTCGTGATCACGATCGGAACGCCAGCGCCGAGGGCTTCTGCGAGCTGCGCGGAGTCGCGATCGATCTTCTGCACGACCCCTTGCCGGTGCTCGAACTGGTAGATCGTATTCTGGAGCTGCTGATCGAGCACGACGCGGTCCGTAACCACCACGACCGAGTCGAAGACCTTCTCGTCGCGAGCATCGTGCAAGGTCGAGAGGCGATGGGTCAGCCAGGCGATGGAGTTGGACTTGCCGCTCCCGGCCGAGTGCTGCACGAGGTAGTTGGCCCCCGCCCCGCGCTCGCCGGCGTCGCGGACGAGCGCACGCACGCAGTCGAGCTGGTGGTAGCGCGGGAAGATCATGGTCTCCCGCTTGACCTTCTTTCTGCCGAGGCGCCTCTCCTCGACCAGCAAATGGATGAACCGGGCCAGGATGTCGAGCAGGCTCCGCCGTTCGAGAACCTCCTCCCACAGGTAGGCGGTCTTCCATCCGCCGGGGTTCTCCGGGTTGCCCGCGCCGCCCGCCCGGCCCTTGTCGAAGGGCAGGAAGTGGGTGTTGCGACCCGCCAGTCGCGTCGTCATGCGGACCTCGTCCGGGTCCACGGCGAAGTGGACGAGGGCGCGCTTCTTGAACTGGAACAGGAGGTCGGCCGGGTCCCGGTCGTGCTTGTACTGCCGGACGGCGTCGCGCCAGGTCTGTCCCGTCATCGGGTTCTTGAGCTCGACCGTGATGATGGGGATGCCGTTGAGCGCGAGGACCACGTCGAGGGTGTTCGCGTGCCGGGTCGAGTAGCGCACCTGCCGCGTGATGGCGAGACGGTTCGCAGCAAAGCGGCCCTCGATCTCCGGGTTCATGCCGCTGGCCGGAGCGAAGTAGGCCGCGCGGAAGAGCTTGCCGAAGCACTTGAAGCCGTGCCGAAGGACCGAGAGGCATCCCTCGTGCGGGGAGTCCAGCGCGCGGCACAGGTCGTCGATGAGCGTCTGTTCGGCCTTGTCCTTCTGGAGACCTTGCAGGTACGCCCACTCAGCGGGCTGGGTCTCCTGCACGAAGGCGAGGAACGCGGCCCGGTCGAGACACCGCTCGGCGTCGAATGCGTCCCGATCCCCGGTCACGTACCCGCCCGTGGTCGTCAGGTGCGCCTCGATGGCGGCCTCGAAGGCGGCTTCGGTGTGGTGGCCCGGCATCAGGTGGGATCCTCCGTTCCGGGCAGCGGGGTGTCGCGAGCCGTGTCGGAAGTTTGTCGCAGCTCCATGTCACAGCTTGTCACAGTAGGGTGTCGCAGCGTGTCACAGCTCCCTCTCATGCCAGCACCTCGCCGGGAAGGTACTGGCGCGTAGGGTCGGTTGGTCCCGACCCGCGATCGGCAAGTAAACCCTTGTCCACCAACGACTTGAGATCCCGCTGAAGGGTTCGTCGGGTGGCTTCCGGGCACAGCGCCTCGTAATCCTGGATCCCCAGGCGGCCGTGCTCGAGGACGTGGCCGAGCGCCTTCGCCTGCCGGTCCGACAGGCCGTGTTCCCTCGCCAGGACATCGCGCCGGATGACCCGCTCGCCGCGCTCACGGACCTCGCCGAGCTGCGTGGCCAGCCCCTCGGTGAAGAACTCCAGCCAGCCGGTCATGTCCATGCCACGCTCGCGCACCTCCTGGATCGCCCGGTAGAAGGAAGCTCGATCGCGGTCGTAGTACTCGCTGATCGTGAAGAGCCGCTTGAAGTCATAGCCGGCCCGGTAGAGGCACAGGGTCGAGAGCAGCCGCGACGTCCGTCCGTTGCCGTCGAGGAAGGGGTGGACATGGACGAGTTGGAACTGCGCGACGCCGGCGGCCAGCACCGGATGCACGTCGCCGGGCTCGCCCAGCCAGGCGACCAACTCCGCCATCAGCACCGGCACGTCGTGCGCGGGCGGCGGGGTATAGATCGTCTCTCCCGTCGCCGAGTTGACCACGTAGTTCTGGACCTTGCGGTACTCGCCGGGCGCGGCCTTCCCGCCCCGCACTCCCTCGACCAGCCGGTTGTGGATCTCGCGGATCAGCCCCTCGCTCACCGGCGCGCCGCTGTCCAGGTACTCCGAGACGAACTCGAACGCCCGGCGGTAGTTGAGCAGCTCGCGGACATCGTCGGGATCGGCCTCCGGCACGGTCTCGCCCGCCATCAGCCGCTCGGCCTGCTCCAGGGTCAACTGGGTCCCCTCGATGTGCGTCGTGTGGTGCGCTTCCAGCACCAGCGCGCGCTCCCCCATCTCCCGGATCCAGCCCTCGGACAGTGCCGCCGCCTCCAAAAAGCCCCGGGCGCGCTCGATGCGGGTGAGCGCGGTGGTGATGGGGTGGGTGATCGTGAAGGTGGGCTTCATGGCAGGTCGAACCCCAGGCTCTGCTCGGACTCTTGGAAGCTGCCGCCACGTAAGCCGGTGAGGTCGTACGCTTCCTTGAAGTCAACGCACCTCTCTACCGATGCCCACACGTGAATGGCGAACAGCACGCCGACGCATGCGTTCTCGTCATTGTAGGAGTCACCGCGCTTCCAGACTTCGGGCTTCGGGAACCGACTCCCCAGCGCGCTTGGCAGCAGACTCGCACGTTTGCGCGTCCACTCAAGGAGGTCAGGTTTGAGAGCGACGCGAATCATTGCTGGCCTCTCAAGATCACGCTTCCTCTCCCGGTTTCGCTGCGTGGAACAGATCTGCCAGAAGGTCCAACTTCTCGCGGACCTCCTCAGCGATCCCAGAAGGCTCCACGTGGATGACAAGCCGGTAGAGGTCTCCCTTGCGCAGGAGCATTGCGTGGCCCGTCCGATCGGCAAGGCGGCGGAAGAACTCCTCGCCGAGGTCGCTCAGCTTGATCCGCTCGGTGCGCGCTTCCCAGAGCAGGCGCGCGGCGTCCGGCTCAAGCCTCTTCCATGTGGCGAAGTCCTCCTCATTGCCGCCGAACACCCGCTCCGTGATGAGCTCGTCGAGAACCTCGTTCACGGTCTCGTCGCTTGGCGCGAAGAGCGGTGTCTCGCGGTATTGAGCCGTGACAAACGCCCTCAACACCTCGGGCGTGATGAAGTAGTTCTCGATCTCGTAGCGCTTCCAGTATGCGACCCTGAGCGCTCCCTCGTCCGAGTCCTCACGACCCTTCCCGTCGTTGTCGAGAATCGCAAGCCCGGCCAGATTGGGCACTATCGCCCGAAGCGCGAAGAAGTGCTTCTTGGGCGTGACTCCGAATCCCCCCTCGACGCGCTCGAGTTCCGCGTCGAGCTGCGGGTCCGGGAAGTTGTCCTGGACGTAGAACGCGTTGACCCGCTCGTCCCATACAGCGGCCGCGCGGTGATCCAGCCGCTTGGCGAGCGCCCGCAGGATCTCCAGGTCGGTGCTCCCCTCGACGTAGAGCACGTAGCCCCGCTGCCGTGCCCGAACATAGTGCTCGGTGCCGTAGTGCTTGAGAGCGTTCTTGATGTCAGTCTTGGCAGCCAGGTTGTCCGCCACGCCGGCCAGAAGCAGTGTGAGGTTGTGATCGAGCGCCTCCGCGAGAATCACCTCCGAGTGCGTGACCAGCACCACTTGAGAGTCGTTTTCCGCGGCGATCTCGCGCAGCAGCACGTAGACCTGCTTCTGCCGCAGGATCTCGAGGTGGGCGTCCGGCTCGTCGATTAGAAGCACGCTTCCTCGATGCGAGTAGAGGTACGCGAAGATGAGCAGCATCTGTTGCAAGCCTCGCCCGGCGAGCGCGACGTCGAGCGGCTCCTTCACATGTGCCTGGCGGTAGAACAGATCGATGCTTCCACGTGCCGTCTCTGTCGGGTTATTCAGCTCGATCTCGAAGAGCCGTTGGATCAACTCGGTGATCCGGCGCCAGTCCTCCGGGCTGTCCTTCTGAACCATGAGGCAGAGGTTGCGGAGCACCTGCGCGGTCCGCCCTTGGCCCAGGAGGACGTCGATGCGGCCCGGCTGGAGGATCGGCTCCTCGGTCTCGAGACCGGACATCGGGTAAAGCAACTCCACGCGCAACCGCGCCGCCGCTTCGATCAGCGAGAGGTCCTCCAGCGTATCCTGATCCGGCGTGCAGTAGATCAGTTCGTTGCCCTGATTGCGAAAGCGCATCGTGACTGGCTTGACTCTGCCTTCGTGAAGGACACCGAGCGTGATCTTGAGCGGCACGTCCTTGTTGCCGGTGCGAACCGAGGTGTTGTACCAGAAGTAGCGAGTGCGTTGTACGGGGACGGCGGTGATGTTCAACCGGTTGAGCGATGTCGAAGTCCGCTCCTTCGGTGGTGCCTGCCCCTTGGCATCGAACCAGGTGCGGACCGACTGTGACCAGAGCGCGATGGCTTGTATGGCCGTGGTCTTTCCGCAGTTGTTCGGACCTATCAGTACCGCCGGGTGATCCAGCTCGATGCGCTGACGGTCACCGAATCGCTTGAAGTTCTGAATCTCGAGGTACTGGAGCGGTCTCATACGGGAGCTCCCTCCTCCTCTTTGCCGGCAACACGCACGTCGATCTTGCCCGTCACGGCGGCGGAGATGAGGGCGGTACGGTACTCGCGGAGGCGGTCGATGGTGACGCCGATCTTCTCTGCCAAGAGGCTGATCCTTCTTGTTGCATTGTCCAAGCACTCGCGGACTTCCACCTGCCGGATGAGCGGCGGGATTGGCACAAGCAAGTCCCCAGCCGTACCGATATTGAAGTGCTCCTGGATCGCCCCAGTCGTGCCGGCCAGATACTGACTCTTGGCAAGTGAAGAATTCATGACATAGCACATGAACCGCGAATCGAATGCGCGGGAGCGGCGTACAATTATTAGGTCAATGCAGTTCGTACCGTCATAGCGGCTATCAACGACTGCCGTCGTTCCCGGTTGCCCAGTGCGAACTGCCACCAAATCGCCCTCGCGCAGCTTGGACTTTCGCAGCAGATCGTTGCTCTCAGCGGAGATGAACACCATGTTGGAATCTACAATCTCGTCCTCGCGAACGTTTAGTGAGCGGAGGCAGGGTATGCCCTCGTCCACGTAATACTTCGAGGGTGTCACAACAATCCCTACAGTGATCTGTGGTGTCATGAACTTCAGTCGCTTGAGAGTCCAGTCAACCGGGATCTCGGCAAGACCCTCGATCCCCGAGTCCTTCATCGGCGCGTTCGGGTCGAGGCCCTTGGTGACGGCGTGGCTGATGAGGGCGGCGCGCTTCTCGTGGAGCAGCTCGATCTGGCGGCGCTTCTTCTCGATCAGCGCGTCGATCCGCGCCGTCTCGCGGTCGAGGAACGCGACGATGGCGCGCTGTTCGTCGATCGAAGGTGGAAGGACAACACGCATCCCACGAATCTTTTCTGCATTCAGGTTGTCCTGAGTGTTACTCGAAGAAAGCATTTGGACGTGGACTTGCATGAACTCTAGCCACCAGCGAAGGTAGTCACGGAAGACCATGTTCTGGCGAGGAACGACTCCAAGAATCGCTTGATTGATGGTTGCGTTCGTATCCAGTAGAGCCACTTTGCCAAGGGAGGCATACATCGAGTACAGCAAAGTACCTGCTCGTAGAACTGCAATGCCTTTCGAAAGTCGCCCCGCCTCAGTAATGCGCCTTGTGGTTTCGCGCACGTGGTAGCTCCGAGTCATGTCCGAAATGGCCACCCACGGAATGCCATCCTTACTGTCGGTCCAGTAGTCTGGGTTGGAAGAATCCGGGGTACCGCCTGACTCCAGACGGGCAACACAGTGTTTGAGTCGCTGCACCAACCAGTGCTCTGGAATCTCACCCAGCCACTCCACGCAGGGGTTTTTGTACCGGGGATAGGAACGATATCGCCCAACGGCATCCTGAGCATTCTTGGGAGCAACGGCCGTCACTCCGTCACCTCCGCCAGCATCTCCGCGATCTCTCGTTCGATCTGCTTCAGTTCGGCCTCGATCTCCGCCAGCGGGCGCGGTGGCGTGTACTTATAGAAGTAGCGATTGAAGCCGATTTCGTAGCCGACCTTGGTCTTCGAGTCGTCCACCCATGCGTCGGGCACGTGGGGGAGGACCTCGCGCTGCATGTAGGCGTCCACGTCTTCGGTGAGCGGCACGTTCTCGTAGTCCCGCAGCGTGGGATCGGGCTCGACCTTGCCCTTGGCGTCCGTGCAGACATCCGCCGTCTCGTCCCGCTCGGCCAGGGCCATCAGGATCTTCTTGAACAGTGCCGCCGGCACCTTGATCCCGGCCCGCTCGAAGGCCGCCTTCACCTTCTCGGCGAAGGCATCCCGGTTCTTGACGACACCGGCATCGGCCAGACCCGTGAGCGCGGCAAGGATCGCCGCCTGCTGCTTGCGCCCCGCCGCGATCTCGGCCGCGGCGGCCTTCTTGTCCTTGCGTTTCTTGCTCGTGGCGAGCTTCTGGAAAGCCGATTCCGCCTGGAGGACGGCCAGGCGATCCTCGGTGACCGCGAAGTTCAGCCGGAGCGGTCGCTCGACCGTGATGCGGCGGAAGCCGAAGTCCTCGCCCGCGAAGATGCGGACGTGCTCGCCCTCCTGGAACTCGCCGTAGAGCCGAGTGATCTCGTCGCGCTGCTCCTCGCAGACCTCGTGGCGCTTGTTGCCCAGGCTCTTGCGCATCTTCTTGAAGAAGCCCGCGGCGTTGATGAGCTGGACCTTGCCGCGGCGCGCTTTCGCCTTGCGGTTGGTGACGATCCAGAGGTAGGTGTGGATGCCGGTGTTGTAGAAGAGCTGGTCGGGCAGGGCGACGATCGCCTCCAGCCAGTCGTTCTCGATGATCCAGCGGCGGATCTCGCTCTCGCCGGAACCGGCCGACCCGGTGAAGAGCGGCGAGCCGTTGAAGACGATGGCGAGGCGCGTGCCGCCGTCCTTCTTGTCCTTCATCTTGGCGATCATGTGCAGGAGGAAGAGCAGCGACCCGTCGTTGATGCGCGGTAGGCCGGCGCCGAAGCGGCCCCCGAATCCCTGCTCCTCGTGCTCGCGCTTGATGAAGTCCTGCTGCGCCTCCCACTTCACGCCAAACGGCGGGTTGGCGAGCATGTAATCGAACGTCTTCCCGGCCAGGTGGTCATTGGTGAAGCTGTCGCCGAAGCGGATGTGGTCGATGTCGTGCCCCTTGATCATCATGTCGGAGCCACAGATCGCGTAGGCCTGGGCGTTGTAGTCCTGGCCGAAGACCGTGAGGCGCGCGTCGGGGTTGAGCTCGCGCACGTACTCCTCGGCCACGGACAGCATGCCGCCGGTCCCGCAGGCAGGGTCGTAGAGTGTCTTGAGGATCCCCTTGGTGGTCAGGACCCTGCTGTCGGGAAGGAAGAGCAGGTTCACCATGAGGCGGATCACCTCGCGGGGCGTGAAGTGGTCGCCCGCCTCCTCGTTCGAGGCCTCGTTGAAGCGCCGGATCAGCTCCTCGAAGATGGTGCCCATCTCGATGTTGGAGACGCGGTCGGGGTGGAGGTCGATCTCGCAGAACTTCGAGACCAAGAGGAAGAGGCGGTCCGCCTTGTCGAGCTTGGCGATCTGCTCCTCGAAGCCGAAGTGCTCGATGATCTCCCGGGCGCGACGCGAAAACCCCTTGATGTAATGCGTCAGGTTCGCGGCGATGTGGTCGGGATCGCCCTTGAGCTTCTCGAACGTGTAGCGGCTCGTGTTGAAGAAGGGCACGCCGGACGCGCGGCAGAGCAGAGGTTCGACGTTCTTGACCTTGCCGCCTTCGAGGCTCTCGAGCTTGGCGAGGACCTTGTCCTTGGTCGGCTCCAGTACGCAATCCAAGCGCCGCAGGACCGTCATGGGGAGCATGACGTCTTTGTATTGGTTCGGCCGGTAGGGACCACGCAGAAGATCCGCGACCGACCAGATGAAGCTGACCTTATCTCCGAAGTTGTTCACGCGTTATCGCTCTTTCGTGTCGCGCGGGACGCGACCTGCGCGTTTGTCGGCCCAACGCCTTGGCGATCAGCGGCGCGGCGAAGCCGCGTCCGTCTGCATCGCCTTGTTAGAAACTGACGCCCTTGTAGCGCCGGGGCTCGGGAAGGGCGGCCAGTACGCCTCGCAACGCCCTGATCAGAGACGCAGCCTCGGCATCGCCCGCCATGTGGATCTCCGCACCTGTGGGCGTCGATCGCACTGCCGGGATGAAGGACGAGGCATGGTCTTCTACCGAGAGTCGGATGACCACACCCCCGCAGTCCTCGTCGTCGTTGCTTGTGAAGACTTGGACGGTGACTTCTCCGATTGACCCACTCGTGTATGGGATCGACATCTGCGGACCAGCCGATGTTCCTGCCCGTGAGGAGGCCTTCTCGTTTGGTTCCTCGGGAAGGCGGCCAAGGATTTCGGGTTCGTTCATTCTACGTTTCCTCTCATGTGTCTAACAACAATTCGGCAGGGCCGCGTAAGGCGGATTCGGCGTAATGCCCGGGTCTTCGTAAGGGACGGGCCTGTGGGCAAGGGTCTGCGTAGGCGGGGCGTAGGCGGGCTGCAAGCGGGGGCTGTGCACGACTCCATCCATCGGACGGGTCAGTGTAAGAGCCGTGCAGGGGGGGGTCAAGATGGGTCTGGAGGCAGTGCGGAGAGTCGATCGTGGGGGCTTTGGAGGTCGAGGGGGCCGCGGTTCAGGAGATGCATAGATCATCGTGATCTTCACGCTGTAGTGACCGAGGACTGCTTGGATCGTGCGGATATCTTGGCCGTCCTCGAGGAAGTAGGTGGCGTAGGGTGTGACGGCTGGGCACTTTCGGATTCCGGCTTCGCGGGCTGCGGTGCGGACGGCCTTCTGGATCGTGGTTTCCTGGAGGTTGTTGAGGCGGCGCTCTCCGGTCTCTTTGCGGGGAGTATCAGAAGAGCCGTGCATGCGGCTGAGCCTCCGGGAAGCTCATCCAGGGCTCTTGACCATATCTGCTCTTGACCCTACCTCTTGATCCAGGTCTCATTTCAATGGCACCTTCTCCAGGGCCTTTTCCAAGACCACTATTCCATATGCATTCCATGCTCTGGCTTGCGCTGTTTCCCTGCTTGCAGACCCCCTCCATTCCGCCCCTCTACCAGGGGCGTACCCTCTCGGCTGAGCGACGGCTCGAGCTGGGGGTTTCGACTCCCGATGGGCTGGCCATGGCCCAGCGGGCGCGACGCTGGTTGAGTGATGTCCAGGGCGAAGATGGCAGCTTCACTCCCGATGGCCGCCCCGGAGAGGGAGATGTTCAGGCCACCTCCACCGCTCTCTTGGCCCTGCTGACCGATATCTCGGGCCCGACCGAGAGTGCCATCAAGGCCGCGGCCTGGCTCGCGGAGGCACCGGAGCCGAGGGAGACCCGGGCGATCCTCCTGCGGGCGAGCGCCCTCAACGAAGCCAGCATCCTTCTCGGCACTCCCTCGGCCGAGGTCGCGGGGCAGGCCGTCGACCAGGCCCTCTCCCTGGCACGGGACGGCTCCTGGGATGGGGACCCCGATCTCACGGCTTGGGGAGCCAGCCTGCTCCAGGCCTGCCCCAAGGCGGATAGGGCTCCTCGTCTACGCGAAGAATGTCTGACTTGGTTGCGCCAAGCGACCCACGCTTCCGGCGCGGTCAAGCGCAAACGGGGGGCACCGGGGGAGGCGGGGCGCGCCCTCTGTGCCGTCTACCTGGCGCGGCGGGTGCTGGGAGACCGTCAGGTTCCAAAGGCCCTCGCCCACCGGGTGGGGAAGCTTGCTCTACCGGCCTGGCCCCCCTCTCCTTCCTCTTCCGAGCCGGTCGACCTCGAGGCTTGGTACTGGCAGTACTGGGCGCTTGGGGTCGGCTCCTTTCCGGAACTGGGCGCAATGCGCTTCCAGTGGCTCCCCGTCCGATTCGCCGACGCCCTCTGGAAGGGTCAGGACGAGAAGGGGGCCTGGCCTCCCTCGGAGGGGCTGGACGGAGCGGTCGAGTCCACCGCCATGGCCCTGTTGATCCTCGGCGTCCCCGTCCAATTCTCGTTCCAGGGGGCGGATGACCCCGATCGAAGCCAGCCGATCTACGGACCCGCTCTCCCCGCTCAGCTCTTCGTCAGCCTCTCCGTCGCCGCGTTGCGCCAGACGCTGCGACCCTATCAGAGTCAGAGCGCCTGGCTAGGGGATCGGCAGAGGGCCGACGGGGCCTTCGGGGGGATCGAAGAGACCGCACTGACCCTGCTTGCCCTGGGGTCGAACCCGAAGTTGCGCGAGAGCGTCGAACGGGGCGCGGCCTTCCTGGAGAGCGTCTTCGATGGGGAGCAGGGGCGCTTCTCCGAGGAGATCGCCACCCACGCCCTGGCGACGGCCGCCCTGGCCCGCTCGCTCAGGGAGGATTCCCCCGCGCAGCGGAGGGAGATGGTCCAGGCGGCCCTGCAGACCCTCCTTTCCCTTCGAAGCGAGGATGGCACCTTCGGGTCCGCCACCGGGTGGGGCACCTGGGCCCTCGTGGCCGCGGGCAACGCGGGGCTCGAGATTCCCCCCGGGGTCCTTCCCAGCCTGCGTCTGGGCCTCTCCCACCTGGAAGACCCGGCCCTGGCGGCCTTTGCGCTCACCCTCGCGCGGGGCTATGACCCCGATCTCTTGCACGCCTTCGGCGCCCACCCCCCGAGTGCCCGCTCGGAGATCCTCGACCAACTCTACGGCCTCTATACCGCCCACTACATGCCCGACGATGCCTGGATCGAAGTGAGCAGCCGCCTGAGGGCCGCGGCGATCAAGCGGGTGGACCAGGACGGTTCTTGCGGAGGCGATCTGCGCGCCACCGCCCTGAACGCCCTCATTCTCAGCGCCCCTGCCCAGTTCTAGGGCTAACTCCAAAGCCCTATCTCCATGGCCGGGGGGAGCCTTTGGCTCTCGCTCCCCGATGTGCGGTTGGTACCCTCTGGTGGATCCCCGGACGAGGGTCCGGCCGGGGAGTCGCTCATGCGCATCCTGCTCGTCTCCCACCGTTTCCCCCCCTCATCCCGGGCCGGGACCGAGGTCTATACCGAAGAACTGGGGGCTCGGCTCGCGGCGCTGGGACACGCGGTCCACGTCTTCAGCGCCGAAAAGGATGTGGGCGCGACCGATCTCACCCTGCGGCGCCGGGAACAGCGGGGGCTGGAGGTCCACGAACTGGTCCAGAATCTCTACCAGGACGAGTTCCGCCAGACCTGGCGTGACCCGCGCATCGACGCGCGCTTCGAAGAGGTCTTGGAACAGGTTCAGCCCGATCTGGTCCACCTGCATCACCTGCTCTACCTCTCCTGCGGCCTGGTCGAGCGGGCCAAGGCGCGCGGCCTGCCGGTGGTGATGACCCTGCACGACTTTTGGCTGGAGTGCCCCCGCTTCGGTCAACTCGTCCACGCCGACGGGAGCCTGTGCACCACCGTCGATGCCGAGCGCTGCGGGAGCTGCCTCTGCTCCTTTCCCTGGCGCCAGAGTGGACTGGCCCGGGGCGTCGGCCGCGGACTCGCGCGGGTCGGGAGTCTGACCGGGATCGATCTGGCTCCGGTCGCCAAGGGATGGGCGCGGGGAGTGACCCGCGGCCTCACCCGGAGCGGGAGACGCAAGCGCGGCGGCGACCAGACCAAGCATCAGGATTCCGATTCCGCAGAGGCGCGACTCTACCGGGAGCAGGTGCTGGAGCGTCGCCGCGACCTGCTCGCGGTTTGCGCGAAGATCGATCACTTCATCGCCCCCAGCCGCTTCCTCGCCCGGCGACTCGAGGCCTGGGGGCTCCCCGGCGAGCGCATGGAGGTGCTCGCCTCCGGAGTGGACCGCGAAACCTTCGGCGCTGCCACACAGCAGCGGCCGGGCACCGGGGAGCTGCGCGTCGCCTTCCTCGGAACCCAGGTGCAACTCAAGGGGGCCCACGTTCTGCTCGACGCCTGGGAACGGCTCGATCGGGACCTGCGCCGGTCCGCCAGACTCACCATCGAGGGACCCGACACCTTCGAGCCGGACTACGTGCGCGAGCTGCGCCGCCGCGGCGCCGCCCTCGGGGTGGAGGTCGGCGGCGCTCTCGACCGGGAGGGAGTCGCGCGGCGCCTGGCCTCGACCGACCTCCTGGTCGTGCCGAGCCTGTGGTTCGAGAACCGGCCGTTGATCCTGCTCGAAGCCCTCGCCGGCCGAACCGCCCTGTGCGTCTCGGATCTGGGGGGGCTCGTGGAACTGGTCGAGGAGGGGGACGCCGGCTGGCGCTTCCCCCCGGGGGACGCCGAGGCGCTCGCGTCCATTCTCACCCGCGTGATCCGCCGGCCGGGCCTCGCCCGCTCCCTACCCTTCGCCCACGCCGACGAGCTCCTGCCAAGCTGGGAGAGGGTCGCCGCCCGGCACCTTGCCTGCTATCGCAATCTCCTCGGGGAAGGGGCGCTGTGAAACTCCTCGTCGTCGCACCCCAGCCCGAGGAGGCTGGGCCCCTGCTCGCCTGCGCCGACCAGGTCTGGATCGCCGGCAGCGAGCCGGCGGACCTTCCGGGTCTGCGGCTCTTCCAGCGGGACGATCCCTGCCCGACCCACTGGATGCGCAGCGGCAGCGTCCCCGCCACCCGCTGGCTGCGCGGGCTCCTGCGCGAGCTGGCGGTCGATCTGGTGCACGTGCGCGCCTGGCAGGGTTTTACCCACGACCCGGTGCTCGTCGCCGCCCGCCTGGGGATCCCCGCCGTCGTCGATCTCCCCGATCACAGCGCGACCTGCCTCCTGGGGACCCGTCGGAGGCCAGAGGACGGCACCCCCTGCGGTGAGACCTACGGTCCCTATGCCTGCGTTCCCTGTGCGGCCAGGGTCCAGCCGGTGCCGCGGGGGCTCGGGACCGATCGGGCCTACCTCGCCTTCGGCGAGCGTGCCGCCGCCCTGGGACGCGAGATCGCCCTGGCCCGGGCGCGGCTGGTCCCCAGCGCGGAGCACGGGGAGCAGCTCGTGCGTGCCCTCGGCACCGCCCTCGGTCCACTGCTCGTTGCTCCACCCAGGGGAGAGCCCGGGCACGATGCCTTCTATCGCGACCTCTACCGGCGGGTGGTGGCGCTGGGCCCCCCTCCACCCGAGGAGGTCGGTGAGAGGCCCTGGTTCGCCGAGCGCATGCGCGCCGCCTCCGAGGAGGCCTGGGACCAGGCCTTCGAAGTCGAGTAGCCTAGGGGCGTGCGTCTTTCCATCTGGCTGTTGCTCCCGGGGCCGTTGCTCCTGGCCGCTTGCGCCGCCCCCGCCCGCTCGACCTCGACCTCGAGCGAGGCAAGCTCGAAGCTGCATCGGGTGGGGGAGCTTCCCGAGCGGTACCACGACATCTGGGTCGCCTGGGTCGACGAGGATCCGGACTGGCCCAAGCTGCGCGAAGAGGCCCTGGGCGACCCGGACCTGACGCGCTTTCTGGTCGAGAACCTGGCGCGCATCCTGGTGCGCACCTACCGATCCGGGGCGATCGCACCGATGCACGACCCCCATGTCGGGCCCTTCGAGCGCGCCCGGGCGGAGCTCCTGCGCATCGGTGCGCCGGCGGTGCCCACCCTGGCCGAGCTGATGGCCGTGGCCGACAGCAGCACGGCGCAGCTCTGCGCCGACCTCCTGGTCGAGATCGGCGAACCAGCCCTGGACTACGTGCCTGCGCTGCTCGGACGGGAGCAGACCAGCGACCGCGCCCGCGCCGCTCTCCTGCTCGGTCGGTTGCCCCACGCCGGCAGACGGGAGGAGGCTCTCCTGGCCGAACTCGCACGCATGGTGACCGAGGACCCCGACTGGGGCGTGCGCCAGGCCTGCGTCCGGGCCCTGGGGCTCCGGGCCGCTCGTCAAGTCTCCAACGACACCGCACGCAGGGCTCTCGAGCGGGCCTTGACCGACCCGGAGGCCGATGTGGCCCGCGCCGCGGCCCAGGCCCTCTCGGACCTTGGGGAGCAGCGTTCGATTCCCGCGCTGCTCAACTTCGTCGAGCGGGCGGAACGCGGGGCCGATCTCGCCTCCTTCGAGGTCGCCCAGAGGGCTCTCCGCCGGCTCAGTCACACCGGCAGGTCCCGGTCGGCCCGGGAGTGGCGGGATTGGTGGAGGGCGAACCTTCCTCCCCAACGCTGAACCCACCCGGCGATAGCCCATTCCGCGAGCCGTGATCGGAGCGGGGCGCGCTAGACTGGCGTCGATGGCCGACTGGAAGATCTCCCGCAGGCGCGGCGTGTGCGCGATCTGCGAGCGCGCATTCGAGGATGGCGAGCAGCACGTCTCTACCCTGCGGGTGACTCCCGAGGGGCTCGAGCGCCGGGACCACTGCCTGGCCTGGTGGGAGGCGAATCCAAAGACCGCCCGCGGCGATGCCTGTCGGGCGGCCTGTCTCGAGCGCTCACGGACGGGCGGGAGCGGGCCCGGTGAGGGCGAGGAGCTCTTTTGGTGGCGGACCCGCCACCAGTGCGAGAAGCGGCGTACGGTCCAACTCGACCTCGAATCCCTCGAACGGCTCTTCATCGAACTCGAAGAGAGCCGCGACCTGCGCCTCGAGGAGCTGCGCTACGTGCTCTGCCTGATCCTGATGCGCAAACGGCGGGTGAAGGTCGAGCGGGTCCTGCGGACCCCGGATGGGGAGGCCTTCCAGGTCAAGCGCCCCCGGCGTGACGAGCGCTACCACGTACGCATCTTCGACTTCAGTCCCGAACGCATGGGGGAGATCCGCGCGGAGTTACAGGCGATCTTCGACGGGGCCGAAGCGCTCGAGGGGGTCGACGGCAGGGTCGTCGACGGGGATGGGCTCGAGGAACGGTCCGCCGCGGAGGGGGCCTCGGCGGAGGAGGGCGCGCTCCCCCCCCAAGCCACTCCGGACCCGGCCAGCGCCGAGGAGACGGCCGAGGCCTGAGGGCCGAGACCGGGGGGGATGGGGACCCGACTCGGAGC
>JALWOP010000280.1 GCA_027083445.1 Planctomycetota bacterium | reverse complement strand
GGTAGGTAGCAGGAGGAGAGGAGTGCGACGGTGAGCAGGGAGAGTCGGCGCATGGGGAGATCCTAAGCCCTCCGGCGCGAAGTCGGGGGATGGGGGACCCTGGGGCTTCCCCGGGGGCCGCTTCCGGCGGCCCCCGGCCTAGCACACGCTTCGCGAGGCGCCCCCTTCAGCGATTCTCATTGGTCTTGGACCAGCTCGAGCTGTGCGAGAAGGTCCTTGTCGCCTGGGAAAAGGGCGAGGCCTGCCTGCCAGGCGGCGATCGCCTTCTCGGTCTGGCCGATCTGCTGGTACATGTTGCCGAGCAGGAGGTGGGTTTGGGCGAACTTGGGATCGGGAGGCAGGCCGGCCTGCTGCTGGACCAGAACCTCGAACTGGGCGATGGCCTCGTTCTGCTTGCCGAACACCGGTGGCCAGAAGGAGAGCGCCACCGCCTTCTGGAAGCGTGCCGACCACATCTGGGGATCGACGGCCAGGGCAGCGTCGAAGGCCTGATCCGCCTTGTTGGCGAGGACGCCCGCGAGGGGACCGTTGCCGACCTCTTGGATGCGTTGCAGGTAGGCCTGTCCGAGGGCGACTTGCACCTCGGGGTCACCCGGGGCGGCTTCGGCGCGGGCTTCGAAGGCTGCCAGGAGTTCTTCGGTGCGTCCCTCCTCGCGCATGCGCTGCCAGAAGCGTTGCACTTCCAGAGGGTCGTCGATGGCATCGAGTTCGGCGAGCAGCTCTCCGAGGGGGCGGGTCGGTGGTTCGATCAGGGCGGCTTTGCCCCCCTGCCCCTCGACCGCCAGCACTCCGCGGACGAGGCTTTCCAGATCCCGGGCGTCCTTGCGCTCCCTTCCCGCGTCGTGGCGGGCTTCTGCCAGGGCGAGTTCCTCTTGGAGTGCTGCGGTCTTGGCGGCAAGCTCCTCTTGGAGGTGGGTCAAGGAGCGTTCGATGGCTGCCAGGCGATCGGGATGGAGGGCGGCGGGGGGGGCTTCGGCGTGGCGAGTGGGCTCCAGGATCCTGTGAGCCGTCAGGCTGGTGAGGCTGGAGGTGGCGACGATGGTGGCGAGTAGGGCGGGGGTCTTCATGGCAGGGGTG
>JALWOP010000279.1 GCA_027083445.1 Planctomycetota bacterium | reverse complement strand
CAGCGCCGATGTGCCTGTGGATGTGCCGGGCATCAACGAGTGGGCCACCTGTGCGGCACCGGGGGATTCTGCGGATGCACAGGTGCTGGCCAATCACTTTGGTGGCACCGGCTACTATGCTGAGGGGGAGTACGATTTCTCTGAAGAGAATCCTACAGGCTATGAGTGCGTGTGCACGGTGAGCCTGTCGGGCACCTCGGCGATCGACGGCATCACCGTTCGCATCCCCAGCGCCGTACACGACAACTCCGACTGGGAGAGCGACCCCCGCCCCAAGGCTGTGGCGGTGTACCTGCCCTGGAAGGAGGACTCCGCCTCTTCCGATGACGGCATCCGCTACGCCTGGGACACCGACTCCGCGACAGAGACCGAGCTCAACAACGCTCCGCTGGAGGATGACGATGTCGATGAGATCCAGTTCTGGTTCGCATTCGATGATACCTCCACAAACTTCGACAACGAGTTCGACGCTATGAGCAGCACAGAGGTCGACTTCTCCGGCGAATACACAATCTGGGTCTCAAAGGCCAGCATCGACGGGGGATCGATCGGCGACTGCAACCGCCTCTTCGGCGAAGACGGTACCAGCGGCTATGAGGGCTACCTGCAGCTGCGGGTGGACTACGACGAAGATCGCGGAAGCCGCAGAGCCCGCCAGCGCGCTGCGCAGAGCAACACCAACGGCATCCTAGAGGACGAGCTGGCCTGCATCCCCGGCCAGACCCGCACAACCCGCTTCTCCCTCCTCGACTGGCGCGGCACCAACCACCCTCTCCCACTGCCCAGCTCCGGCGAGCGTCAGCACACCTTCGCCCAGCTCGACACCATCCGCGTAGTCGACTGGAAGGGCCTCACCTCCCTCACTCTCACCGGCACAGACAGCCAGACCATCACCCTCTCCTCCGACGCGCCAGCCGACACCATCACCACCGCTGGAAGCGCATTCTGGCTCGGCGGCATCGACTGGCTCTCCCCCGGCAGCGCCAGCACCGGAAGCGGACCCACAATCGAGGTCACCCACACCTGCCCTGCAGCCTTGGAGACCTCCGATCAGGTCGTCGCCCCCGCCTACCCCCTCAGCTGGC
>JALWOP010000278.1 GCA_027083445.1 Planctomycetota bacterium | reverse complement strand
GCCCCCTGCCCATGACCGCCCCCAGCCAATGCGGCAGCTTCCTCCTGGCCCTCGACCTCGATGGGGACGGACGGCGCGAGCTGGTGGGCTCCCAGCCCCTGGGCTACGCGGGCGAGCAGGCCTGGTGCGGCATCTGGCGCCCGAGCGAGAGCGGCTGGGAGCTCGATAGCCGGGCGCTGACCTTCCCCAACCCGATCGGACTGCGACGCCTCTCGATCCAGACGATCGTCCCCTGTGATGTCGACGGCAACGGTCGCAGGGACCTGTTCGTCGCCGTCTACGGCAGCGCCCGATCTCGCGGCGAGGAGTACAACACGGTCGATGCCCGGGATGGAGCCGCCAACCATCTCTTCATCCAGGCCGAGGATGGCAGCTTTCGGGACGAAACGACGGAGCGCGGGATCGGCGGCAGCCGCTACACCTATGTCGCCCACGCCTTTGACTTCGACTTCGATGGCGATCCCGACCTGTTCGAGGGCAATGACTTCGGACCCAACATCCTGTGGCGCAACGATGGACTGGGAAGGTTCGTGGAGGATCGTGAGCTGGGGCTGGGGGGAGTCCCCGCCTACACCATGGGCCTCACCATGGCTGACCTCGACGGAACGGGGAGCTGGGCGCTCTACCTCTCGAACATGGCTTCCGCCGCAGGAGAACGCATCGTCCCCCTGGCGGGAAACATCTCCGAGCAGATGCGTGGCGTCGTCGGCCAGATCGCCGCGGGCAACCAGCTCTACCTCTACGACAGAGCTGAGAAGCGCTGGCGAGACGAGGGGGCCCTGCGCGGGGTGAACGAAGCCGGATGGGCCTGGGGTTGCCTCTTTTGGGACCCCGACGGGGACGGAGACCAGGACATCTCGGTCACCAATGGCTTCACCTCCCACTCCGACCCCAAGGCTCCCGACTGGGAGAGCTGGTATTGGAGACAGGTGGTCGCCGACGCCGCCTTCCTCGAACAGGGCCGCCCCAGCCGCGACGTCAATGCCAACGCCCACCGCCCGAGCTCCTTCAACGGTTACGAACGCGACCGGCTCTTCCACCGTGCCGCCGATGGATCCTTCCATGAGGCCGGCTGGATCTACGGTCTCGATGCGGCCCACGACGGACGCTGCGTTGCGGCGGTGGATGTGGATGGGGATGGAGATGCGGATCTGGTCGAATGGACCCTCACGGGCCTGCGGCTCTATCGGAACCTCTCCCCCCCCACCCCCTTCGTACGCCTCGCCCTGCGCCTCGCCGACGGCCACTCGATCGCCCTCGGCGCCGAGGTCGGCTTGCACGCCCCAGGGGGAACCCAGCGCCGAATGGTGCGGGTGACCGAAGGCTTCCAGACCCAGGTCTGTGACGAGCTGCAATTCGCCTTGGGGGACGAGCTCCCTCTGCCCCGCACGGTTGCGGTCGAGGTGCGCTGGCCCACTGGGGAGGTCGAAGAGTGGCCGGCCGTCCCCGTCGGCCTGCGCAGCGTCCTGGTCCAGGGGCAAAGCGAAATCCGCTCCGCCCCCCTTCCCCACTGGCCGGATGAGGGGGGAGCACGGCCCCGAACCCACCCGCGCCTCGACCTGTTCGTCGAGACGGCCCAGGGAGGCAGTACGACCCTCGAGGCTCCCGGGAAGGTCGTCGTCGTGCGCGTGGCCGAGGCGGCGCAACCCTGGGCGGCTCGGGACGACCTAGCCGAGCGCTTTCCCGCCGTCGCCTGGCGCGCGGTCCGGACGGGCGAGACCGGAGAGGCTCGATCGGATGAGCTCCGCGCCACCCCAGCCCTCCTCGAAGCCTTCTTCGGTGACGAGCCACCCGACCTCCCCTCGACCTTCATCTTCGACGCCCAGGGAAGCCTGCGCCGCGCCCTGCGACGGCCCACCCGGCCGGAGGAGATCGCCGCCTGGCTCACCATCCTCGAAGACGAGCCCCCCTTCGCGGAACTGCTGATCCTGGAGGGACGTCTGGCCCTCGAAGACGGTCGCCTGCGCGTGGCCGAAGCGGCCTTCCAGCGTGCCCTCGAGAGCGACCCCAGGCGTCCGGATGCCTTCGAGGGGCTGGGGCGCATCCAGATGATCCGCGAGCGTCCCGACCTAGCCGCGGAGGCCTACGCCCGCTCCGTGGCGATCGATCCGGACTACGCCCTGGGCCACTACAACCTCGGTGTCGCCAGGGTTCAGCTCGGTCAGCCGGCCGAGGCCCTGGCCTCCTTCGAAGAGAGCCTGCGGATCACGGGTGACCGGCGGCCCGCCTTGATGGCCCTCGCCGAAGCGGCCTACCTCGCACGGCGTCCCGAGATCGCCCTCGATGCCTGGACACGGGCCGCGGCCCTCGACCCGGCCGATGTGGAGTCCCGTCTCGACCGTGGCAAGCTCCTGGCTCAGATGGGGCGCCTCGGGGAGGCCAGAGCGGCCTTCGAGGAGGTCTTGAGCCTGCACCCCCACCACGGGGAGGCGACCCGCGCCCTGGCCCGTCTGGAAGAGCTCGGGCTGCGCGGGGCGGGCAAGAAGTAGGTCGAAGGAAAAACCTGGGTGGAAACCTCTTCCCTAGCCGTCGGGGCTTCCCCCGCCCCTCCCCGGGCCTACAGTGAGGGCTTCGGCAAGACCCAAGGCTCCATGCAAGACCCCTACCAGCGCTCCCTCGACCTCCACCAGGCCCACCGCGGCAAGCTGGAGATCGCCTCCAAGGTCCCCCTCGACACCCAGGACGATCTGACCCTGGCCTACACGCCGGGGGTCGCCCGCCCCTGTGAGGTGATCGCGGAGGACAAAAAGCGCGTCCGCGACCTGACCATTCGGGGCAATGCGGTGGCGGTGGTCACCGACGGTTCGGCGGTCCTGGGCCTGGGGAACATCGGGCCCGAAGCTGCCATGCCTGTGATGGAGGGCAAGGCGCTGCTCTTCAAGCGCTACGCGAACATCGATGCTTGGCCCATCTGCCTCGCTGTCCACAGCGGCCCCGAGATCGTGGCCGCCGTGCGCGCCATCGCCCCCGGCTTCGGTGGGATCAACCTGGAGGACATCGCCGCACCGATCTGTTTCGAGGTAGAAGAGGCCCTCCAGGATCTGGGCATCCCGGTCTTTCACGACGATCAGCACGGCACGGCCATCGTCCTCTTGGCCGCGCTCGTCAACGCCGCCCGGGTCACCGGTCGCGAGCTCTCTTCCCTGAAGGTGGTCATCAGCGGTGCCGGCGCGGCGGGCACGGCCATCGCCAAGCTGCTCTCCTGTTTCGGCTTCGAGCACGATAGCTGCACTCCGGTCGGTGAACTGATCGTTTGCGACTCGAGCGGCGCCATCTCCTTCGACCGAGAGGGCCTGAACTCCGCCAAGAGGGAACTGGCCGGGTTCACCAACCGCCGTCGCCTGACGGGCAGCCTGCACGAGGTCCTGGAGGGCGCGGACGTCTTCATCGGTGTCTCCCGCGGCGGCCTACTCGATCTCGACGACGTGCGCCGAATGGCTCCCCATCCGATCCTCTTCCCCATGGCCAACCCGGTCCCCGAAATCATGCCCGAGCTGGCGCTGGAGGCAGGGGCCGCGGTCGTCGGTACCGGGCGTAGCGACTTCGCCAACCAGGTCAACAACGTCCTCGCCTTCCCGGGGATCTTCCGCGGCGCGCTCGATGCCGGCGCGCAACGCATCACCCACGCCATGAAGGTCGCCGCAGCCCATGCCCTGGCGGACTGCGTGGCCGAGCCCCACGCCGAGCACATCCTGCCGGCCCCCTTCGAAATGGACGTCACGACCGCCGTGGCCGAGGCGGTGGCCGAAGCCTGGCGCTCCCATGGCTCGAAGTCGGCTGCTCCTCTCCCCGCCCCCTAGCGCCTGCGCCCTCCGAGGGCCTCCCGCGCCAACTTGCCAAGAGCCCGCTGATCGAGCTTGCCCGTCGCAAGGCGCGGCAGGGCATCGACCGGGATGAAATCCGCCGGTGCCGGTCGAAAGAGGGGCGGCAGGTCGGTTTCAGCCAGACGTGCCACCCATTCCGTCGGCGAGATGTCGACCGGCGTGTGCACCACGATCAGGCGCTCCCCCCGGCGGGCATCCTCCCGCGCCGTCACCGCCAACTCGACCTCTTCGGTCGGCGCGCCCGTACTCGCCAGGGCCTCGAGCAGGGCCTCTTCGACCCGGCCGTGGGGCACCATCTCCCCTCCGATCTTGCTGAAGCGGGAGAGGCGATCGGTCAGGACCAGGAAGCCCTGCCCGTCGAGTCGCCCGATGTCGCCGGTCGAATACCAGCCCCCATCCGTCGCCGTAACGGCAGCAGCCCGCCCATCCTCCAGGTAGCCCCGCATCAAGGCCGGGCTCTTGACCTGAATCAGTCCCTCCTCGCCGGGGCCTAGGCACTCCCCGCTTTCCGGATCGACGATGCGCAGGGCGACCCCCGGCAGGGGGCGTCCAACGGTCCCCTCGGCTCGCAGGGGGCTCTTCAGGGCTCCGCCCGGAGGATCCGGCAGGTTGAAGGCGACCACCGGCCCACACTCGGTGCAGCCGTACCCCTCGAGCAACTCGACACCGAAGCGCTCTTGGAAGGCGCGGGCGAGCTCCGGGCGTAGCCTCTCCGCCCCTGCGATCGCCGCGCGCACCTGGGCGAAGGCCTCGGGGGTGACGCGCCGCATCCAGTGCTGGTAGAAGGTCGGCGGCGCCAAGAGCACCGTGACGCCCTCCCGGCGGCAAAGCCTGTCGATGGCACGCGCATCGAGGGGAGATGGATGGGTCGCAACCCACGCGCCCCCCAGGAGAGCTGCCCAGAGCCCGACCGTATAGCCGAAGCTGTGGAAGTAGGGCAGGACTCCAAGCAGGGTGTCCCCCCGCCCCAGGGGGAAGACCGAGAGCACGCTCTCGACGTTGGCCAGCACGGCGGCGTGGGTCAGCACCACCCCCTTGGGCTCTCCGGTGGAGCCGCTGGAGAAGAGGATCGTGGCCACCTCCGAGGAGGGGTCGATGCGCGGCACCCAGATGCGGGTGAGGAGGAAAGCCGGGAGGCGCGCCGCCAGGGCCGCCCGGAGGCGCGCGCCCCTCCCCGCGCCCTCGAGGAGCTCCTCGATCCAGAGGGTGCGCTCGGGCAGGGGACTCTCCTGGCCGAGCGCGGCGAGCATCCGCCGCGAGGTGACCAGGCAGCTCACCCCGGCGCGCTCCAGGCAGCGACGTTGATCCGCGGGGACCAGGGTTGGATTGACGTTGACCGACGCTCGGCCCGCCAGGGGCAGCGCCAGATTGACCAGGGCTCCGGCGGGTCCGGGAGGCAGGAGGACTCCGACCGCTCGCTCATCCCCCGCGAGAGTCCTGCGCAGAATGCCCCCAAGCAGGCCCGCTCCGGTCAAGAGCCGCCGATAGGTGAGGCGCTTCCCCTCGAGATCGACCAGGGCCTCGGCCCGGGGATGGCGGCAGGCGCCCTTGACGAAGCGCCAAGCCAGGCCGCGCCCCTCTCGCCCACGCGCCGTGCGGCGCTCGGCGACGAGTTCCGCCACCGCTTCATGTACCCGACGAGCCGGCGTGCCCGGGGGCAGCGCCACTCCGAAGAGCACGTCGACGGGGTAGGGCAGACGCGAGGGCATCTTCCAGAAGAAGCGTCCCCCGCGGAAGGAGAAGATGCTTCCCCACAGGCGATCGAGGGCGACGGGAAAGATCGGCACTCCCGCAGAGCGGGCGATTTGCTCCAGCCCGCGCCGGAAGGGCTGCAAGGTCCCGCTGCGAGTGATCGACCCCTCGGCGAAGATGCCGACCCACTCGCCCGCCCGACAAGCCTGGGCCGCCTGCTCCAGCGCCTCGCGCGAATCCCCTGCCGAGATCGGAATCGCCCCCATGCGACGTGCGAACCAGCCGATGAGGGGGGCGCGGAAGTAGTCCCGGTGCATCAGGAAGCGGATCGGACGACCGGCAGCAGCAGTGAGCAATACCGCGTCGATGAAGGAGACGTGGTTGGCCACGATCAGGCCCCCTCCCTCCTCGGGCAGGTGCTCGTCCCGCCCCTCGACGCGCAGGCGATAGAGGGTATGCGTCAGAGCGAGCAGCACGAGGCGCACGAAGAACTCCCCCGCGAAGAGGAGCGAGAGGAGGGCGAACAGGGCGATCATCACACCGCCGACGACGAACATCGTCGGCGGCGTGAAGGCCAGACCGCGGTCCCAGAGGCTGAACATCGCGGGAGCGGCCAGGATGCCGATGAAATCCATCACCTCGGCCAGCCCCTGCACCGCGCCGCGCTTCTCCTCCCGCGGCAGGCTCTGAATCAGACAACGGATCGGGATCGTGAACAGCCCGGAACTGACCCCCATACCGACGAAGCAGGTGCTGACGAAGGGGATCGAGGTGGGGGCGAAGGCGGTCGCCAGAAGGCAGGCGGCCATGCCGAAAAGCCCCAGGGGAACGAGCCCGCCCTCGATACGTCCCCCCGAGATGCGCCCGGCCAGGATCGCTCCGATGACGATGCCGATGCCCGGCATGGCGCTCAACTGGCTGGCGGCGGTGTTGGAGAGCCCCATCCACTTGCCGTAGGTCGGCAGCACGATCAGATAGGTGGCCGCCATCAGATAGAAGAAGCTCGAGGCGATGATCGCCAGCACCAGGTAACGCTGCCCCTCGGTGTCCCGCCAGTGCGAGATGACTTCCGTGACCGGGTTGAGGCGGATGCGTCGCTGGGGATCCGCGGCGGGGCGCTGCTCGATCAAGAGTGAGACCAGCCAGCCGGCCAGGGCGAAGGCGATGTAGAAGAGACCGGTAACCCACAGATGTTCCGCCCACTCGTCGGCCAGCATCCCTCCGACGAAAACGCCGCAGAGTACCGCGATCATGGTCGAGCTCTGAATCAGGGCATTGGCGGGGGCCAGGTCCCGTTTTCCGACCAGCTCCTTGATCACCCCGTACTTGCTTGGGCCGAAGAGGGCGGACTGGGCTCCCATGAGAAAGACCGTCACCAGGAGCAGCCCGTAGTCCTCGAACCAAAACGCGATGGCGGCGGCGATCATCACCACCACTTCGAGCAGGTTGGCGACGCGGATGATCGTGGTCTTGGAGTAGCGATCGGCCATCGAGCCCGTCGCCGGGCCGAAGAGCACGAAAGGCAGGGCGAAGAGCAGGGGTGGAATCGCCTGGGGGGAGATCCAGGTCGCCAGCGCTCCTCCTCCCAGCGGGTGCTGCATCACCCACTCCGCGGCTCCCCCGGTCGAGACCGCCGTGGCCAGAAGGAGCACGACCTGCTTGAACGCATTGTCGTTGAAAGCTCCCAGGAACTGGGAGACGGTCATCGCCCCGAAGGAGCGTCGGCGCAGAAGGTGCAGCATGGATCGGAGCCAGAGATTAGCCCGCGCGTCCCTCTCGCCGTGAGTGCGAACCGAAAAGCCCGCAGGCCCCTGGTCTGCTCGTGAGGGGGCCGCTCGCGAGGCGCGGCAGGGAGTCAGTATGCGTCGCGCAACTACATCCCTCAGCGGATTGCTGCGATACGAACGATAATCCCTGCTTATCTACAGCGCTCGACTCTTCCTCACCGCATCAGGCCGGACCCTGGGCCGGAGCGGCGAGGCGCTCGAGGCCGGCCAGGCTCTCGGGATGGTTCGGGCGGTACTCCAGAGCCCTGCTGTACCACTCGCGGGCCTCCGCGGCCATCCCCAGACACTCACGCAGGACCGCCAGGTGGTAGGCCGGTCCCCAGGTGCGGGCCTGCTCCGCCGAGGAGCCCCCCACGCCGTCGCTCCCCTCCAGGGTCAGGCACTGCTGGAAGCAGCCCTCGGCGAGCTCGAGGTTGCCGGTATCGAGGGCGAGGAGCCCTTGCAGGTAACGCGTGTCCGCACGCTTCGGCCAGGCCGGGGCCAACTGACTCAGGAGTTCCAGCGCCTCCCGCGAGCGACCCTGCCGGCGCAGACAATGACAGGTCAACTCGGAGAGGAGCGGCAGGTAGGGTGCACTGGGCTCGACGTGATCGAGAGCGTTCTCGAACGCGGCCAGGGCGGGCTCGATCTGGTCCGCGATCAAGTAGGTGCGTCCGAGCTGGTAGTGGTAGTAGGGATCGGCGGGGTGCAGGGTCACCAGCCGCTCGAGGAAGCGGCGGTTGCGTTCGACCTTGCCCTTGGAGGCGATCGCGTCGCGCCGGTAACCGTAGTGGATGACCTCGAGCCCCAGGGGATGGGGCGGGCAGGGATCGGCCCCGAAGTGGGGCTGCTCGTGGAAAGCCCCTCGGTAGGCGAGGTCGGCGCGACGCGGAAAGAAGCGCGAAACGCGGCTGCGCAGTTCCCCTTCCTCCTGGCGATCGACGATGGTCACCTGTCCCGCACGGGCCCCGCCTCGGGCAGCGAAGGCGAGCAGGGTCTCGCGGGCGCTCGGATCTTCGAGCGCCTCGTCCGCGTCGAGGACCAGGATCCAGTCCCCGCTCGCCAGGGCCAGGGAGGCATTGCGGGCCGCGGCGAAGTCGTCGCACCACTCGAAGCTCTCTACCCGGGCCCCGGCCGCTCGGGCCAGCTCCCGCGTCCGGTCGCTCGATCCGGTGTCCACGATGCAAAGCTCGTCGACAACCCCGCGAACCGAGGAGAGCAGGCGCGGTAGATCGCGCTCCTCGTCCCGGACGATCATGCAGAGGCTGATACGGGTCATGTAGACTTTATCGGGCCACGGCACAGATCCCTTGACCTCCGTGAAGAGCGGGGCTCTCCAGGGCGTATGCTCGGGCCGTGGACAAGCTCGACATCTTGAGAGCGAGCGTTTCCCGCTCGCGGGAGGCGCTCAAGGTCTGGGGCCTGGTGGCCGTCGTGCTCCTCCTCGGCTTCGCGGCGGCCCTCCCCTTCGTCGAACCGGCCCCGCCGCGGTCGATCGTGCTCGCCACGGGTGATCCCGGGGGGGCCTACGAGCGCTATGGAGAGGAACTCGCCGCGGAACTCGCCAAGGTCGGGCTACGGGCTGAGCTGCGTAGCACGGCGGGTTCGGTGGAGAACGTGCGCCTCCTGCTCTCCGGGGAGGCCGATGTGGCCTTCGTGCAGGGAGGTGTGGTCCCGGCCGAGGCCCGGGAGGAGCTGGTCGGCGTCGCCAGTCTCTACTTCGAGCCCCTGTGGATCTTCCATCGCCGCGAGCTCGAGATCGAAAGCCTGGCGGACCTGTCGTCCCGGCGGATCGCCATCGGCGAAGCCGGTAGCGGGACCCAGCGGGTCGCCCGAGCCATCCTCGAGGCCAACGGCATATCCGCTGCGCAACAGTCCTCTCCAAACCTCCTCGAACTGGGCCCCGAGGAGGCCGTCACGGCGCTCCTCGAGGAGCGCATCGACGCCCTCTTTCTCGTCGTCTCCCCAGACTCGAGTCTCGTGCGCAGGCTGATCGAGAGCCCCGGGGTGAGGCTTTTCGATGTGCGTCGCCACCTCGCCTACGAGCGCGCCTTTCCCTTCCTCTCCCACGTGGTGCTCCCCGAAGGGGTGCTCGACTTCGGTCGTGACGTTCCCAGCCAGGACGTCAACCTGATCTCTCCAGCCGCAACACTCCTCGCTCGGAGGGAGTTGCACCCCGCACTCCTTCCCCTCTTGATCCAGGCCGCCGAGGAGCGCCACGGCCGGGGAACGGTGCTCTCGGCACCGGGGCGTTTTCCCTCCCCCCAGGGTCTCGACGTACCCCTGGCCGCCTCCGCACGCACCTACTTCGAACATGGGCGCAGCCTGCTCTACCGCATCCTGCCCTTCCGCTTGGCCGCCATGATCGACCGGCTCAAGATCATGGCACTGCCCCTTCTGACCCTGCTCCTGCCCCTGATTCGCTTCGTTCCGCCGATCTACCGCTGGCGCATTCGCAGCCAGATTTACCGCTGGTATCAGGCCCTCGACCGCCTCGAGAGCCGGCTGGACCAGGATCCCGCCACCCTGGCCGAATGCATCGCCGACATCGATCGAGTCGAGGAGGAGATCCGCGACCGGGTCAACGTCCCGGCCTCCTATATGGAGGAGCTCTACAACCTGCGCATGCACATGGAACGGCTGCGCGAGCACCTCCAGCAGCGCCTCGAGGGACCCTCCTCCGCCTAGATGGGTGTTCGCCCCCCCAGAGCGGATCGGAGTGAGCCGGCCTGGTTTCCACGCAATACGGTGCGGCTTCAGCCTCGGAGATTGCACTTCTGGCAGATGCTCAGCGTGCGATTCAGGAACTCGTCGAGAACCTTCTTGTGGCCCTCGCCGCGCCATATCTCCGCAAAGGACTCCTCTGCGAGGTTGCCGAAGGTCGTCTCGCCTTGAACATCCATGCAGCAGGCCACCACCCTACCGTCGCAGAGGACGGTGCCCTTCTCCATCTGCGGGCACATTCTGTGATTGCGATAGAGGGTCTGCGCGGATTCGTCTAGGGGACGCACGTACTTGCGCTCGTCGTTCTCCCAATCGACTTGCTCGAGGAATTGCTCGGCACTGCGAATGGTACGTTCGAGCTTGGCCACGCCGACGTCGGCACCCTCGAGCTTCCACTCCTCGTAGTCGTGGTAGTAGGAGGGGCGCTTGAGCGCGATGCTGTCCGCTCCGAGGCCCTTCAACATCTCGACGACATCCTCCTCACGATCTTCGTTGTAGGAGAACATGATCGTCTGCACCTGAACCGTCGGTCTCGAGAGCCTCCTCCGGGCGCGTTCCTGAAGGAGCTTCTTCGTGCTGCTCACCGCCTTCTCGAAGCTTCCGCGCTTGCGGTAGCGCTGGTAGTCCCCTTCGTCGGCGCCATCGATGGCTATCGAGACCGAAGTCAGACCAGAATCCAAGAGATCATCGATCTTCTGTTCCAGAACGAAGCCATTGGTCCCGAAATGGGTGTCGATGCCCTTCTCCGCGCAACGGTTCACGAAGTCGAACAGTTTGGGATGGAGCAGTGGCTCGCCCTCGATGTGGAAGCTGATGGCTTTCAGGGAACCACAATCTTCGAGGATGTTCTCCAGGTACTCGGCATCGAGGTAGCGCGTACGCCGATCGATGATGTGCGTCGGACAGAGCGGGCATTCGAGGTTGCAGGCCGTCGTCGCCTCCAAGTTCAGGACGCGCGGAAGACGACTGCGGATGAAGCGGTTCAGGAGCCGGTCCGGGAGTAGCCGGTAAAGGGTCTTGCGGGCGAGCTCCTTGCCCGTGCGGGCGAGGCGGTCGAGGCTGAGCATGAGGGATCCGAAGACACCTAGCCCTGTCCGGATACCCGTGAGATGCCGAGGGCATCCCGAGTGGGTGGCGAGCGAGGTGCCCGGCCTTCGACGGGCGTCGAAAGCGGTGCGAGAGTCGTGCGAAGCTGCGAGGCTGCGTGGCGTTCTCGGGGATCCCGGACAACCCGGATCCGTTACCGGAAAGTGGGTGGAATCTCCGTTCGCCAGCCTGGGGCACATCCCCCCCGCAGGACATCCGTCAGCGCGCGGATCCCGTCAGCGCCGGGGGAGCCGATCCGGGGGAAGCCGATCCGGGAGAATCAGCCCTGGTAGAGCTCGCCTCCCGCCCTGCGGAACTCGGCGCTCTTCTCGCGCAGCCCCTCCTCCAGAGCCTCGCTCGCGGTGAGGCCCTGCTCGCGGGCATAGGCCCGCACATCCTCGGTGATCTTCATCGAGCAGAAGTGCGGGCCGCACATCGAGCAGAAGTGGGCCACCTTGGCCCCCTCGGCCGGAAGGGTGGCATCGTGGAATGAGCGTGCGGTCTCCGGGTCGAGGGAGAGGTTGAACTGATCCTCCCAGCGGAACTCGAAGCGCGCCTTGGAGAGGGCGTCATCCCAGCGCTGCGCCTCGGGATGGCCCTTGGCCAGGTCGGCGGCATGAGCGGCGATCTTGTAGGCGATGACCCCCTGCTTCACGTCCTCGGCATCGGGCAACCCCAAGTGCTCCTTGGGGGTCACGTAGCAGAGCATCGCCGTACCGAAGGAACCGATCAGCGCCGCACCGATGGCAGAGGTGATGTGGTCGTAGGCGGGGGCGATGTCGGTCACCAGGGGACCCAGGGTGTAGAAGGGTGCTCCCTGGCAGACATCGACCTGGCGTTCGACGTTTTCGCGGATCTTGTGCAGCGGCACGTGACCCGGGCCTTCGATCATCACCTGCACATCCTGCTTCCAAGCCTTGCGAGTCAGTTCCCCCAGAACCTCGAGCTC
The DNA here is from genome assembly GCA_027083445.1 of Planctomycetota bacterium. GTDB lineage: Bacteria > Planctomycetota > UBA1135 > UBA1135 > JALWOP01. The sequence goes on along the minus strand of JALWOP010000278.1, from coordinate 5,461 downwards.
GGCGAACTGGGCCTCGTCGTTGGCATCGGCAATGCTCCCGGGCCGCAACCCATCCCCCAGGCTGAGGCTGACGTCGTAGCGCCGCACCAGCTCCAGAATGCGATCGAAGTGGGTATAGAGGAAGTTCTCCCGGTGGTGCGCCAGGCACCACTTGGCCAAGATCGAGCCACCGCGGGAGACGATGCCGGTCAGGCGGCCCTCGGTCAGGGGAACATGGGAGAGAAGCAGCCCCGCGTGAATCGTGAAGTAGTCGACCCCCTGCTCGCACTGCTCTTCCAGAGTCTCCAGGAAGATGTCGATGTCGAGCTCCTCGATACGTCCGCCGACCTTCTCCAAGCACTGGTAGATCGGCACCGTGCCGATGGGCACGGCCGCGTTGCGCAGGATGTGCTCGCGGGTGGCGTGAATGTTCTCGCCGGTCGAGAGATCCATCACGGTGTCCGCTCCCCAGCGGGTCGCCCAGCGCAGCTTGCGCACCTCCTCTTCGACCGAGCTCGAGAGGGCACTGTTGCCGATGTTGGCGTTGATCTTGACCAAGAAACGCGAGCCGATGATCATCGGCTCGAGCTCGGGGTGGCAGCGGTTGGCCGGCAGGATCGCACGCCCCTCGGCGATCTCCTCGCGCACGAGCTCCGGCTCGACCCCTTCGCGAACCGCGACGAAGGCCATCTCCTCGGTGATGATTCCGGCCCGTGCGTAGTGCATCTGCGTCACGCACTCCTGCTCCTCGCGGGGCCGGACCCACTCCTCGCGCAGCTTGGGGAGTCCCTCCAGAGCAGAGGGGGCCTCCGGCCCGGTCGTGTCGTACAGATCGAGCGGCGGTTCGTCCCCCTCGAGGTGCACGCGGCGCTTGGGTACGGCCAGCCGGTGACCGCCGTGCTCGAACTCGACGTAGACCTTGTGGGAACGGGGAAAACTGGTTTCCAGGGGCGGAAGCGCGCCGCCGGCCTCGATGACATCGGTCATGGTTCTGCTTTCCTACGCCGGTATGACCCGGATCAGGTTCGAGGGGTTCCTCTCAGGCATCCACGCGGACGCCGCCCCCAGCACGAGAGGGTTCAGGGTAGGGAGCCACCCCCTTCCGCGCCACCACCTAGGCGCCGCGGGCCTGGTCCAGCGCTGCCTGGAAAAGCTCCCGCAGGGGCTCGGAGAAGAGCACGAAGCGCGCCTGGAGCTCGGGCCAGTCCTCCAGCGCCTCCCCCACCGCCCTCACGGCGAGCGGCGCGGCGCGGTCGGGGGGGTAGCCGTAGACACCACAGGAGATCGCCGGAAAGGCGATGCTCCGGCACCCCGCCTTCCCCGCGGCGACGATCGAGGAGCGGTGGCAGGCCGCCAAGGCCTCCGCCTCTCCCGCCCCGCCCCAGCGCCAGATCGGGCCGGGAGTGTGGATGATCATGCGGGCGTTCAATCCATGGGCACCCGTAGGGCAAGCCTCCCCGACCGCGCACCCCTTGGGGTAGCGCGCGATCAACTCGGCCAATAGCTCCGGCCCCGCCGCTCGGTGGATGGCGCCGTCGACTCCACCTCCGCCGCGCAGGGCGGGGCTGGCGGCGTTGACGATCGCGTCCGCTCGTTCGCGGGTGAGATCGCCCCGCCGGCACTCGATACGACTGAAGGCTGGCATCGCGGGGCTCCAAGCGGAATGCTACCGGGACCGTGCCCCTCCCCGAAAGTGTCGATCTCGCCGTTGTCGGTGCCGGAATCGTCGGCTTGGCCAGCGCCCGCGCCCTGCTCGCCGCCCATCCCGGCCTCGACCTGGCAGTCCTCGAAGCCGAGGACCGACCCGCCGCCCATCAAACCGGCAACAACAGCGGAGTGATCCACTCCGGGCTCTACTACCGCCCGGGCAGTCTCAAGGCGACCCTGTGTCGCAGGGGCCGGGAGGCGCTCTATCGCTATGTCGAGGAGCGTGGCATCCCCTTCGAGCGTTGCGGCAAGCTCGTCGTCGCTACCCGTGAGAGTGAACTGCCACGCCTGGAAGAACTCGAGCGGAGGGGACGCGCCAACGGTCTGCGCGATCTCTGCCGATTGGGGCCGGCGGGACTGCGCGACCACGAGCCGGGCGTGCGCGGAATCAGCGGCCTGTGGGTCGGCTGCACCGGCATCGTCGACTACGTGGCCGTGGCGCGTGCCTTCGCCTGGGATATCCGGGCCGCGGGGGGCGCGGTCTACCTCTCACACGGCGTGCGCGCGATCCGACCGGACGGCCAGGGCTTTGTCCTGGAGACGAGCCAGGGCCGCCTGCGCGCGCGCTACCTGGTCAACTGCGCGGGAGCCCACGCCGATCGGGTCGCACGCCTTGCGGGCGAACGTCCGACCACGCGCATCGTCCCCTTCCGAGGTGAATACAAGCTGCTCAGATCCCCTCGCCGTCACCTGGTACGGGGCCTGATCTACCCCGTGCCCGACCCCCGCTTTCCCTTCTTGGGGGTGCACTTCACCCGACGCATCGATGGCGGAATCGAGGCGGGTCCCAACGCGGTCCTGGCCCTGGCGCGCCACGGCTATCGCTGGACCGACGTCAACCCGCGCGACCTCGTCGAGATCCTGACCACCCCCGGCATGCTGCGCATGGCCTCGCGCTACTGGCGCACCGGCCTGGCGGAGGTGCTGCGTTCCCTCTCGACCCCCCTCTTTGCACGGGCCCTGCGCCGCCTGGTGCCCGCCATCCGCACGTCGGATCTGGAGCCGGGCGGAGCGGGTGTGCGCGCTCAGGCCCTCGACCCGGACGGCACCCTGGCGGACGATTTCCGCATCACGACCGCACCGCGCGCCTTCCACGTGCTCTCGGCCCCCTCCCCCGCCGCGACCGCCAGCCTGGCGATCGGCGAGTCGATCGCAGCCCGCGCGGGGGACCATCTCGGCCTCTGATCTGCTAGCTTCGTGCTCGATGGCAAGGCGATCGGGTAACAAGCGCCACGCCCTGGCGGTTGCACGCTCCGCGAAGGCGCGGGCAAGCAGGCACGGGAGCCGGTCCCGGCACTGGACGGAACTCTCCGACCGGGAGCTGCTCGCCCGTCCCATCGCCTCGCTCGACCTCTCGATCGCCGGCAGCCCCCTCGAGGCGCGCCTCGCGGAACTCGAGCACGAACTCGAGGCCCGCGGCCTGCGCTTTCGGCCCTACACCTGGCTCTCGTCGGACTGGTTCACCCCCGACGGCCTGACCGGCTTCGCCATACCCTTTTTCTTGGCCCACCCGCGCCTCATGCGCCTGGAACGCAACCAGATGCTCGAGGTCGAGGGGGGGACCCAGGCCTGGTGCATGCAGCTCCTGCGGCACGAGACGGCTCACGCCTTCGACAACGCCTATGGGTTGCACCGCAAGAAGCGCTGGCGCGACCTGTTCGGACGCTTCACCACCCCCTACCGCCAGGCCTACACGCCCGATCCCGAGAGCCGGGATTTCGTCCACAACCTCGACTATTGGTACTCCCAGAGCCACCCCGCCGAGGACTACGCCGAGACCTTCGCCGTCTGGCTCGACCCCTCCTCCCGCTGGCGTCGCCGCTATGCGACCTGGCCCGCCCTGCGCAAGCTCGAGGGACTCGACGCCTGGCTCGCCGAGCTCGGCCCCAAAGCACCCCCGCGGCGCACCCGCAGGCGCATCGAGCCCACCGAAGAGCTCGAGCTGACCCTCGGGGAGTACTACCGCGCCAAGCGTGCGATCTACGCGGGCGACGAACCCGTGCCCGATCTCTCTCCGCGGTTGGAAGAGCTTTTCCGGTGCGGTGGCCGCCGTGCCTCCGCCGCGACCTTCCTGCGCAAGAACCGTCGCCGGCTCCTCAACGCCGTCGCCCGCGCCACCGGACAACATCGCTACCTCGTCGATCACGTGCTGCGCGAGATGATCCTGCGCTGCAAGCAGCTCGATCTACGCCTGAGCGGTCCCGAGGATGTAACCCTGACCGACGCCGCTGCTCTCCTCTCCTCCCTGACCATGCGCTTCCTCTACGGCGGCCACCCTCGATACCACCGATGAGGCGCCTGCGCATCCTGGTGCTGATGCACACCGAGCTCGTCCCGCCGGACTCCCTCGAGGGATTCAGCGAAGAGGAGATCAACCGCTGGAAGATGGAGTTCGACGTGCTCGCAACCCTCGAGCGCCTGGGCCACCACGTGCAGGCCCTGGGGGTGGGCGACGAGTTGCAACCCATCCGCCAAGCGATCAGCACCTTTCGCCCGCACCTGTGCTTCAACCTCTTGATGCACTTCCACGACGCGGGGGTCTACGATTCGGCCCTGGCCGCCTGGCTCGAACTCTTGAAGATGCCCTACACCGGCTGCAACCCGCGCGGGTTGCTCCTGGCCGGCGACAAGGCCCTCTCGAAGAAGATCCTCGCCTACCACCGCATCCGCACACCGCGCTTCCTCTCCTTCCCCCGCGGGCGCGCCGTGCGTGCCCTACCGCGGGGCCTGCGCTTTCCGCTGATCGTCAAGTCGCGCAGCGAGCACGCCTCGACGGGTATCTCTCAGGCTTCGATCGTGCGCGACGAGGCTGCTCTGCATGAACGAGTCGAATTCGTCCATCGCAACGTGGGCACGGCCGCCATCGCCGAGGAGTTCATCGAAGGACGCGAGCTGACCGTCGGAGTGCTGGGCAATCGACGCCTGGAGGTCTTCCCCGTCTGGGAGATGTTCTTCGACGACCTGCCCGAGGGAGCCCCCGCCATCGCCACCTCGCGCGTCAAGTGGGACAAGCGCTACCAGAAAAAGATCGGCCTGCGCACCGGACCGGCCCTGGAGCTGGGGGATGAACTCACCGCCCGCATCCAGTCCCTGGCCAAGCGTGTCTACCGCGCTCTGGAGCTATCGGGCTATGCGCGCATCGACCTGCGCCTCGACGCCGACCTCCAGCCCTGGATTCTCGAGGCCAACCCCAACCCCGATCTCTGCTTCGGTGAGGATTTTGCGGAGTCGGCCGAGGCGAGGGGCATCACCTACCAAACCCTGGTGCAACGCATCCTGAATCTCGGTCTGCGCTACCAACCCGCGTGGATGGGTTGACCCCATGTAGCCTTGAACCTCCCATCGGGGCGCCGATTCCAAACTGTGGGAGCGGGTGGACACCCTCTGGAAAGACCCTCGAGAAAAGGGAGGTCCCGAAGCGAGCCGGTTCTCCTACATTGGAGGACGATCCAAAGGCCTACGAGGAGCTCCCCATGCATCGCACCCCGCTTCCCATGCGCATCTTCTCCCTCTGCCTCTGCCTGGCCCTGGCCGATGGACTGGCGGGCCTGGCGAGCGCCCAGCGCTGCTGAGGCGGAGGCGGACCCGCCGGTGGCGGGTACACGGGACCGGTCGGCGCCGGCGGCGGCGGACGTAGGGGCGGCGGCATCTCGGGACCCGGCGGCGGTACGCCCCTGGGAGGCGGCGGCCGGGTGGGTCCAGCCGCACCGCCCAAGAGCCCGGGTTGGGGAACGCCGAGTTCCCCCGGCCCCCTGCTCGGCCCCGGTCCCGGCGG
>JALWOP010000277.1 GCA_027083445.1 Planctomycetota bacterium | reverse complement strand
CCCCCTGGCGGACCTGGCTCGGCAAGCTCCACCCCCTGGTGGTGCACTTCCCCATCGCCCTGCTCGTGGTCGTTCTCTTGGCGGAGCTCTTGCGCAAGCGCGGGACCGCCTGCTTCCTGCTCGTGCTCGGAGCGGGTGGCGCCGTGCTCTCCTCGCTTCTGGGCTGGATCGCAGCCGAGACGATCCGAAGCTCATCCCGGGCCGAGCTGCTCTACCTCCATCGCTGGAGCGGCATCGGCCTCTCGGTGCTGACCCTGGTCGCCGCCCTGCTCTATCCCCTCTGGACCCGCGAGGAGCAGGGCTCCCGGCTGCGCGTCAGAATCCTGCTCCTGCTGCTGGTGATCCTGGTCTCCCTCGCCGGCCACTTCGGAGGGGAACTGGCCTGGGGCAAGGGCTACCTGGATCCCCCCCTCTAGGTCACAGCCAAATCGGCATACACCTGCGCCGTTTTGGCATCGCTGCTGCCAGGCCACACCCACCAGAGGGAGCTGAGAGGGGGTCGGGAGGGTTGGCACGGCCTTTGTTCTGTCCCCTGGGCAACCGCGGCTCTGCCGCCCGGGGCGGGACCGGGGGCTGACCGCCAGACCCTTGACGAGAATCCAGCGATGAAACGCAACATGCTCCTTCCCAGCCAAGCTCTCGGCTCCTTCGAGCGCCTCTTTCAGGACCTGACCCACGGCATCGGACCCGGCGGTGCTGACGGGCGGCGCTTCATGGCTGCCGTGGACCTCTACGAACACGACAACGGTTGGCGCCTGGTCGTCGATCTCCCGGGTGTCCAACTCGACCAGGTCGAACTGACCCTGGAGGATGGCCTGCTCGAGATCTCGGCCGAACGCCAGCGCCAAGAGGTCGAGGGCCAGACCCTCACCTTCGCCGAGCGGGCCGAGGGACGCTTCGTGAGGCGCCTGCGCATCCCCGGGGAGGTCGACAGCGCCGCGATCGAAGCCCGCCTCCAGGATGGGGTGCTCACGGTCGAACTCCCCAAGGCGGCGGAGGCCCGTCCGCGTCGGATCGAGATCGCACGCGGCTGAGTCCCAACGAAAGCGACCCCCGGTGGCTCCGCGCGGTAGCAGGCAGGGCGCCCTCCCACTCGATGAGCGGGAGGGCGCGTCCATTTCGGGGCTGGAAGTTTCGGGGCTGGGAGGAAGCCCCCGGTCAAGGAGCGGGGACGATCAGAGGCAGAAGTAGGCTTCCAAACCGTCGGCGAAGTTGAAGCCCGCGGGTCCGCCCGGCACGTCCCGGTACCAGAAGCTGAAGTCGCGGGTGTCGCCGGGGAAGAACTGATCCCCGCCGGGCAGAGCGTTCACGTCCAGGGGGAAGCTCGCCTGCCCCATGGCGTCGGTTTGGACCACCGGCAAGCGTACGAGCCCTCCTCCCACACAGAGGTTGCCGTCCCCTACGGGGAGCTGGACCTGGCTCGTGCCGTAGAAGAAGAGGCCGAACTGGTTCGCCGGGCAGTCGCTCACCTCGAGCACGAGGTCGTTGGTGAACAGGGAGGTCGAACCGCTCGATCCCATGCGGGCCCCGGCGCCGACGGAGTTGGGACTCAAGACGCAATAGGTGCTGGGCGCGGGGCAATCGTAGTCCGCAACCAGGGTGCCGTTGATCGTGAGGGTGCCGCTGATGCCGGTAGAGGGATCGGAGAAGGGGAACTGCGCGCTGATCGGAAGGTCGAGATGGATGTCCCCCCCCGCAAAGGAGAGGGTCCCGGTGACCGGCGCGGGGTCGGAGGCCATCCCGGTCAGATCGATCGTGGTCGGATTGCCGATCGCAGGGGTGTAGGTCAGGGTTCCCTGGGTCGCCGTCAGGGTCAGATCGCCGCTGAAACCGCCCAGCGCATCCACCGGGAAGAGGGGCGAGGAGGTGGTGAAATGCACGCCGACGAGCTCGATGGTGGCCAGGGGAATGCCGAAGGCGCCGGGGATCTCTCCCTTGATCGTCGGCAGGATCACATCTCCCCCGTGGAAGCGCCCCTCGCCGATCGGCTGCCCGGTACCCGGGGAGAGCTCGAGCACGACGGTACCCGAGAGGTTGAAGTTGTTGTCGGGGACACCGACGATCGGTCCCAGATTGGTCTGGCCGTCCCAGGTGAAGGCCGAGGCGACCGGATCGATCTGGAAGGTGTGATCGAGTTGAGCCTGGGCACTTGCGGCCAGAGCGAGGAGCAGGATTGCGCGTTTCATGAATCGTCTCGTGAAGGGAACGGAGATGACCAAGGGTATCACGAGGCTAGCCGAACTCCCCCAGGGTAGACCCCTGGGGGTTTCCCTCCAGAAGGCGCGGCCTCTGGACCGATGGGCCCGTGAGAAGAGATCAGCCCAACTCGCGACCTCCCATGCAGCCGCCTCTCAAAAAGATCGTCCAAGAGATCCGCAGCCTGGATCCCTTCCCCCAGGTGGCTACCCGCGTACTGGAGCTGTCCGCCCAGGAGCAGGTCGTTCCCAATGAACTGATCGCGGTCATCCAGGTCGATCCGGCGCTGACCGGCAAGGTGCTGAAGCTCTGCAACTCCGCCTACTACGGCTTCCAGCGCGAGATCGCTTCCCTGGAGGAGGCGGGCAACCTGCTGGGAACCCGTACCCTGGTGAACCTCGTCCTGACCACGAGCGCCGGACGCTACTTCCGCAACTACGGCAGCGCCTCCCCCGCATCCCAGAAGAGTCTCTGGAAGAAGAGCGTCACCCACGCAGTCGCCGCGCGCCTGATCGCCGAGGCGAACGGCAGGGTGGAAAAGGAACGGGCCTACACCGCCGGCCTCCTGCAGAACCTCGGCAGCCTCGTCCTCGACCGCTTCTTCCAAGAGGGTCAGGCCTACGTCGCCGCCATCGCCGCCCAGGGGTTCACCCTGATCGAGGCCGAAAAGTACGCCCTGGGCCTGCACCACGCCGAGCTCGGCGCACGCCTGATGACCCGCTGGGAGCTGCCCACCGTCTTGACCGACACCGTGCGCTTCCACCATGCGCCCGAGCAGGCCACGGTCGACCCGGTCCTGACCGCCACGGTCCACCTCGCCGAGACCCTGGCCGCCGCCCGCCTGGCGGGAGACGACATGCAGACGCTCTCCTACGAGGTCAGCGCAGCCGCACTCGAGCTGTCGGGCATGCGGGCGAGCGACTTCGAGGAGATCGGAGTCGACCTCGCCAGCCAACTGGAAAAGGCCCACGAGCTCTTGGCGCTGTAGTTCCGCTCGGCAGCCGCGCCAGGCCTGATGGGGGCCGAATGGGGTGGGTAAGGGGACTCGAACCCCCGACCTCCGGTGCCACAAACCGGCGCTCTAACCAACTGAGCTACACCCACCATCCAGGCGTGAGGGCGCAAGCATCGGCCCGAGCGGGCGCGAAGTCAAGCCGTCGGGAGAGAGAGCCCAACCGGGGTCAGCGCTTCCGGGAGCGGGGGAACGGCAGGCGCCATCTCCGGCTCGGGGTGCTCGGCCGCGCCCCCTCGCGGGAAGGAGCCGCGAGGCGGGCCTGGGCCCGCTCCAACTTGGAGCGCAACTGCTCGTTCTCACGCTGCATGGCCCCCAGGGTGACCAAGAGGCGGCTCGCCTGGGAGCGCACCCGTTCCAGTTCGCTCTCCAGCCGATCGGCGTGGCGTGCCGTACCGCGTTCGATGAGGCCGGCCAGTTCGAGTTCGTGTGCCGCCCGCCGGCAATCCTCTTCGCGCTCGCCCAGGGACTCTTCGAGCCGGGCGATGCGCCGGCGATAGGCCCGCTCGAGCCTCCCCGGTCCCGTCACCCGCAGGCCGGCGGGGTAGAGGAAACCCCGCGCGCCGCCCTCCTGGGAGGAGGCTTCGCAGGGGGCGGGAAGAGGGCGGGAGAGGGAAGCAGCCATGGGAGTACCATCGGCCCACTCGGCCCCGGCCTTGCCCACCGTTACCCTAGGGGTGCAGTGGAGTCCCCCCAGGAAGATCCGAAGCAGCCCCCCAAGAGCTACGGCAACATGGGCGCCCACCACTGGACCCGCTCCCGGGCGGATCGGAATCGGGACGCCATCGACTACTACCGCCGGCGCTCGCGGGCACCGGGGGTGGCCGAGGGGGGCGGACCCCGCAACCACTACTGCATGCACTGCGACGGTGTCATCCCCCTGCCGGCAGGAGAGGAAGAGGCGCCAGCCGCCTGCCCCCACTGTGGAGAGCCGCTCGAAGGGGTCACCAAGCGCTACTTCAACTGGGTCGAGATCGACGAGCCCCCCCGCAGCGACCTGGCCGCGCTCCTGCCCTACTTCGCCGGCGCCTTCCTCCTCTTGGGAGCCCTGCTCTATTGGATCCTCTTTTGAACGCGATGATTCCTCCCCGCTTCGATCGTCAGGTGCGCTTCGCCCCCCTGGGGCGCGCGGGCCAGCAGCGGCTCGCCGACGCGCGGGTGCTCCTGGTGGGTACGGGGGCCCTGGGCGGCTTCTCCGCGCAGCTCCTGCACCGAGCCGGGGTGGGCACCCTGGTCCTGGCCGACCGCGACGTGGTCGAGGAGTCGAACCTGCCGCGCCAGGTGCTCTTCGAAGAGGCGCACGCTCGGGCGGCGAGCCCCAAGGCCCTGGCCGCCGCCGAGGTCCTGGAACGCGCAGGAGGACCCACCCGCGTCGAAGCCCACGCCGTACACGTCGACGCCGACAACCTGCCGGCCCTCGCCGCGGAGTGCGACCTGGTCCTGGACGGCAGCGACAACCTGCCCACCCGCTACCTCATCAACGACTACTGCGTGCGTGAGGGGCTTCCCTGGGTCTACGCCGGGGTGGTCGGGAGCGCCGGCCTCCTCCTACCCGTCCATCCCGGCCACGGCCCCTGCCTGCGCTGCCTCTTCCGTGATCCGCCGCCTCCGGGAACCCTGCCGACCTGCGACACCGCGGGGGTCATCGCCCCGGCGGTCGGGGCGATCGCCTCCCTCCAAGCGGGGCTCGCCCTACGCCTGCTCGTCGATCCGGAGGGACTCGAGCCGGCGCTCGTCGAGCTCGATGCTTGGAGCGGGGAGCTGCGCCGATTGGGGGCGCAACGCGACCCGGCCTGCCCCACCTGCGGGGCAGGCGAGTTTCCCTATCTGGAGTCCCCGACCACCGGCGAGGCGGTCATCCTCTGCGGACGACGGACGGTTCAGATTCGGGGTCGCGGCAAGGTCGACCTCGAACGACTCGGCGAGCGGCTGCAGGTCGCCGGAGTCGAGTTCATGCGGCTGGGCGACATCCTGCGCTTTGGGGTCGAGGAGACCCGGGCCACGCTCTTCCCCGACGGCCGCGTCCTCTTCGAGGGTACCGAGGACACCCAGCGAGCCCTGGCCCTCTACGACCGCTACATCGGGAGCTGATGCTCGCCCTGGTGCTGCTCGCGGCGGGGGCCTCCCGGCGACTCGGCCGGCCCAAGGCCCTGGCCCCCATCGGCTCCCGGGCGGCCATCGACCACCTCCTCGCGGCGGGGGCCGCCCTCGGAGATCCCCGGCCCCTGGTCATCACCGGAGCCCACCACGCCGCCCTCGCCGCGCACCTCGCGGGCCGCGAGCTCGAGGTACTGGCCAATCCAAACTGGGCGGAGGGGCGCACCGGAAGCCTCTCGCTGGCTGCCAGCGCCCGGGCGGGAGACGATCTCTGCATCGCTCCGGTCGATCACCCCCTGGTGCGTGGTGAAACCTTCGCTCTCCTCGGTCGAAGCTGGCGGGAACGGGGCCATCCCGCTACGGGGTGGCTCGCTCCCCGCCTCGGGGGCCGCTACGGCCATCCGGTCCTGATCGGACGCGACCTGGCGAGCCGGTTGGGCTCCATGGACCCCGACCAGCCCCTGCGGGATCTGCGCCCAAGCGCCATCCCCCTCTGGGCCGTCCCCGTCCGAGACAGGGGCGTGCTGCTCGGTCTCGACACGCCCTCCGACCTAGAAGCCTTGCGCGGCATCCACGATCGGACTTCAGACGACTCGGGCCGCGGGCCGATTGAGCCCTGAGCGTGCTCCCCGGGCCCGGGGAGAGCCGAGTCTCCCCATGAATCCCGCCCCATGAGCTTCCAAGGTGATGTGCGAGGTATCGGCCTTGCGGAGCTGCTGCAAGGGCTGGCTCGCGGCCGCAAGGAGGGTGTCCTCACCTTGACCGCCGCGGATGGGCATCGGGTCCTGATCGGTCTGGAGGAGGGCCAGGCGCACCTGCTGCCCGAGCCCCGTGAGGATCCCGAGCGCTGGCGCACGCGGGCCCGGGACGCGTGGGCGGGCGAGACGCGGGTCGACTACCTGCGCATGGCGGAGATCGCCCGGGCGCAGCGCCTCGAGGACCTGTACACCCTCCTCGACGGGGATGGTGCGCATTTCCGCTTCGATCCGGGAGTCCTGCCCCGGCCCAGCCCCGCGCCGGGGGAGGAATCCGATCAGCTTCCCCAGGTCTTCTGCGGTCCGATGCAGGTCGAGTTCCTGCTGCTCGAGTATGCACGCATCGCCGACGAGCTCGAAGGCTGCCCTGGTGCGCTCGACCTGCCCAGCGACCTGGTGCCCTGTCTGCTCGATCCGGCCGCGGTGGGCGGAACGCCCCTGCAGGCCCTGGAGCAGTGCGATGGTCAGTCGACCCTGCAAGAGATCGCCGACCGGCTCGGCTGGCCGATCCGCCAGGCGCAACTGACCTTCTTGCCGGCGCTCCAGGCGGGGGGGCTGCGCCGCGCCCAGTCCACCGAGCTCCTGCACCTCGCCCTCGGGGAGCTCTCGAGCAAGCGCGTCTCCCGGGCGGCGGTGCGGCTCGAGGCTTGGTGCCGTGAGATCCTCCCCGGTATCCTCGATCCCGAGCTGGCCAACCTGCTCGAAGGCGAGTGGCTCGGCGGGCGCCTCTCCGCCGCCCTGCGCGCGATGAGCGGACCCGCGCGGCGCACCCTCCTGCGGCGTCTCGACCACGCCCTGAACAACCCCTCGCAGACGGTCGTCCATTGGATCGAAGCGACGCGCATCGATCGCACCGACCGCATCGCCCGGATCAAGCGCATGGCCGCGGAGTTCCGCGAGGGCAGCGATCCGGATGCACCCACGGTGCGGGATCTGCTCGACTGGGCACGCGAACAGCGAGATGCCGGACATCCTTGGAGGGCGGCACCGGCGCTGGTTCTCGCCTCCCTGCGCCAGCCCACCAATACCACCCTGCAACTCGAACTGGGGAGCGGGCTGGTCCAGGCGGGTCGCATCCTGGAGGGGGCTCCCTGGATCCTGGCCGGAAGCCGAGAGCTGATCGACGGGGGCCACCCGGATCGAACGGTCATGCCCCTGCGGACACTCCTCGCCCGGGATCCGAGGAACCGCGAGTGCCGCCAGCTCCTCTCACGCGCCCGGCGCGGATCGAGCGAGGTACGCAAACTGCGCAAGAACCTCCTGGTGGGGCTCGGGATCACCTGCATGCTCGCGGGCGCGGCCCTCGTCAAGGTGCGCGTCGACCGCAGACACGAGCGGCTGCTCGGTGAGGTCCGCCAGGCCTTGAGCGAACCCAGTCGTGCCCTGAGCCTCCTCGACGAGCACTTCCACGGCGATCTCAGCCCCGAAATCCTGAGCCTGCGGGAGCAGATCGAGGAGCGCCAGCGGTTGGACGAGCTCGACGCCCGCTCCAAGTGGCTGTCGGCCTACCACGCCGCCCAGCTCGAAGCGACCAAGGGCGACCCCCTGGTCGCCTACGAGCGAATCCGGGCGGTCCCCACCCCGCCCAAGCTGCGGCTGATTCGAGAGCCCTGGCCCGATCCCAAGAACCTCTACCCGGCCCTGGTCGAGCACCTGCGGGGGGAACTCGATGCCCTGGGCGAGCCGGTCGAAGGCTCTCCCCAGCAGGTCGCCCGCGAGGATCAGATCTACGGCTGGGCCGAGACCTTGATCGTGACCGTGCTCTCCGCGGAGCCGGTGCCCCCCCTACTCCAAGAGTTCGCCGAGAGTCTGGCCGATTTGAAGGCTGCGGTCGACGAGCGTCGCGAAGAGCGCGACGCTCGCATCGAGGCCCGCCTGGCGCAGGAGAACCTCGAGAAGGAGGACCAGCTCTACCGCAAGGGCGAGGCCTACGCCCGCAGCGGAGACCTGCAACGCGCCCTCAACTGCTGGGAGGAGGTCGTCGCCCTCGACACGACCGGCAAGGTCAAGGGACTGCTCGACAAGCGCATGGCCGCCGCGCGCTCCCAGCTCGAGGCGATCGGGGAGGCCCGACGCCTGGCCCAGGAGGGCAAGCACGAGCAGGCGATCGCCCTACTGGAAGAGCGTCTCGAGGACCCGACCAACGTCATGCTCCCCTGGGCGGTCGACAGCTACCCCAGGGGCGCGCATGTCTCCCAGGGCGAGGACCGGATCTGGACGACCCCGTTCACGATCGAGACCACCCTCGACGAGGTGGTCGAGCTCACCTTCGAGGCCGACGGTTTCATTCCACGCACCCTGACGATCGACCGCCCGGGGAACCGCATCGTGCACCTGGAGCGCAGGCCCGAACGGGCCTTCGAGGGCGCCGGTCAGATCGACGCCATTCCCGTCCCCCTCGACGAGGACCACCTAGTCGTCGACCGCCAGGGTTCGATCACCCGCATCGGAGCGGGTGGTGAGGTGCGCTGGAGCCAGAAGATCAAGACCCTTTCGGGCTTCGCCCGCGCCCCGGTGTTCATGCCGATGCGGCCGGGCCACCTCCTCGCCCTGACCGAAGATGGCGATGCCTGGATCGTCGCGGCCGAAGACGGGCGCCTGGAGGGTCCCTGGCAACTGGGCTCGGCGCCGCGCCTCGGCCCCTCCCCGAGCGCGGGCCACGTCCGCGCGCGCCTGGCGGACGGTCGCCTCGTGCTCTGGGCGGATGCCCTGCGTCCGGTGCTGGAGGAGCCCGGTGCCCCGGTCCAGGCCGGGGAGGAGGAGACCCTCTACGGCGCCGAAGGCGGCTTCTCCGTCCACCGCCGCCGAGCCGGGGACGAGGGAGCCTTCCCCTGCCCCTGGCGGGACTGGGTCGTCGAACCCACCGAGGATGCCTATGTCGTCCACCCGCTCGGCGAGCCCGATGGGGGCTATTCGATCCTGCGCCACGGGGACTGGACCTTCATCGCCTGGGAGGCCGCCAGTGCGGGGGCGCCCCAGGGGCGTCTTTGGGTCTCGGACGGGGCCGGCCTGCGTGGCTTCGTGCCCCTGGAGAACTGAGAGCCCCCTCTTCTCTGCTCGCCCCGCATGGGAGCGGCGCTGCCGGTGAGCTAGGATCGGGGCCATGCGCCTCCTGCTCCTGCTCGGACTCCTTTCGGCCTGCGCTGCCCGGCGAGCTGCGCTCGCCTCGGGAGCGACTCCCCACCTGGAGCTGGAGCTGCCCGCCGACTGGCGCGAGGTCCCGCCCTGGACCTTCGCCCGTCGGGTGGGAGAGCTTCCCGAGGGGGGGGTCACCTGGAGTGCGGCGGAGCGTGCCGAACTGGCGCAGGCCCTGGGCGAGGTGGGGCCCAACGCCACCCGAGCCGCGGTGCTCCTGGCGCGGGACGAGAGTCCGGAGGTGACCCGGCTCCTGCTGGACCGCCTCCTGCAGCACGCGCCTGCTCCCGAGCGCGCCCTGGAGGGGGGTGACCTCGTCGTTGCCGCGGCCCTGGCGGGCCGCGGCGTGGAGGAGCAGCTCATCGCCCTCGCCAGCGGCCCCTCCCCCCACCCCGACCTGGAGGTGCGGGTCGAGTGTGCCCGCTCCGCCCTGGCCGCGGGCCGCGAGGAGGTGGTGCCCTTCCTCCTGACCGTGCTGCGCGCCCTGACACCGGCCGAGGAGGATCACCCCGCCGATTGGCCGCGCATGACGACGATGATGTGGCCCAAGTCCCGGGCGGCGGAAGCTCTCTCCGCACGCCTGGGGATCCCCTGCACCTTCCGGCCCGACGGTTCCTGGGCGGACCAGATGGCCGAGGCCGACCGTCTCGAGAGGCTCTTCGAAAAATGACCGAGCACCCCCGTCTCCCCGGTGAACTCGATGAGGAAGAGGATTCCGCCCTCTGGCTGCTCGTCCTGGGCGCCGTGCTCTTCTCCCTGATCGGCTACGGTGCCATCCACCACTTCCGGGAAGGACTGGCCGAGCTACGCAAGCCGGTGCACCACCACCACAACCATCGCTAGTGGAACCGGCCGCCCTGCGGCATTCCCGCGGGCCATGCGCCGGCGAGGGGGGTCCAGTGGAAGGTCACCCTGTGGGAGGTCACGATGACCCACCGATCACTCGCCTATCCGGACATTGTGGTCGTACCGGCCCGTGCGCGAGAGATCCACCGTGCCATCCGCGTTCCACCACTTGCAATATCCATGGAGCTGGTTGGCTTCGTACATGAGGTCAGCAGCGAGCTGTCCATTGGGATGCCAAGTCAACACGCGGCCGGAGACGAGGCCATCCTTGAATCCGGTCCAGTACACCTTGAGCGATCCGTCCGGGTACCAGCTTGCGCTCGGTGTTGTCGACCGGCCATGGTCATAAGTCTTGAGTGCGATCAAGTGTCCTTCATTGTCGAAGCGGAGCCATTGACCATCTCTGGCGCCCTCCTTGGTGTACTCACCGGACCACAACTCCAATTCATCATCCACCCCGTGAATCCCAAGCAGGTCATGGTGTCCTTGTACGGTATCCGGGGTAACGGGTAGCTGGATCTCTGGAAGATCATCCACGCTGGAGTCGCTACCGGCCGGAGCGCGGGAGAGCCCCTCGGCCGACGGGCCTTCCCGCCGAGACCCAGCGTCCGGTCCGGGCGGTTCGGGCGGTTCGGGAGGAGCTACCAGGTCGTGCAGTACTTGCCCCGTTGCTCGCTCCCCGGCAACGCCTTGCTGCCCGGCCTCTCCCAACCGATGGCTATGCCCCCCGAGATTCCGAGCAATCGCCACGACAATCACCGCCAGCAAAGCAACTGCCAGCATCAGGGATCTTGCCCGGGCACGTAGGACGTTAGTCTCCGAGCACTTGGATTCCGCCCAATAGAGCGATTCCTTCACGATTGCTGACCGTTCCCCAGGTGTAGGGATCCATTGGCACGAAACTGACGGCGTAGGAGTCTGCTTGGATTGTAAACTCCGCGATCGAATCCGCCGGCACGATTGAAAGACCCGATATGGGGCCTTCTGGATCTGTGAAAAGATGTGACATTCCGAATATCGCGCGTTGATCTTCGCCCCCTGCTGCCGAGATGGGTCCCGAGACGATGAGAACAATAGCGCCCTTCGGACCGCTCCATGTCAGATTGACCGACTCCGCGGCAAACCGTGGATCCAAGACGGCAATAGGCGAATCCACGGCACGAGCAGCGGCTGACGATGCCGGCCTATCTCGAGAACAGGCCGTGCAAATGCTGATGAACAGTACCCAGAGGAAAGTTGCCTGCCCGGTGATCTTCAGTCGAGAGGATTTCACGGCTAATGCTGAGAATCACGGGCAGCTCAAGGTGAGGTCTTGACAGGATCCGTTATCGAAGACATCTCCCCAGTTGGATGCAGTAGTGATAGTAAAGGACTTGCCGCCACAATGGACCGTGATTTGCTTACTGACGTCGTCACATTTCGTCCTAAAGCGTGTACACACGGCGGAACCGCAGGTGATCACGACCTTGATCCGAATCCTGCGGCAAGTCGCACAAATGCAGTCGGGAGGATCCTCCATTAGCTGGGTCAACGTGACTTTCACTGAGCAGTCGCAGGCCGTGCCCAAGTCGCATTCGACCTTCTCTTGATCTTGGAAGCCGACAGGACTCGCGTCGACGGTTCTCGCAATCGACGAAAACAGCAGAACGAGCAATACAAGAAGGGAAGGGATCGTGATTCGTCGCATTTGCTTCATGTTGGAAGTTGCTTCATCAGGAATCGCGGCGGAGACATCGACAAGCCTGCTCTGTCCGCCTTGCGGCAAACGCGCCTTCTCTCGTGCGCCTTCTCTCCATGTGATGTTCAGGTGCCTGGGAAACGGAGCGATGACTGAGCATCTTGACACCTCCTTGCATACACACCCAGGGGCCCTTCGTCAACCCCAACCCCAACCCCAACCCCAACTCCAACTCCAACTCCAACCCGGGACGTAACATCTTGACGTGCAATGAGTTGAGGCCATGAAGAATTCCCACGATTCCGACACATCGGAGATCTGCACCAAGGTCCGTTGGAACGCCGAATAGGCGGCTTCAATCGCCTACGTCGACATCACGCACCGTCCTGGGGCCCAGACGGATCGCTCACCCGGTTGGCGCAAGGGGCGGCTGGGTAGTGGAGCGGATAGGCCCGGTCAGGGGCGGATGCGCGTCATCATGCGCGGGAAGGGGGCCGCCTCCCGGATGTGCTCGATACCGCAGATCCAGCCCACGGTGCGTTCGAGCCCCAGGCCGAAACCCGAGTGGGGCACCGATCCGAAACGGCGCAGGTCGAAGTACCACTCAAAGTCCTCCCGCGGCAACTCGTGCTTCTCCACCGCCGCCAGGAGGACGTCGAGGTTCTCCTCGCGCTGGCTGCCGCCGATGATCTCACCCCGTCCCTCGGGGGCCAGGATGTCGACGCAGAGCACCTTACCCGGGTTCGAGGCGTCCTCCTTCATGTAGAAGGCCTTCACCTCCTTGGGATAGCGGGTGATCATCAGGGGCTGCTCGTACATGTTCGAGAGAATCGTCTCGTCCGCCGCTCCGAAATCGTCTCCCGGATCGAAATCGGAGTCGGGGTGCCGGACAAGAATCTCGCTGGCTTCGTCGTAGGTGATGCGCGGAAACCCACCCTGAATGCACTCGAGCTTGGAAAGATCCCGCCCCAGGGTCTCGAGCTCGGTCCGCCGCCGCTCGAGCACACGTTTCACCACGTGGACCAGCATCTCCTCGGCCAGTTGCATGATCTCGTCCAGGTCCGCGAAAGCGACCTCGGGCTCGAGCATCCAAAACTCCGTCAAGTGGCGCCGGGTCTTGGACTTCTCGGCGCGGAAGGTCGGACCGAAACAGTAGACCTTGCCGAAGGCCATGGCCGAGGCCTCCGCGTAGAGCTGCCCCGACTGGGTCAGGTAGGCCTTCTCGCCCTCGAAGTAGTCGACTTCGAACAGAGTGCTGGTCCCCTCGCAGGCCGAGGGGGTGAACATCGGCGAATCGACGCAGAGGAAACCGCGCTCGTCGAAAAAACTCCGCAGAGCGGTGATGACCGCATCGCGAATGCGCAACACCGCCCACTGACGCTTGGAGCGCATCCAAAGGTGGCGGCGGGCGAGAAGAAAGTCGGTCCCGTGCTCCTTGGGCGTGATCGGAAAGTCGTGCACGCTCTGCAGCACGCGCCCGGCCGAGACCTTGAGCTCGAAGCCCCCCGGGGCACGCTCGTCGGCGATGACCTCGCCGGTGAGCTCGACGCTGGATTCCTGACCGGCGGCACCGACGGCCTCGAAGAGTTCGGGGTCGACCCCCGCCTTGAAAAGGACGCACTGGGCATAGCCCGTGCCGTCCCGCAACTGCACGAAGTGCAGCTTGCCCTTGGAGGTGCGGCGGTGAATCCAGCCCCGGAGGGTGACCTTCTCGCCCTCGTGTCGGCCAAGCCGTTCGATGGTAGTGATCTTCGCCATTAGGGAAACGCTTCGTAGCTACTGCGCAGTCGGACGTCACAGAGGGTGCCGTGCTTGACCAGCACGCGGCCCTTGTAGGGAGCCCCACCCCGGCGCGCTTCGACGACGACCTCCCCCTCCTCCGCTTCCGATAGGGCCTCGATCGCCTCGAGCGGTGTGACGATCTCGATACGCTCGTAGCCGAGGGAGAGCAGGCGCGTCGTGATGCGCTCGGAGAGGTCGCCGCCGGAGGGGTGACGCTCCCCCACCGGGGATGAATCTCGCCCCTGCCCGGCGGCCGTCTCGAGCAGCCGCACGAGACGACCCTCGAGCCGCTCCTGTCCGTCGCGCAGATCGATCAGGACGTGCTCCAGGCGGCGTAGGTCGAGCTCACCACCCCCCTCCGCCAGCCGCCCCAGGAGCCGTTCGATCCGCTCGAGCCGGGCCAGGGCGGCCAGGTGTCGCTCCTGGCGCCTCAGCCCGCGTCCGAGGAGCACGAGCCAGGCCGAAACCAGGATCACGCCCAGGGTCAGGGCGATCCCAAGCAGGAGCACCGCTGTCGAGGAGGGGGGGCTGACGTCGAGGAAGAGCATCGAGGGGCCGGCGCGGCAGGGTAGCCCCCCGTCCGCCCTCCCGCTAGGCTCCGGCCATGACGCGCTTGATCCCCTTGGCCGTCTTCGCCCTCGTCGCCGCCGGTCTCTTCCTGCTGCCCAAGCCCGATCGCCTGCGCCTGGCCGCCCTGCACATGGCCTCCGCCCTGGACGCTCCGGCCCACACCCTTGCGGTTGGTGACACGCTCGAACTCGAATCTTCCGGCGGGGAGGGGGCTGCGCCGACCCTCGAAACCATCCGCATCGAGGGGATTGCGGGGCACCGCATCACCTATCGGCAGCTCTCCGAGGGAGAGGATGGCGAGGAGCACGAGGCGCGTCTGTCGCTCCTACTCCCCCGCCTGCGACCGGCGCCGGGCCGGCTCTCCCCGGGTACCCCCCTGGACGAGGAGCTGGGCAGTCTCCTCGAGGACCTGGGTCACCCCGAGGAGGGACTTGGCCAGGTGCTGCGCTTGCGTCTGCTCGAGCGTGCCCTCTTCTTCGGCTCGGAGGATCCGGGCCTGCCGGCGGAGATGGCCGGTGCGGTGCTGCGCGGCCTGCGCGCCCGCGGCTCCGGAGCGGGAGGTTATCGCGTGCTGGAGTACACCCAGCCCGAACCGGGACTCGAGGCTTTCCGCGCCGATGAGTTCCTCGCCGTCGGCCTGACCGGCTCCCTGATCGAAGCCCACGGCTCCCTGCCCGGGGCGGTGCAATTGATCTTGGACCTGCCTGACGGACGCACGGTATGGGGACGCGCCGAGTATCACCCCCCCGATAGTCGCTCCCTCTTGCCCCCCCTGGTCGCCATCCTCTTGGCGATCATTCTGCGCCAACCGGTGCTCGCCCTCTTCGCGGGAGTCGCGGTCGGCGCGATCCTGGTCCTCGTCGTGGGCGGCGCCGCCTGGGCCTCCGCCCTCCTGCCCGGCCTGCGGGCCGTCGGTGATACCTACCTGTGGTCCGAGCTCCTCGATCCGGACCGACAGAAGATCGTCGCCTTCGTCGTCTTCATGCTGGCGATGGTGGGGATTCTGATCCGTGCCGGAGGCATCCACGGATTGATGCGGCGCATCGCCCACCTGGCCCACGACGCCCGCCGCACCCAGGTCGCCGCCTGGCTGATGGGGCTGGCGGTCTTTTTCGACGACTACGCGAACACGATCCTGGTCGGTTCGACCATGCGCACCTTGACCGACAAGTACAAGGTCGCGCGGGAGAAGCTGGCCTATATCGTCGATTCGACCGCGGCACCGGTGGCGGGGATCTCGATCCTCTCCACCTGGATCGCCTTCGAGGTCTCGACCTTCAGCGCCCAGCTCCCCGACGCAGGGCTCTCACCGGATCAGGGCTATGCGGTCTTCCTGCGGACGCTGCCCTATCGCTTCTACTGCATCTTCACCATCTTCTTCGTGGGACTGGTCGTGCTGACCGGTCGGGACTTCGGCCCCATGTTGCGGGCGGAGCGGCGGGCGCGGGCCGGCGCGGTCCTGCGCGAGGGGGCACGCCCCATGGTCGGCAAGGCGGCGACCGAGCTCGAACCGGCCAGCGGGATGCAGCCCAAGGCACGGCTGGCCCTGGCTCCGATCGGAGTCTTCATCCTGGTCACCCTGGGCTACATCTTCATCGCCGGCGGCGCCCTGGGGATGGGAGCGGAACTCTTCACCGTCAAGGGCATCACCCAGGTGCTCTACGACGGCAGCGGCTTCGACCCCTTGATGTACGGCAGTCTGGCCGGGTTGGTGGTGGCGATCCTCCTGGCCGCCCTGGCCGGTTTGGGCAGGGAGATCCCCCGCGCAGCTTGGATCAGCCTGCGCTCGATGGGTATCGCTCTGCTCATCCTCTACTTCGCCTGGGCCATCGGGGCCATCTGCGGCGACCTGAACACCGCCGAGTACCTCTCGATCCTGATCGGCGACAACATCAACCCCCTGTTGTTGCCGGTGATCCTCTTCGTGCTCTCGGGGCTGGTGGCCTTCGCGACCGGTTCCTCGTGGAGCACGATGACGATCCTCTTGCCCCTGGTGGTCGGCCTGGCCTATCACCTGGGTGAGAGCCTGCCCTCGATGGGCGGGCAGGCGATGCTGGTCGTCTCGATCGGGGCGGTGCTCGAGGGGGCGATCTTCGGGGACCACTGTTCACCGATCTCGGACACGACGGTCATGTCCTCCATCTCGAGCGCCTCCGACCACGTCGACCACGTGCGCACGCAGATGCCCTATGCGATCACGACGATGCTCTTCGCCATCGTCTGCGGCTACCTGCCGGCGGTCATCGTGGGTCTTTCCCCCTGGCTGAGCATCCTGATCGGCTGCACGGGAATGACCGTCTTGCTCTACTGGAAGGGCGAGCGCGCCCTGGGCGCCCCGCACGCCTCGTGAACGAGCCCGCGACCACCGATGCGCGCCGTTTGGAGCGGCGCGTCCTCGCGGGCATCCTTCTGGGGCTCTTGGTCTACATCGCCATCGCCCTCTGGGCCGATCTGCCTGGGATTGCGCGCTCCCTGCGTGGCGTGCCCTGGTGGGCCATTCCCGCCGCCATGGGGCTCTCCTTCGGCAACTACCTGGTGCGTTTCGTGCGCTGGGAGCGTTACCGGCGGCTCCTCGGGGTGAAACTCAGCACGGGTACCTCCTTTCTGGTCCACCTCTCGGGCCTGGCCCTGACGGTCACCCCCGGCAAGATGGGCGAGACCTTCAAGTCCTGGCTCATCCGGGACATCGACGGCAGTCCGATCTCGCGCACCGCCCCGATCGTCGTCGCCGAGCGCTTCACCGACCTCTTGGGTTTCCTGATCTTGATCGCCGTGGGCGGTCTGGCAACGGCCCCCGACTACGCCTGGCTCTTCTGGGCCACCCTCGGGGGCTGCGCGGTGCTGCTCGCGGGACTCGGCTCGGAGCGTCTCGGCGCGGCGGGCGTGGCTTTGCTCGAGCGCCTGCCGGTGGTGCGCCGCGCTGCACCCCGCGTCGAAGTGGCGCTGGCGAGTACCCGTCTCTTGATGGCACCGCGGGAGATCGTCCTGCCCACCCTGGCAGCCACCCTGGGCTGGGGGCTGGAGTGCACCGCCTTCTGGTTGCTCTCGGGGATCCTGGGTCCCAAGATCCCCTGGCTCTTCGCCGTCTTCGTCTTCGCCCTCTCCGCGGTGGCTGGAGCCGTGGCGATCATCTTCCCCGGCGGGCTGGGCCTGACCGAGGGACTCATGATCGGCATGCTGCGCGAGCGCTACCGGGCCCTGGGTCTGGCAGCGGGAATGGCCGACGTGAGCGCGACGGCGGCGACCCTGCTCGTGCGTCTGTGCACGCTCTGGTTCGCGATGGGCCTCGGTCTGGCCGCCCTCACGCTCCTGCGCCGCACCCGCCGGAAGGGTGGACTCCACGCCGTCCCCCAGCAGGACACCTAGGAAGTTCCAGGGCTGCGCACCCTACGCCCCATAGAGTGCCGCCGCTCGGGCGCGGAAGCGGCGGCCGAGCTCGGCGTAGAGGGCGACCCGCTCCGGCTGGGGATGGGTGGGC
>JALWOP010000276.1 GCA_027083445.1 Planctomycetota bacterium | reverse complement strand
CCTCCTGCCGGTCCACTACGCCTACCGGAGCCGGATCGTCGAGCATATCCTCCTCCACGACGACGCCCGATCCGACCGGCGCCTCGCCCGGCGCATGGCACGTGGGATGCGTCGCCTCGCCCGGATGGAGGACCAGGCCCTCGCCATCACGGAACAGGAGCTCGACGAAGACTCCCCCCGAAGCGTCGAGGAGGTCGAGAAGAGGATCGAGGCGCTCTGCGACGGGGACTTCTCCCGGATCCTCTTCAACGCCACCGACGGCCTGGCGTCGTTGAGCCTGCCACTGAGCTGCCGGCTCCTGGCCCGGGGGGCGACGATCCTCGCCTACGACCGCTATGACAACACCCTCAGCTCCCTGCTCCCCGACGGCTCCAGCCGCCGCGAAGCACTACCCGGCATGGGGATCCGCGAGCATCTGATCCTCCAGGATTACGAGATCCTCGAACACGGCACCATGGAAGACCTGGCCCCCCGGGAATCGGCGCTGCTGAGCCTGGGCGGGGATCTCTCCCGATACAAGGAGTACGCCGACACCCTCTCCCGACTTCGGGACCCCGAC
Organism: Planctomycetota bacterium; assembly: GCA_027083445.1. Lineage (GTDB taxonomy): Bacteria > Planctomycetota > UBA1135 > UBA1135 > JALWOP01. The sequence continues at coordinate 537 of JALWOP010000276.1, read as the reverse complement.
GCCGTCCACGGCTACGACGAGATCAAAGAGCTCCTCAAAAGCACCGGCCGCCACCGGGACCTGAAATATGTCCAGGGGACCCTCTTCGAGGAGTTCATCGCCCTGATCCTCCACCGCACCGGCTGGTTCGACGAGGTCTGGACCGGGGTCAAGGTCGCCGTGGACGAAGGGCTGGAGAACGAATACGACGTCCTGATGATCCGCGACAACCACCTCCACACCATCGAGTGCAAGCTCGTCAAGCGCCTCGACGGCGAGCGCTTCGTCTACAAGATGGAGACGGTGATGGACTACCTGGACGAGGACGGCCGGGGGATGATCCTCAGCATCGGCGCCCCCAACGAACGGCGCGACCGCCGGGGGAGAATCCGGCGCATCTTCACCCGGGGCGACAGCGCCCGCGCCCGCCACGCCCGGATCGCCCTCTACCAGGAGCCCGAACTGGACATCAAAGCCTTCCTCCGTGAGGTCCACGACTGGTTCGTCAAACCCTACGAATCAAAAGCCCAACAAGAGGAGACACCCATGAGCGATCCC
>JALWOP010000275.1 GCA_027083445.1 Planctomycetota bacterium | reverse complement strand
CCCCCCCACCCAAACAGGCCCCACCCAGTCCAGCCCTGTCCAGGGCCTGAAGAAGGAATCGATCTGGGAGGTCTATTGGCCCGGAGATCCGAACGTGGAGCGCGTCGCGATCCCCGTCGCCTCGTTCCCGATGATCATCTACTTCTGGCCGGCGATGATCACGTTCCTGGTCTGCGGGATCCTGCAGAGCTTCGAGGCCGCTCCCTCGGTCACCCTGGGCTGGATCGCGACCGCGATGTTCGCGTTCAACCTGATGGTGATCGTCACCGACCTCGACCAGAAGAAGTTCATCATCGCCATCCTCGTCGTGGCGCTCGTGGGACTGGGGGCCTGGATCACGACCCTCAAGGAGATCGGCTTCGTCAGTGCGGTGATGGCCTGGTTCGGCTCCTTGGATGTCTACTTCAGCACCCACGCCTACTTCGTGATCTTCTTCCTCTACTGGTTCTTCTTCTGCCTCGGCATGCTGCAGCCGCGCTTCAACTACTGGCGGCTCGAACCGAACGAGTTCGTCCACTACATCCAGCCCTGGGGCCGTGATCAGTCGATCCCGAGGCAGGGCAGCACGGTGACCCGCGAGGTTCCCGACGTCCTCGAACTGATCCTCACCTTCGGCGGCGGCACCCTGGTCATCCGCCGGGAGGGCCAAGCGGTGGCCCGCATCGAACACGTCCCCTTCCTCGGGCGGCGCATGGCCGCGATCGAAAAGCTCCTGGGCGTCACCCGCGTCAAGCAGGTCGCCTGAGGCTCCCGCCGGCTTTCCGCCCACCGGATCCGGTTGCCCAGCCGTTCTGGGGCTAGCGGGGTCGCGCCCTCTCCGGGAGGGCGCTCGCCCTGCCCGCGGAAGCGAGGAGCGCGGCGCGCAGAGCGCGGATGCCCTCGATGCCGCGGGCGAGATCGGGCCTTGGGTACCCGCTCTGGGCCGCCTCATCGAGGAGGCGGGTGCAGCGCTGCGCCGCGAGCTGGGTAGCCCCCTCCTCGGCGAGCCGCTGCAGCTCTTCCAATTCCTGGGCAAGACGAGCCACGCCCACGCGGCTCCCCTCATAGCTCTCCAGGTGGAAACGGGCAGCGGCCAGGGGTTCGAAGACCGCCAGTTCCAGTTCCCGGGCGGCGGCTGCGTCGAGCTCGGAGGCCTCGAGTTCGAGGGCCCGGCGTTCGATGAGGCGCAGGGCACGGTCGAACTCCCGGGTCTGGAGCCCGCCCCCGCCGCCCCGGGGCCGGTCGCTGAAACGATGCTCCGCTTCCCCGAGCCGCTCGGCCAGGAGAGCCACCTCCAGCGCGAGTTCCCCCCGCGGCGGATCAGGGTGCCCCGCAGCAGCCGCGGGATCGGCCTGGAAACCGAGACAGAGAAGGATCGAGAGGGGACTCACCCCCGCTCTTTCGGCCTCCCCCGCTCTCGTCCTGGAGTAGGCTCTTCCCATGCTGCGCCGCCGGCTCCTCGAAGGTCATCCGGGGGGGCTGCGCCTCGACGAGGCCCTCTCCCGCATGGTTCCCGAACTCTCCCGCGCCCGCCTCCAAAAACTCGTGCGTCGGGGGGCCGTGCGCCTCGATGGACGGGTGGTCTACCGCTCGGCCGGCCGGGTGGGGAACGGGACCCGGATCGAGATCCACCTCGATCCTCCCCCCCTGCGCATCCTCCACTGCGACGACTCCCTGGCCATCCTCGACAAACCCGCGGGCCTGCTGTCCCACGGGTTTCCCGGCTGCCGGGAGGTCACCCTCTGCGACCAGGCTCAAGAGGCATTCGGCCCCCTCCCCGAAGGCGCGGGCGGAGGGCGTCCCGGGGTGGTCCATCGCCTCGACCGGGAGACCTCCGGGCTCCTCCTTCTGGCACGCACCGACTCCGCCCTCCTCGCCCTCAAGGCGCAGTTTCGTTCGCGCAGCGTGCGCAAGCGCTACCTGGCTCTATGCAGTGGCTCGCCCCCGCGGGAGAGCTGGAGTTGTGAGCGTCCCCTGGGCCCCGCCCCGGGCGGCGGCAGTCGCCAGTGGATCGATCCTCCGACGGGGGGCAAGGAGGCGCACACCGACTTCCGGCTCCTCCAACGTCGCGGTGAGCTCTGTTGGATCGAAGCGCGCCCGCGCACGGGCCGCCGCCACCAGGTTCGGCTGCACCTGTGCGCCAGCGGCCTTTCGGTGGTCGACGATCCCCTCTATCAGGCGCGAGGGGCGCCCCGCCCACCCAAGGGGGCGAGGATCGGGCGCTGCGCCCTGCACGCCGACAGCCTGGAGCTTCGGCACCCCGATGACGGGCGTCCCCTCCGCTTCGAGGCCCCCTGGCCCTCCGATCTGGGCCCGGCCCCCCCTGCGGGAAACTCCGAGGAGTGATCGATCTCCACCTCAGGCCCGGGGCAGGGCGGCCTGGGATCCGGCGCGGTCGGCCAGGAGCGATGCAATGGCGGCTTGTAGCTGGGTGGCGGTAAAGGGCTTTTCGAGGAAGGCGGCATCGTCGATTGGAACCCCATGGGGTAGCACCGCATCCTCGTGGTAGCCCGAGATGTAGAGCACGCCCAGGGCGGGATCCCTTTCGCGCAGGGAGGCTGCAAGCTCGACCCCCCCCTCACCCGGCATGATCACATCGGTGACGAGGAGAGCCACCGACCCGGCGTGGGTCTCGAAGAGCTGCCGTGCCTCCGCGGCCGTACGGGCTTCGAGAACCGCGTATCCCGCCTCGCGCAAACCGTAGCAGATCATGCGCGAGACGAGTGGTTCGTCCTCCGCCACGAGCACGGTCGCGGCCCCCACCGGAGCGATCCACTCGCCCTCCTGGCGCGCCTCCTCGAGCCGGGGCTCGACGCGCGGCAGGAGGATGTCGAAGGTCGTCCCCCTACCCAGCTCACTGGCGACCTCGATCGACCCGCCGTAGCGCTCGATGATCGCCTCGACGGTGCAAAGCCCAAGCCCGGTCCCCTTGCCGGCCGCCTTGGTGGTGAAGAAGGGATCGAAGATGCGCTGGAGGGTCTCGCTGGTCATCCCCATGCCCTCATCCCGCACGGCAAGGCGCACGGAATCGCCCCCCTCCCCCCTGCTTTCCCCCACCAGCACGGTCAGTCGTCCCCCCTCGGGCATGGCGTCCCGGGCGTTGAGGACGAGGTTGACGATGACCTGTTCGAGCTCCGTCCGATCCGCCAGGACCCAGGCGGCAGCGACCTCTTCCTCGACCTCTAGATGCACCGCCGCTCCCAGGCTGGGGCGCAGGAGAGGCAGGGTTCCGTGGACGAGCTCCACCAACTCGACCGGAGCGACGCGAGTGGGGCACTGACGGCTGAAGGAGAGCAGGCGCCGGGTGAGGTCGGCCGCCCGGCGACCGGCATCCTCGAGTTCCGCCAGGTCGCGACCCTCCTCGGAGTCGGGCTCGAAGCTGTGGCCGAGGATGCGAGCATAGCCCAGGATGCTGGTGAGCAGATTGTTGAAGTCGTGGGCCAAGCCACCCGCCAACTGACCGACGGTCTCCATCTTCTGGGACTGGCGCAGCTCATCCTCGAGGCGTACGCGCGCAGCCTCCGAGCGGCGCAAACGGGTCACGTCGGAGAAGAGCGCCAGCTCCTCCAGAATGAGCCCCCCTCCAGCCCTTTGGCACAGAAGCAGAGCTTGGCAGTCCACGCGCTCACCATCCCTGCGAACCAGCGCGAGTTCCCCGCTCCAGCGTCCCTGCTCCCGCGCCTGCCGGCGACCCGCTTGCAGGGCGTCGTCGCCCCCCCCCGCAAGCAGGGAGAGGGTGCTGCCGAGCATCTCCTTCGAGGCATAGCCGAACAGCTCTTCCGCCGCCGGGTTCCAAGAACGGATGCGTCCCTGAGCGTTGGCACGCACGACCGCCAGGGGCAAAGCCTCCTCGAGGCGATCCCGATCCTCCCGTGCCGCTCGGGCGCGGCGCTTCCAGCCGGCCGCCCAGAGCCAGCCGAGTGCCAGGCCGCCCCCCAAGCACGGCAGCGCCGCTTGCCAATCCCAGGGCCGAGCCGAAAGGAGCACGCTCACCATCGCCTCCATCCTAGGGAGGCCCGGGTGCGACTACCAACCGTGGGGATCGCCAGCCCATCGTGTAGCGCGCATTCAGGTCACCGCAGGGATGCCAGTGCCCGCGCCGATCCATTCTGGAATCGACCCCGAAGGGCCCGAAGTATCCCGCCTGCACCAGAGCCCTTCCCGCGCGCCATGCCCCCTCGGCGGGGGCCCGCAGGCCCGTGAGGCGCCCCCCGGTCGATACCCAGGCCCCGCGCCCGTCGACCTCCTGGCGGCGGGTCGGCCCGACCCAGATCCGCCCATCCGCCTCGATCCAGCCGTGGGTGACGCACTCGAGTTCGAGTTCGAGCTCGGGCTCCGCCACCAACCCGCCCCTCCGGAGGGAGGCGTGCACCCAAGCCTCGTCCGCCCGGCTCGGCGGCCCCGGCGCGAGGAGCCGCTGTCCCCGTCCGGCAGCGCCGAGGGGACGCTTCAGGCGCCAGACCCCACGGCCCGGCTCATCGCGCAGGCGCTGCCAATCGGAGCCATCATCCAGGCGCCGGCTCCCCTCCGCGGCGAGCCCCTGCTCCAGGAGAAAGCGGCGGTCGTTGACCCGTCGCAACACTTCGAGGGGCGGCGCCGGCTCCGGCTCGACCCCGGCGCCGCGCAGGACCCCTTGGGCGTGGGGCGTCATGCACCAGGCCAGCCCCCTCCACTCCTCGCCGCCGCCGCCCATCCGCCCCCCGCCCCCTCCCCCCCCCCCCCCCCACAACCCCCCCCCCGCACCCCCCCGCCCCCCCCCCCCGCGCCCCCCC
>JALWOP010000274.1 GCA_027083445.1 Planctomycetota bacterium | reverse complement strand
AACCCACCGAGCCCATCGTTCTCGAAGAGCAGTGCCATCTGTCCCCGCCGGGTGCCGAGCAGGTCCCAGAAGCCGTCTCCGTTCCAGTCGACGACCGACAGGCCGCCCAGGGCCAGGGTCTGCTGCCGGTTGGTGAAGTCGGTGAGCAGGGCGCGGTTCTCCTCGGAGATGCCGTAGTGGGGGCCGCATTCGGCGGTCACGTCGACGAAGCGCGGACCGGGTCCGGAGAGTCGCGTTCCCTCGAGGAGTTCGAGGCGTTCGATCCGCCACTCCCCTTCCTGGCGGACGAAGGCGGCGCGGAAGGTGAGGCGCAGGTCGATGCGGCCCTCCCGGGGTGGGACCGAAGTCGAGTGGCGGCTGCGACCCACGTGTAGAAGGAAGCGACCCACGGCGCGCGGCTCGTCGAGCCAAAAGCGTTTGAGCTCGAGTTCGCCGAAACCGGGTGGGGCGCTCGGCGCGAGCAGCTCAGCGATCCGGTCGAGGGTCTGGGCGGGCGAAAGCTCCTCGTCCGCTCCCGTGCAGGTCTCGACGCAGAGGGGACCCCCGTCCAGGGTGTGCCACGCGTCGGCGGAGGCCATGCGCACGCGGGCCTGGGGCGAGAAGAGCTCTTCCTCGGGTGGGAGGTGCCCCTCGGCCAGGGGCTGGGCCAGCACTTCCTCGAGGTGAGCCTCCAAGGCCAGGGCCGCCCCCTCGGAGCGGGGCAGGCGCTTCTCATAGTGCTCGGGACGTGCAATCGGTTGCCAGGCACCGGAGCGCCCGCAGCCGGCGAGAGCCAACCCGGCGACCAGCGCAGCGGCGACCGCCGGGAGGTTTTGGGAGAGGGAGAGGGGAGGCACTGCAGCAGCTCGGAGACCATCCTAGATGGCTCAGGGGGACGCCTCCAGTGCCGGGGGTAGAGTTGTGGGTTCACTCACACCGTTCCCATGGAGAAGAGCCACCCCGCATCGCACGATCTTCCTCGCCGATCAGCATGAGTTCGGGGTCGGCTGCCAGGCCCGGAACCTGAAGGAGCCGGCCATCATCCCAAGCAGGTCGCTGAGCAACTGAAGTGGGGCGCAGCAGGCAGCCGTGGACGGGAACGTCGTGGTGTCAAGGATCCCCAGCGTAGGGTCTAGGCCGAGAAGGAGACGGTGTTCGATCCAGAAACCAGGGTGACGGCCTGCGAGGTGATCCGCTCATGGTCTCCAATCAGTTCCAGTCTATATTCCCCCGGCAAAACCAAGCCAAAGAAGAAATCACCGCTCTCGCCCACGAGCGCACTTCTTGGCGGGGCAGTATTCTCCCAGAGGGCGATCCACGGTGAGGGTGCACTCGATGGACGCTTCGCAAAGCAAACGGTTTGGGCGTCGGGGTAAGCTTCCAGATCTACCTTACCGACGACCCAGCAGTTCTCCAAGATGGAGATGCTCCTCGGAGGGGTCTCTACCCTCACGTCAGCGGATCCGGAAAAGTGAGGCTGGTCGACATCTTGAAGCACGATTTCGAAAGTCTCGGCTGCGGCCCATGTGTAGAGGGTCGTGGCCTGGTTCGGTATCACGCCCACAAAAGACCACCAGCGCGAATCGCTCCATGGGTCGGTGTTGAGTTCTCGGTCAGCACTCCTGGCGCGGCAGTAGACTTTGAAAGAGGCGGAACGCGGTTCGCATCGCGCGTCACGAGGCCAAGCAGGAGGGAATGCTACGGGAACGATGTGCAAAGCGCTCGGGGGGTCCGCAAGGGTGATGACTCCCAGATCAATCACAAGGGGAGTATCATTTGGTAAGGTGTACGTACCAGTGCCCCGTTGGGCATCTTCCGAAGAAAGGAACACGGCGTCTTCCGGATGAGCGAACGTAGCTCGAGTGGGATGCGCGCCAACTTCGAATTCACCCGCGAATTCCCTGCGCCACACCTCGAGCGAGATGTCCCCCGCACTGGGATCGAGCTTGACTTCTACGCGAAATTCTCCTCGCGAGTCGGGGTATGCTTCCGTTGATATGGCTCTCGACTCCTGGATGCAGGAGATAATCAGCGGGGATTCAATCGGAGATCCGTCGGCCGTCTTAGCAGTACCGATCAGGGTGTACAGGGGGCGCTTCTTGGGTGGAGTGCGATCCTCGTCGGAGGAGGGAGGATCTGGGAGAGCCTTTTCCCGTGCCCGGAGGAAGCCTCCAAGTGCTAGGGAACCCAGGATAATCCAGAGAAAAACGTTTGGGTAGCGGTCGACGTATGGGCTTAGGTGATGGAGAGCAAGTAGTATGAGCATATACTGCAGCACGTGACGCATGCGCTTTCGGTCTGGCGACGGGGAATCTTTCGATATGGGGCGCCAGAGGTTTGGATCCGGTTCGAGAGCGTAGCGTTCACATGGCTGGAGCTCGACCGCGGATTCACCAAAGTCAGATTCGGCTCCCGAGGGTGGCAAGATGCTCCATAGGCCACGGCCCACAAGGAATGGGAAGAGCAGTGTGGAGGGGAATTCAGGGGGCTGAAATACCCCGAGTTGTGCTCCCTGGTCAGTGTAGAAATCTAGTTCCAATAGCTGCTTTACGAAGCACTCTATGTCCTTGTTCGGCGGGTGGAGTGCATCGGCTGCTGTAATGAATGTATTCTTGAGGCAGTCAATACTCCCGTCAGCGTAATCGAAGAGAAGGAATCGTGTGGCGAAGGGGCGCGCCGGGGTGGGCGTTGGGATTTCCGAGCTTCCCCGAGGGGCGACACACACATGTATTTCCCACCATTCCGAAGAGTAACTCTGGGGGTAGTCTGGGACGGTACGTCCGTCAGTGTCGATCATGAGATCGCACAGTCTGAGCGATACTCTGTTCTTCTGAACGAGAATTCCGGCGAACTCGACTGCGTCATGATGTGCGCCGCATTCCTCTTCTCCTCTTCCGCCTACTTGCATATGGGATGATGAATCCAAGTCATTGAAGGGCCCTACTCCCTCCTCGGGACGTGTGGGAGAGCGTTGTGGGGGGGCAGGTGTGATCGGATACAGAGCCGTTGGGCGTACACATCCGCGGCCTGGGCATTCAGGATCTTTTTCGCATTTCCCGATCGGATGATGGCCCTCTGCCCCTAGGGACTCAACGGGCGGACTCTCCTCTTCTGCAAGCCGGCTCTTGGGGCCTCTTATCCCCGTGCTGACGCTCTCGATGGAACACACTCGAGGGACCACAGAACACGGCCCACGGATCGATGGAAACCGATGGGCTAGATCGGCGCCGGGCGGGATCATGTCATACACTGCTCATTAGCGAAGATTACGGCCGGCTGGTGTGCACGTCAATCACTGGCACGAGCGAGTGGGGGCGCTGCTCCAAGCGAATGCTGCATGGCAGCCAGGGGGTAATCCCGTGGCCGAGCCGTTTACCGATGAGCCCATCGGGCGAGCCTGGCGACGCGGAGTCCGCCAGGATCCGATTCTTTGGGCATGCCATAGGGCGACCTCGGGGTACCCTGGGCACCATGGTGCGCTTGATCGGATTCGTGCTCCTCCTTGCGATCGCCTGTCAGACCCCCCAGCCCGTGGAAGGTGGGGGCTCTTCCCCTGGGAGTTCCCCCGCCGAGGGCTCCCTCTCGCCGCCGGGGGACGATGAGCCTGGGTCGGCTCAGGCCGAGGCGCCGGAGGGAGGGAAGGAAGAGGCCCGGGCTGCGATCGCCGAGATGATCGATGACTGGCATGCCGCTGCGGCCGAGGCGGACGAGGAGCGCTACCTGGGGCACCTCGCAGCCGACGCGGTCTTCCTCGGAACCGATGCCGGTGAGCGCTGGGATCGGGAGGCCTTCGCGGAGTATGTGCACACCTACTTCCCCCGGGGGGGATGGACCTACCTGCCCCACGATCGGCACATCAGCCTCAGCCCCTCGGGCGACATCGCCTGGTTCGACGAGAAACTCACCAGCGCGGGCTACGGGGAACTGCGCGGGACCGGCGTCGTGCGGCGGGAAGAGGGGCGCTGGCTCCTGTGCCACTACAGCATGACCTTCACCGTCCCCAACGGGATCAGCGCCCGCGTGGTGGCGTTGATCCGTTCCTGGATCGAGGAGCAGCGCTGAATCGAGGCGGTGTTGCGCTGGATCGTCCCGGCGGGACGGGGCCGGGCAACACGCAGTCAAGGGATCGATCGCGCGCTGCTCAGCACGGCGCGACTGCGCAGGTAGAGCCAGAGGGTCTGACTGATCCCCGCCGTCACCAGGCAGACGAGCGTCCAATGCAGACCGTCCCAGAGCTCGAATCGCACCCCTAGCAGCGCTCCAAGGGCTGCGATTCCCACATAGATGCCCACCGCCTCGGTGATGGGACGCGTCTGGTGTGCAGCGACCAGAGCCCCCTGGTACCAGCTTTGGAAAACCTGATAGAACGGCATCGGCAGGGCCAGGATGAGCGCGCTCTGGGCGAACTGGGCCAGCTCCGCATGGAGGGCCTGCGCTCCCCCGAACCAGAATCCCGCCAGGGGGGTCAGGGCGACCAGGGCCAGAGCCGCCGTTGCGACCAGGGCCATGCGGTTGCGTACGCTGCGCAGGGCCGCTTCCCCTCGCTGGCCCCGCAGGAGGGTCACGACCACCTCGTGGAAGGCCATGCCGGCGCTGCGCGGCAGAAAGACCAGGGCCCAGACCGGTCCCCAACTCGCCAGGGAATCGATCTCCCGGGGCATGCGGCCCATGGCCGCCGATCCGATCGGCTGCACCAGCAGGGTCAGCAGGGGAGTCAGGGCCAGGGGCAGGTAGATGTGAAAGGCGCCGAACCGGCTGCCGAGGCGACGCATCGT
>JALWOP010000273.1 GCA_027083445.1 Planctomycetota bacterium | reverse complement strand
CCCCTCTCCCCGCGGCTGCCTTCCCCGGGCTCGTCGTGGGCGTGAGGAGTTCTCCCCGATCATTCATGCAGGCCCTCGACAACCTCTCCGGTGGACGCCTGATCGGCGTTCCCGGAGCCCAAGAGCGACTCCTAGCGCGACTCGAGTCCCTACGGGCCGAGTTGGAAGGGGAAGAGGCGACCGCGGGGGAGGTCGAGCGCATGCTGGCGATCGCCCGGAATGAGGATGGGGAGGGCGGCGAGGCGAAGCGCACTCCCGAGGGGGTGCGCGACGCGATCTCGACGCGCCTGATGGAGTGCTTCCGCCACGACCGCAACCGCAGTTGCTTTGGGCTGCTCTACGAGCTGAACAGCCAGCACCTGTTGGTCCAGGTCGCTTCGAGGCTGCGGCGCTACGGGAGCAAGGCCGACCCCCTCGACGTCTTGCAGGAGGTCTTTTTCAACGTCTACCGCTATCCCCACCGCTTCGATGCGGGCCGTGAAGACGCCTTCCGCGTCTGGTCGGCGATGATCGTGCGCAACACGGTGCTCAAGCACCTGCGCAGCCAGGGGCGAGGCGGACGCACCGAGGTGCCCTTCGAGGACCTCTCCGATCAACCCGAGGCTTCGGGCCGGACCCCCGTGGGCGACGTGCTCGAGCAGGAGCAGCGGGAGCAATGCGCGCGGGTCTACCTGACCTACCTGCAGCTCTACCTGCGCTTCTACTCGATGCTCAGTCAACGGGAGCAGGACGCCCTGCGCATGGTCGAGGTCGATGGCGCCAGCTATCGGGCCGCCGCGCAGGAGCTGGGGATCAAGCTCGAGAACCTCAAAATGGTGATCTTCCGGGCCCGCCGGAAGATCCACCGCGCCATGCGGCGCGTCTTCGATGGGCTCCCCCCCGATTGCCGTCCCGCCCGGGACCCTTCCAGGCGCAGCACGAAGTCGGCTACCGCCGCTCGCGTTGCCGGTGGGTCCGCGGGGGATACCAAGTCGGTGGGGAAACCCAGGCGGGCAAAGGAAGGTGATGAATGAGCCATCACGCGAGTGATTCCCAGTTTGACCCCCTCTTCCCCGGTGACGGCTTCGAAGGAGCCTTCTCCGAAGAGGAGTTCTCGAGCTGGTCGGAAGGGTTGAGCGACGCAGAGCAAGAGTTGCAAGTCAACCTGAGCTGTCTGGTCGACGGCGAACTCGACGAGGTCGCCGCTGCCCGGGTCATGGTCCAGATCGAGGAATCGAATCGGTGCCGCGCCTTCTTCGAGGACGCCCGACGTTTCGTGCGGCTCCACAAGGACATGGCCGACCCGGAGCGGCTCGAGGCGCGCCTGGCGATGATGACCGGCAGCCTGCAAGCGGAGGGACTCTTCGGCGAGGGTGATTCGATCCTGGCCGAGGCGGCGCGCGCCGACCTGGTCCATCGCCTGGCGACGATCTTCTATCAGCTCGGCAAGGCCTACGTCCTGGCCGGGGTCGACGGGCCGGCTTTCCGCGAGCGGGTCTTCGAGGCGGCGGTGCGCGTCGAGGATGCCAAGACCTCCGGCCGGGGGTTCGTGGATGGGGTGCTCCTGTCGGGCAAGGATGCGCGCACCGGCCTCAACTGGCGTCAGGCGCGGCACCTGCTCAACGGTCGCCTGGAGAAGATCGCCGACCCCCTCGAGAAGGGGGAGCGCCTGCTCCTGCAGGCCCTGGAGACCGAATCCGACCACGAGGAGGCGCGCATCTACCTCGCCTTCCTCTACGCCCACCAGGGCAAGACCCTCAAGGCCGCCCGGGCCTACCGCCAGGTCTTCGACGAGGGGCTCTCCCTGGCCAACCGGGCCCACGCCGTGAACCAGCTCGGCCGTCTCTACTCTTACGAAGAGGACTGGCGGCGGGCCCTGACCTGCTGGCGCTGGCTCCTGATGAGCGGTGTGGCTCGGGACGACGAGCGTTTCTGGTTCGCTTGGTTCAACGTCGGCATGGCTTACGCCTACATCGGAAACCAGCACAGGTGCCTCGACTACTGGAGGCGGCTCATCGATCTCAGACCGGGCGCCGCGGCAGAGGTGGCCCGGATCCTCGCGGAGACTCCACAGCTCCAAGAGGCCATTGATTCCCAGGCAGGATTCGGCGCCGCGCTCCTCGAGCGCTGCCCGGAACTCTTCGAGACCCATTCGGCTGCGGGGACCCCCTCCGCCGACGAGGAACTCGGGAGATAGACATGAAACGATTGTTCGAGTTATCGAGGCGCATCATCTCGCGGGAACCCCACCCGCGGGCCAGCCTCTCCTTGCAGCTGGCGCTGCTCCTCACCCTGCCCTTGCTTCTGGTCGGTCTCGGCCGCAGCAACGGTTCGGTGGGTAGCTTGCCCTCCGCCGACGGCGGCGATGGCAGCCAGAACTTCTACCTCCAGGCTCCCCGTGACCTGGTGGAGGATCTCATCGTCGACGCCTGGGGCAGCGGCTATTTCGTCGTCGTGCCCCTGCCCGACGAGGAGGTTTGGCTCGAGTTCTATGGGGATGTGAGCGTGCAGCTCGACCGGGCCGTGATCGCCGCCCACCTCTCGGAGATCGATTTCGGCCTCAGCGCCGGCTTCAACGGTGGGGGGATGGTGGTCGTTCCCGAGGTCGATGGGCAGCTCTCGAGTCGCCGCATCTCGATCGGGGCCGGGTTCACCCTGGACACCCCCTACCGGCGAATCGACCCCCTGCTCGACGCACCCCTCACTTTCCATACCACCCAGCGCTTGAACGGTCAGCGGGCCGAGATCGAGTACATCGGTATGGGCGGCCTCTTCGTCATCCAACAGGACCTGAAGTAGACCCGAGCGAGTGCTCTAGAGTTCCAAGGCACCCGGTTCGTACCCGTGCGTACCCCGGGAGCCCCCTGAAAACAGGGCTTCGGCCGCCCCTGCGGCCGGAGCCCTGCTCTCTTGGAGGGGAGTGCCGCTGGGGGGGGATCGTAGCCGGGAGAGGGCGTAGGATGAACGCAGCGCGCCTCTCCCCCTCGACCGTTTCGGGAGCCGTCCAGTGACTGCCACACTCCTCGCCATCGATGCGGGCACCACCGGGGTGACCGCCCTGCTCTTCGATCAGGACCTCACACCCCTCTGTCGTTCCTACCGGGAGTTTCCCCAATCCTTCCCCCAACCCGGATGGGTGGAACACGACGCGCAGGCGATCCTGGATGCGGTCGACCGGACGGTGGGGGAGGTACTGGCGGGGGGCGTCGCGCCCGCCGCCGTCGGCATCACCGGTCAGCGAGAGACGGTCTTTCCCCTGGATGTCGAGAGCGGCCGCTGCCTGGGTAACGGGATCGTCTGGCAGGATCGGCGCACCGCGGAGCGTTGTCGTGAACTGGCCCAGGCGGGGCATGCCGATGGGCTGCGGGCCACGACCGGCCTCGTGCTCGATCCCTACTTCAGCGCGACCAAGATCGAATGGCTGCTCGCCGAGCGGGCGGGGGTGGCTGACGCGGCCCGATCGGGGAAGCTGCGCTTTTGTACGGTCGATGCGCTCCTGGTGCATCACCTCTCGAGGGGAGAGGTCTGCGCCACCGACCCGACCCACGCCTCGCGCACGATGCTCTTCGATCTCGACCGGGGCGAGTGGAGTGAGGAGCTCTGCCAGTTCTTCGGCGTCCAGCGCGGTTGGCTGCCCGAGGTGCGCCCCTCCAGCGGGGAGTTCGGCCTGGCCCATCTCCCCGGGGGGCTCCAGGCTCCGATCCGTGGCATCGCCGGGGACCAGCAGGCCGCACTTTTCGGCCAGGGCTGCTGGGAGAGCGGAGGTTTCAAGAACACCTACGGAACCGGGTGTTTCCTGCTCCTGAACACCGGTGAGCGGCGCGTCGATTCGAACGCAGGGCTCTTGACCACCCTGGCGGTCGATCGCCGGGGTCGGCCCGCCTTTGCCCTGGAGGGGTCGCTTTTCAGCGGCGGGCTGGTGATCCAGTGGTTGCGTGACGGTCTGGGGATCCTGGAGAGCGCTTCGGAGTCCGAGGCCCTGGCCACCTCGGTCGAGGACAGCGCCGGGGTTTTTCTCATCCCCGCCTTCGCCGGCCTGGGTGCGCCCTACTGGGATCCGGGGGCCCGGGCGGCCCTCTTCGGGCTGACCCGCGGGGTCGGCCGGGCCCACATCGCGCGCGCTGCCCTGGAAGCGATCGCCTTCCAGTGCGCCGAGCTGGTCGAGATCCTGCGCAGCGAGAGTGGCCTCGAACTCTTGGAGATGCGTGTGGACGGTGGTGCGGCGGCCAACGACTTTCTGATGCAGACCCAGGCCGATCTGGCCGGGATCACCGTCCTGCGTGCTCCCGAGGTCGAGGCGACCGCCCGGGGCGCCGCCGCCCTGGCGGGCCTGGCCACGGGCCTTTGGGACGATGTGGGTGAGGCGGCCGCCTTCCAGGTCACCCCCGCCCGTTTCGAACCGGCCCTGGATCGCGCCCGTCGCGCGGAGCGCATGGAGGAGTGGCGCCGCGCGGTCGCCCGGGTACGCAGCTAGCCCCAGCCGAGCAGGAGCGCAGGAGTGTCGATATCGGGATCCTGACGGATCTCGGCGAAGAGGCCCAAGAACTCCGTCGTCTATTCCTTTCGCATGCCATCGGGAGCCCTTCCGGGGTGGAATACCCATTCTTCGTCATGGTCCAAGGAAGCGGGACGATGCACCGGGATTCTCGCTTCGGATTCTCCCTTGCGGGGAATCGGGGCCGTGGCTAGGGTCGATCTGGTGGCTCTGTGGAGTTCCCAGGCACCTTCTTCCAGGGTGCCGTCCAGGAGCCTTGAGAACATGAGAGACTCAGCCATGCTCAAAGTGAATACTTC
>JALWOP010000272.1 GCA_027083445.1 Planctomycetota bacterium | reverse complement strand
TATCGAGTACGGCGTTGAGGTTAATGTTGTTCATATTGGAAACCTATTTGTTAGCTTTTAGTATTGCTATAGCAGATATTTGGAGGTTTTTTTGATTTATTTTGCATAGGGTTTCATGCTATCCCCCCACTCAGGAAGCGATGCTTTAGCTTCGCAAGGGCTGGCACAATAGTATTTTTTTTGCACAAGCGAAGTAAATTGTAGGTTGGGCTGAGGCACGAAGCCCAACAATATTGGGCTTGGCATTGTTTTGTTGGGCTTCCTTCGTCAGCCCAACCTACGGCTTGTCTTTTTATGAGGACATCCAAAAGGTGGGAATATTTATGTGTAATTAGGAGCATTATTTCGACAGCCTAGGTCTGCACGGCTAGTAATTTTTTTGCTCGGGCGAGGCTAAAGCCTCACTTCCAAACTCATAGGAAACGATGCTTTAGCTTCGCAAGGGTTGGCACGATAGTACTTTTTTTGCACAAGTGAAGTAAATTGTAGGTTGGGCTGAGGCACGAAGCCCAACAATATTGGGCTTGGCATTGTTTTGTTGGGCTTCCTTCGTCAGCCCAACCTACGGCTTGTCTTTTTATGAGGGCATCCAAAAGGTGGGAATGTTTATGTGTAATTAGGAGCATTATTTCGACAGCCTAGGTCTGCACGGTTAGTCATTTTTTCACTCGGGCGAGGCTAAAGCCTCACTTCCAAGTTTGCAGGTTTAGCTTCGCAAGGGGCTAGCTCGGCTAGTAATTTTTTCACTCGGGCGAGGCTAAAGCCTCACTTCCAAGTTTGCAGATTTAGCTTCGCAAGGGGCTAGTCGAAGTCAATATTTGTATGTCAATACTTTTGCAACGATTAATACAGTAGTTTTATTTGAGTTCACGCTTGTTACGCTCATTCACAAATTTATTCCCCATGAAGACAAGAGGCTTTTCTTGAGTGAAAGACTCAAGTATAGTGTGCGGCATTCAGCTTATTTCCTCGCAGGAGAGTGTCAGGACTGTTTGTTTTTGACCACCGAAGGCGAAACCCGCTCGGAAACGCTCAGGTATCATGGACTGTGTGGATGGTTTTCTGTAATTTTTTAGTGAAAACGGCTGACTCTGGAGAGTAGTATCATTATTGATATTCACCG
>JALWOP010000271.1 GCA_027083445.1 Planctomycetota bacterium | reverse complement strand
GTGGGGGTATCCGCTCCCTGGGGGAGACAACGCCTTTTACTTCCTGGTGAGATCGGCTGACCGTAAGGCTCTCTACTTCAAAGCTAGTGAAACGGACCCCGTAACAGGCGAGGTCTATGTTTCATCCATTCCCTATTCCACATCCTATGTGATCACGGGCTTCGCGGGAGAGACGAGCCACTCGTTTTATGTGATCGGTAGGGATGAGAGCTCCGGCAATGAAATCGTGGAGTATTGGGCTATTCCTCCAGCACCGGGAGCGTATTATTGCACGCGTACGCTTTCTCCGAATTCTCCGCTGGGCACACCGATAACAACACCTCGAGCAGTGGAGCAAATCATGGGGGGGAGTTTCATCCCGCCCGATCAGCGAACGAATAGCTTGCCTGCGCGCCAGATTCTCTACATTGGTAGTTCCATAGGTGGAGTGCTCGCCGCGGAAGCAGATCCAGACGGGCGCTACCTCCTGCTGGATGGTCCGGCCGGCCTGTACCGCCTGTGGAAGAAGAGCAAGAAGCTCGATCTCGTCATCAGCAGTGCCGACGTTCCCTTTCTCGGCGGAACGGGCGCGGCTCTTCGTGCTTACCGTCATCCGAATCTTGGGCGAGTCTACCTGGCCATGAAACCCGCTGAAAGCGATCCAGGCGGCGTAGTTGCAGTGTTCCTCTTCGACGACACGAACGACGGAATCCTCGATTCGTCAGAGGTGATGGGTCAAGCCGCATGGGAGCAACGAGCGACCATCATCGGGGAAGCAGTGGATGACTTCATGAACTACTGACTCGTAGGGGAGAGGTGGGGCACCAAGTGGCGCCACCTGGTGACCCACCTCTGTCGAAGAGGACGCTAAGCTCTGGTGTATGAGTGTTCTCCACGAAGTCATCCTACTGCTCGGGGCTCCCGCGTTGTTCTGTGGCGTTGCTCTCTCACAGGAACAGGAAAGGGCCGGCGAACCCCAGGTCGCCCCTGCGTCGGAGGAGGGGACCCTGGCGCTGGAGGCGATGGATGTGGCGCAGGGCCTCTCGGTCGAGCTCTTTGCCGCCGAGCCTCTCCTGGCCAACCCGGTCGCCTTTGCCATCGATCGGCAGATGCACTTCTTCGTCGCGGAGAGCTTTCGGCTCCACCACGGCGTGACCGACATGCGCGAACACATGGACTGGCTCGACGAGGAGCTGGCCTGCCGCACGGTCGAGGATCGCGTCGCCATGCTGCGCCGCCACGGGGGTGAGCGTTTCGCACAGGACTATGTTCAGGCCCAGGAGCGGGTGCGGCGGATCTGGGACGAGGACGGAGATGGGCGGGCAGAGAGTGTCACGGTCTTCGCCGACGCTTTCGATGGCGCCGCCGCGGGCATCGGTGCGGGGCTCCTCTGTCTGGGAAACGCGGTCTACTACACATGCATCCCCAAGCTGTGGCGCCTGCTCGATCGGGACGGGGATGGCGTTTGCGATGAGCGTCGGATCCTGCTCGACGGTTTCGGGGTCCACGTGGCCCTGCTCGGCCATGACATGCACGGGCTCACGCGCGGTCCCGATGGACGCCTCTACTGGTCGATCGGAGACCGGGGCTTCCACGTCGAGCAGGAGGGGCGGGTCTTCGCTCACCCACGCTCCGGGGCCGTGCTGCGCTCCGAACTCGACGGCTCGCACTTCGAGGTTTTTGCCACCGGGCTGCGCAACCCCCAGGAACTTTGCTTCGACGACCACGGAAACCTGTGGACCGGGGACAACAACTCCGACGCCGGGGATCGGGCACGCTGGACCTACCTGCTCCTTGGAGCGGAGTTTGGGTGGCGTCACGCCTATCAGTACGTCACCTCTCCCAATCCGAGGGGGCCCTGGATGGCGGAGCGGGTCTGGGAACCCGACCATGAGGGCCGGCCCGCCTTTGCCCTGCCCTGCGTCGCCAACTTCGCCGACGGACCTTCCGGGCTGGCGTACTATCCCGGCACCGGCTTGGGACCGGATTGGCGCGGATACTTCTTCCTCTGCGACTTCCGCGGCTCGCGCCCCTACAGCGGCATCCAGGCCTTCCGCGTCGAACCCCACGGAGCCGGCTTCACCCAGGTCGATCCACGCCACCTGGTGTGGAACTGCCTGCCCACCGACGTCGACTTCGGACCCGATGGGAACCTCTACTTCACCGATTGGGTCAGCGGATGGGGCATGACCGGGAAAGGACGCATCTATCGGGTGAGCGATGAGCGCTACGCCGGGGAGCGGGACGAGCTGGCCACCCTCCTCGGCGAGGGAATGGAAGCGCGTGAGAATGAAGTTCTGGGCGACCTGCTCGCGCACGCCAATCAGCGTGTTCGGCTCGAGGCCCAATGGGAGCTCGCTCGACGGGGGGCGCGGGCGGAGCTCACGACGGCTGCCCTGGGGGGCGAGGGCCTCGCCCGACTCCACGGAATCTGGGGCCTGGCCGAAATCGCGCGCAAGCGACCGGAGCTCGCTCAGGCCTGCGTGACGCCGCTCTTTCCCCTGGCCGAGGATGGCGATGCCGAAGTGCGCGCCCAGTTGGCGTGGCTCCTGGGGGATCTGCGCTTCGGCCCCGGACTCGAGGTGGCACGCGAGCTGCTCGTCGATCCTTCACCTCGGGTGGCGGGTATGGCGGGTCAGGCTCTCGGTCAAATGGGGGCCGAGGAGGCTCGGGAAGCACTGGTCGAGGCGGTCGCTCGGTGCAACGACGAGGATCCCTGGCTGCGGCACCAACTCTCCTACGCCCTGGCCTCCCTGGGGCGCGTCGAACCGCTGGCCGAGCTGGCGGCGGACGAGCGCGCGGCGGTGCGGCGTGCTGCGGTAGTGGCTCTGCGCCGACTCGGCGCGGCCGAGGTGGCCGCTTTCCTCGCCGATAGTGATCCCTCGATCGTGGCCGAGGCGGCGCGGGCGATCTACGACCGACCCATCGACGGGGCGATGGGAGCCCTGGCGGACACCCTCTCCGGATTGGGTGAGGGGGACGATGGCTACCTCGTCCGACGGGCCCTCGCCGCCTGTCGTCGCCTAGGGGGAGGCGCGCGAGCGCGACAGATCGCCCAGTGGCTCATCGGCGGCGGAGCTCCGGGGGCCGCCGAGGAGGCCCTGCACTACCTCACGGAGTGGGAGGAACCGGCGAGCATCGATCCGATCACCGGAGAGTGGCGCCCCCTCGCCCGGCGGGGGAGCGGCGAGGTGCGTCAGGCGATCGGACTCCTGGCCGCCGCCGACGCGGCGCGCTCCTTCGACGAGAACAGCCTGAAGGCTTGGGTCGCCCTGCTCGCGGAACACCCCGAGAGCGCAGGCCGGCTGGCGAATTCTCCCTGGGGCCTCGAGCGGATGGCGGTGGAGCAGGAGCGGCCCTGGTCCGTGCGGCTGGATGCCCTCACCGCTTGCATCGCCGCCGATAGGGAGGGGCTCTCCGAGTTGCTCGAGAGAGCCTGCGCCGACGGGGATGGGCGGGTGCGCGCCCTGGCCTATCGGGCCCTGGGGGAACGGGAGCCGCAGCGGGCGACGGCTCTGCTGCTGCGGGCGGCCCGCACCGGCTCGCCGGCGGAACGGGGCGCGGCTCTGGTCGCCCTCGGGGCGATCGATCATCCCGCCGCCCGCGAGGCGCTGGAGCAGCTCTCCGAGGAGGTCGTCGCGGGCGGGGTCAACCTGCTCGAACTCGAGGAGGCGCGCTCCGCCCAGGGGCTCTCCGCTGTCGACGGCGGCGAGTTGGCGCGCCGCGTTCGTGCCCAGGGGTTGGAGGCGCACTACGCCTCGGCCCTGGCCGGCGGCGATCCAAAGAAGGGCCGCCACATCTTTCTCGAGAAGGTCGAGACCTCCTGTCTGCGCTGCCATGCCTTTGCCGACAAGGGAGGCTCGGAGGTGGGGCCGGAGCTCACCCACGTCGGCGCGCGGCTCTCCCGGGATGAGATCCTGGCCTCGATCGTCGATCCCAACGCCAAGGTGGCCCCCGAGTTCGAGAACTGGATCCTCAGCCTCGATGACGGGACCCTGGTCACCGGCCGCATTCGCTCGGAGGAGGGTGGAGTGGTACGCATCGAGACACCCCAGAAGGAGCTTCTCGAGTTGGATGCGGCGGAGATCACCGGCCGGCAGCGGGACCTCTCCTCGATGCCCCAAGACATCGCCACGCACCTCTCACCCCGCGAACTGCGGGATCTTTGCGCTTTCCTGGCGCAGCAGCGCTGAGCCGGGGCCGTTTCCAGCCCTCTCGGGTCAAGGGACACGGCCGGGATTGCCGAGGGGTGGATCTGGGGAGCCCCTCTCTGGCCCCTTGCTTCCATGCCCCAATCCACCCAACTCGGTTTCACCGGATCGCGCACGGGTCTGTTCTCCCCCGATGAGGTAGAGCAGTTGATGCGCGTCGAGTTCGAACGGGCCCAGCGCTACCACTATCCGGTGGCCTGCCTGGTCTTCTCCGTCGATCGCTTGGAGCCTTTGCACACCGTGCACGGCTTCGAGTCGAAGACCGAGATATTGATGCGCGTGGTCGAGATGGTGCGCAAGGCGACGCGGGCGGGAGATCTTCTGGGCTATCTGGTCGAGGATCGGCTCCTGTGCGTCTTTCCCCACACGACCGCCAAGGGGGCCCGCGGACTGTGCGAACGACTCCTGGCCGAGGCCCGTGAACTCTGCTTCTCGACGGGGGACTGCAGCGTACGCATCACCCTCTCGATCGGTCTCTCCCACAACGAGAACGAAGGGGAGATCGGTTTCGACACCCTGCGCCGCGTGGCGCTCGAGGGCCTTTCGGTGGCCGAGGCCGCGGGAGGCGATCGCTGGGCGGAGACCGAACTCTACGGCCTCTGCGAAGCACAGCACCGGCGCGGTACCGACGAGGCTCCCGGAGAGCCGGGCGGGGGGTACCGGGCGGAGCTGGAGCGCCTCGTGGCCGTGGACGGCGACCTGGAGCAGGCGGTCTCCACCCTGGTGGAACGCATCCTCGAGCGGGCCCTTGGGGAGGCGCGCTCCGAATCCATGGAGTCGGGCGGAGAGGCGGCCCCGATGGGGCCGGACAAGCAGGCCGAGTATCAGCGCGAGATCGATCTGCTGCGCCGCAGGGTCAAGAAGCTGACCGAGTCACTCGGCTTGACCGAGCAGGAGCTCGCCCGCCTGCGCAAGATGAAGAACGTCGAGGAGGGGGTGGCTTCGATCTACCGGGACGTCCAGGGCCTTTCCCCCCAGGACGCACGCGCCGAGCTGAAAAAGCAGCTCATGGCGAGCATCTTCGAGGCGAACCTCGACCTGCAGCATCGGCGCAAGACCGGCTGAGCCGCCGCTCGACCCGGTCTCCCCCCCAGGGAGAGAGACCGGGCTCTCGTGCCGGCGGCAAAGCTACAGGCAGAAGGTGACTTCCAGGCCGTCGGAGAAGTTGTAGCCGGCGCCCACGCCCGGGTTCCGATACCACCACTGGAAGTGGGTCGTGTCGCCGGGCAGGAAGGCATCGAGGGGTGAGGCGTTGAAGTCGAGCGGGAGAGTCGCGTTGCCGGCAGCATCGGCTTGGATCGGAGGCAAGAGGCGCGTCAAGCTGCCGCCCACGCAAAGCTGCCCGTTGCCGTTGGGAACCTGGGTCTGGTTCGGGCCGAAGAAGAAGAGGCCGAACTCATTCGTGATCGAGCCGGAGACCTCGAGGACCAGGTCATTGGCGCTCAGGCTGGCCGAGCCGCTGCTGCCCATCACCGCGCCAGGGCCCTGGGAGTTGGGGCTGGTGATGCAGTAGTTCACGGGAGCGCCGCAGTCCTCGATGATGCGGAAGATCTCTCCGCCGGTGTGATCGAGGATGTAGAGGTTCCCGGCCGAGTCCTCGCCGAAGGAGCTGATGTTCCCGATGGAGAGGCCGCCGGGGGGGTCGAGTTCGGTGGTGCGCTCGGTGAAGTTGGTGATCGTGGAGCCGTCCCAGTTGAAGCTCCAGATCCGGGCGGAGCAGTAGTCCCCGAAGAAGTACGTTCCCTGCAAGCCGGCGATCGGGCCGCGGTAGACGTAACCACCCGTGATCGAGCAGCCCGAAGCGTGGGTGTAGTCGTAGATCGGCAGGGTCAGGGCCGGGTCGTTGCAGGTGCAGCCTGAGTTGCCGGTGCACTTGAAACCCTCCATGCAGCGCCAGCCGTAGTTTTCTCCGCCCGTGCTCGTTCCGGGGGCCCAGTCGATCTCCTCGCGGGCGCTCTGGCCGACATCGGCGATCCACAGATCCCCGGTCCCGCGGTCGAAGCTGAAGCGCCAGGGGTTGCGCAGCCCGAGAGCCCAGATCTCGTCGCGTACGTTGGGGTCCCCGACGAAGGGGTTGTCATTGGGGATGAAGGGGGAGGGGATGTCGACGTCGAAGCGCAGCATCTTGCCCAACAGTTCCATGCCGTCCTGGGCCCGGTTGCCCGGATCGTTGGCCGAGCCACCGTCGCCGGTCCCCACGTAGAGCTTGCCGTCCGCTCCGAACTGGATGCAGCCCCCGTTGTGATTCGAGAAGGGCTCGGGAATGATGATGATCGTCTGGACCGGGTTGGGGTCGGCGAGGTCGGGATTGAGGGGATCGACCGCGTACTCTTCGACGCGCACGTTGCCGTTGTTGCGGGTGTAGGCGACGAAGAAGCGACCGTTGTTCGCGTAGTCGGGGTGGAAGGCGATGCCGAGCAGGCCACGTTCGCCGCCGGTGGAGACCTTGCCGGTCAGGTCGAGGAAGGTGTTGCGCGTCCCATCGGGGTGCAGCACCACGACGTCCGCGGTGTTCTGCTCCAGGATGAACAGGCGTGCGTCCCCCGGCGGCGAGGCGAGGTCGACCGGAGAGGAGAAGCCGTTCGCAACGAGTTCGGTGGTCAAGGCCTGCCCCTTGGCAAGGGGAACCAGGGCGCAGAGGCCGAGGAGGAGAGAGAGTCGCTTCATGGGAGGGGGGCGGTGGAGGGAACGAATGGCGAGGAAGCTCGATCTTCAGGGCTGGGAGGGATGGGGTCAAGCAAGGACGCTGTAGGGCTCGGTGCTGAAATGGAGGGGATACAACTGGGACAAGGGAAGGAGCGGCCGCGGAGTGCTTAGAATGGGGACATGGGCCTCTCCACGCCTGGATCGCTCCTCCTGCTGCTCGCCCTTGGCTGTGCACCGCGGGTGCATGAGGAAACCTACCCCACCGGCCAGCTCTACCGGCGGACGCACTACCGCCGGGGCCACCTGGCGGGTCTGCAGCAGACCTATTTCCCCGACGGCACCCTGGAGAGCGAGGGCAACTGGCTCGACGGCCTGCGGGACGGGACCTGGCGCTACTACTGGCCGAGCGGGGTCCTACGCAGCCTGCAGATCTACTCGGAGGGGCTGCGTCAGGGGCACTTCGTCGACTACTGGGAGAATGGGTCCGTGCGTGTCGAAGGCGATTGGAACCTGGGGGACAAGGATGGACCGTGGATCTTTCGCGATCCCAAGGGACGTGTCGTCGCCCGCGAGGAGTGGGAGGGCGGTACCCGCCTGCGCGTCGTGCGTCCCTGAGCGTCTCCCCTGCTCCGACTCGCTACCCTGTCCCGATCCATGCGTTCGATCCTTCAGCGTTCGACCCTTCAGGTCCTCTGTCTAGCCCCGCTCCTGCTCAGCGCCTGCGGAGGCAGGCCGGAGTACAGCGGGCCGTACAAGCACGTGATCCTGATCACAATGGATACGACGCGTGCGGATCACCTGTCGTGCTACGGCGCTCCCGCCGGTGCGACACCACACCTCGACGCTCTCGCCGCGCAGGGGACGCGCTTTGCCGATGTGACCACCCCGGCGCCCACCACCCTGGCCGCACACACCTCGATCATGACCGGCTCGTGGCCCCACACCCATGGGGTCGTGCGCAACGGCTTCACGGTCAACGAACAGAACCGCATGCTGGCGGAACTCCTGCACGAGGCGGGATTCCACACCGCAGCCTTCCTCGGCAGCTTCGCACTGGAGAGTCGCTTTCACTTCGATCAGGGATTCGATCACTTCGACGAGGACTTCACGATCCTCTTCGGCGACGGCACCGCGGACCAGAACCAGCGCCGCGGCGAGGATGTCACCGCGGCGGCCCTACGTTATGTGGCCCGGGTCAAGGATGATGTGCCGCGGCTCTTTCTGTTCTTGCACTACTTCGATCCCCACCAACCCTACGCACCGCCACCCTCCGCGCAGGGACCCAGAACCGACCTGCGCGATGTCGAACGAGCCGTGCGCGCCCACCAAGAGGCGCTCATCGGCGAGGCCTATGGCTCCGCCCGCGTGATCAACGAGGGGCTCCCCCTGGCCCTGGTGGGGGCGGCGGATGGCAGCTCACTGCCCGAGGACGGCATCCTCTCGGCCGCCTACGCGGCAGAGGTCTCCTACATGGACCGTTGCCTGGGCACCCTCTTCGAGGGATTGGAAAAGGAGGGCATCCTCGACGAGGCCGTCGTCGTCGTCCTGGCGGATCACGGGGAGACGATGCAGGAGCATCACGACTTTTGGAACCACGGTCTGTGGCTCTACCAGACGACGGTTCACGTGCCCCTGATCATGCGGCTGCCAGACGGTCGCGGGGCGGGGCGGGTCGTCGAGACACCGGTCTCGAGCATCGATGTTCTGCCCACCCTCTGTGACCTGCTCGGACTCGAGGTGCCGCCGCGCTGCGAGGGGACCAGCCTGCTTGCGTGCCTGGACGGGGAGAGTCTCGAACGCGGACCGATCTTCAGCGAGGCGACCCAGCCGGGACCGCGATCGGGCCTGGAACGGGAAGGTAGTTGGGGCAACCTCTTCAAGCCGCGGGCGGTGCGGCGCGGGCCGTGGAAGCTCGTCGTTTCGCCCTATCACCAGGTCCCGGCGGGGACAGGCAAGGGGACGCGCGCCTTGAGTCAGCTCTTCAACCTGGATGACGATCCCGGCGAGACCCACGATCTCCTGCGCGACGGGGGGGCCGATACCCGGATCCAGGCGATCACGTCGGAACTAGCCGGTTTGCTCCTCGCCTGGCAAAAGAAGGCCAGACCCCTGCCCTCCCACTTCGACCGGAGTCAGTTCGACGAGACTCAACGACGACTGAAAGAGATGGGGTACGCGGGCGAGGACGAGTGAGTCGCACAAGGAGAGGGCTCAGCCGCCGCCGAGGAGCCCCTTCAGCTTGCCCTTCGCCTTCTTCTCGAGCTCCTTGGGCCCCGGCCCACTCTGCTCGAGCTTCTGCCCGAGCTCTTCCTCCACCTTCTGCTTCAGCTCGTTCCCCGCGGCGGATGCCTTTTCCTTGGCCTGCTCGAGCTCCTGGCCCGCCCGCTGCTTCAAGGCGTCGCCGATATCTCCATCGAGTAGGGCCGCGACCTTGGGGTCCAGTCGGGAGCGGAGTTCATCGAGGCTGCGCCGGGTGAGCTCGTCGGTCAGGGCGGAGACGACCTCGCCGACCGTGGCGCGGGTTCCGCCTGCGGAGCTGGATCCAGCGCTCGGTAGGCGCTCGAGGGCACTGGCGAGATCGAGATCGAAGTCGGGCAGCTCAAAGGCGAGTTGCTTGGGTTCCAAACCGGGCACCCCCGAAAGGGAGAAGCTGACCCCGACGTTCTCGATGTGCACACTGCCGAGGATGAGCGAGGCGCCCGAACCGGATGAGTCGCCGGCGGGAGAAGCGCCGGCGGCCCCCGCGCTCGACCCCTCCGGCGCGCTGCCGGACGGTGCGCCACCGAGGGCCTGCACATGCCCCAGGATCTCCTTGAAGTTGGAGCGCCGGCCCTCTTGGATCAGGTTGAGTTGCAGGTCGGCCAGGGTGATCTCCGGAACGCGCACGGTGCTACTGAGAAGGCTCAGGGTGCGCAGATGGATCTCGAAGTGGCCGACATGGAGGAAGGGGTCGCCCTCGATCCCGGTGGGGTTTTGGACCTCGAGTCCTTGGAAACCGAGGCGAGTGCTGCCGAGGCGCATGGAGAGCACGGGCGCATCGATCCGGGTTTCGACGCCTAGGGCGTAGCGCCCTCCCTCCTCGACCGCCCTACGACTGGCGCTGGGGATCAGCAGGATGGCGGCGGCAGCCCCCACGACGACGAGCAGGACCAGGAGGAGGATCAGGCGGCGCAGGATCTTCATGGGGGTCAGCCTGACGAACGGGGAGGGCTTCGGGAAGGGCCGAGGGAGATCCCCAATCGGGGTTCACTCCCCCAACTCGACGTGGAGGCCGGCGCTGGCGGCCAGGCCTCCGGGGGAGGCATCGTCGCGCAGGATGACCTGGTAGTAGCGCTTCTCCCCACCGTGGCCCGGGTCGATCGGGATCGGGATCGTGGCCCCTCCAGCCCCATCGAGGGTGAACTGGGCCTCGGTCACGACCGTTCCGCCCACCAGCTTCCACCCGCCGTTCGGAAGGGGGGTGCGCAGGGGGGCGTCACCGCGTAGCAACACTCCCCGGGCGTGGGGGGGACCCTCCTTGACCGTGAGGGCAAAACCTCCTCCGGGACCGGCTCGCCCGATCCAGCCCAGCCGCGGGGGCACACCACCGCCGGCGCGGACCGCCAGGCCGTAGGGGATAGGGGTCGGTGCCGAGGGGGAGGCGAGGTCGAGTTCGGCCGTCGCCATGGGGACCGGAGCGCTCTTGCCGAGTCCCTCCCAGAGCTCATAGGCGATGCGGCCGTCGCGGGTGGTGGTGTTGGCCGCGAAGAGGAACTCGATGTATTCCCGGCTGGTGGTTTGGTGCAGGAGGGTCGCTTCCACCCGCGTGGCCTGGGGCGGCAGAGCAAAGGCCGCTTCGTCCCAGTAGTGTTCGTCGGGGTAGCTCGCACCGACCACCGGCGCGCCCCGTTCGGCAAAAGCCTGGTTGGAGAAGCCCCGCGGGGGGATGCGATTGTCGAACTCGATCACGCTGTTCAGGGCGAAGTGGAAGCTCGGACCCTGGGGTAGGCCGGTGGCTGCCGCCACATCGGCCGCGATGCCGTGATCGACACGCCAGATGCGGGTGTCGGGAGTCAGGTCGGCGGTTTGGGGATCGTAGGCCCCATACTCCACCAGGAGGTTGCCGCTGCCGTCGAAGCAGCGCAGGTTGAGCCACATGCGGCGCCCCTCGCCATAACCACTGGGAAGCTTGTGTCCGCCCTGGTTCACCACCCGCGCGATCACCTGCCCTCCGATGGCGAACAGTTCCAGGTCGGCCGCGCGCCGCAACATCGAGCGGTTGCGCTCGGTGGCCCGTTCGACGGAGGGATCGCTGAGCCCGGTCTCGCTCTCGGGGTAGCTGCGGTGAATGGCGGCCAGCACCCAGGAGTTGGCACCGTTCAGGTCGTGCTGGGGCAGGTCGTCCCGCACGCTCCCCAGACCCGGAACGGCGGCCGAGCCCCGGGTGTCGGGCATGTGGCAGTCCTGGCAGGTCTGGACCGCGCTGCGCCGTCCGCCGAAGCGGCCACCGGTCTCGATCGGCGCCCGCGCGTAGTCCGAAGCCGCCCACTCGCTGTAGGTGCGCTCCAGGGGAAACTCGTCGCGCTTGTCGTCGGTGGGATGGGGTCGGTCGAGGGAACCCAGGGCATAGGTTCCGTCGCTCTGGCGTTCGAA
The DNA here is from genome assembly GCA_027083445.1 of Planctomycetota bacterium. GTDB lineage: Bacteria > Planctomycetota > UBA1135 > UBA1135 > JALWOP01. The sequence continues at coordinate 6,445 of JALWOP010000271.1, read as the reverse complement.
GAGCGGATTCGAGACGTCGTGGCAGGTGCCGCAGAGCAGCGCCTCGCGGTGGAAGGGCGAGGTGCGCCAGTCGTGCAGGTAGAAGTTTTGCAGCTCGAAGGGACCTCGGCGCCGATCCTGGGGGTCGACGACGTACTCTCCGCTGTGGACCTCGTGGTTGGGTGGGTCGGCCAGTCCCGCCAGAATGCCGGGGTCCTCGGGCGGATTCTCCGCGGCGGGCACCGGGTCGACCAGCCGGTGGCAGAAGTGGCAGGCGACCCCATCCTTGTCGCCGAAATCGTTCAAGGCCGAGCCGTCGGTGGGGTTGGCTCGGCCCGCGAGCCAGCCGTTGGGGGCGTGGCAGCGCCAGCAGAGGTCCCCGGCGAAGTCGGCATCCTGCTCGGCGATGGCCAGGGCGGCTCGGAAGATCGGATCCCGGGAGGCCTGGCCCATCATGCTGGCAGCCCAGCGCTCGTAGGGCTCGAAGCGCTGATCGTAGTAGCCGTGGCACGCGGCGCAGACCTGACTCGAATAGAGGGGGGTCAAGGAGGCACCCGCCTGGGTTCCCGGATTGGAGAAGTCGGCCAGGGTGCTGGGGACGCGACCTCCCGAGGAGCGGGGGGAGCTCGAGGCGGCGACCAGGCTGGCGGCGAGTGCCAGCGCGGGCGCGGCGAGGCGCGGAAGGGCGGGTTGCATGGCTGCGGCAAGGATACCCCGCTCCTGTGTGCAACCCGTTTCGGCCTGCACGGGTCTCGTGCGCGCCGGGGGCTGGCCCCGGTTCCAAAACGAGAACTACGGAGACCGATCATGTGCATCCGAATCGGCGGAGCTCTGCTCTGCACCCTCGCGCTCGCTTCCCAGGCCAAGGCACTCTCCCCGGGAGGAGCGCCGAGCTTCGGGGACGGCTGTGCCCCGCCCCCCTTCCGTCCCCCCGCGCTGAGCCTTCTCGTCGATGCGGCGGACGCGGGAACGCTCTTCCTGCAGACCGATCCCGCTCTGGTCGGTGGGCTGGCCTTCCTGTTGATCGAGGACCCCCAGGGACCCCGGCTCCCCGGCGGCCTCTGCACCGACGGACTCCGCGGCCGAGTCAGCGCCGCGATGACGGTGCGGGCCGAGGGGCGTGTCCGCTGGGATTTCCCCCCCGAGGCTGCGGGGCTGGCCTTGCAGTTGCGCGCCATCGCCTGGCCCAAGGGGCAGCACTGGGCCGATGCCCAGGTCTCCAACCGCATCTCCCTGCCCCTGGGGTCGGCGGCGGGAGCCCTCTCGACGAACCAGGAGTTGGTCATCACCGAACTCCAGAAGGATCCGACCGTCGTCTCCGACAGCCAGGGGGAGTGGCTGGAGATCACCAACCCGGGCAGTCAGCCGGTCGACATCGAGGGCTGGAGTCTGGCCGACCTGGGCACGGATCAGACCCTGCTCGACAACGGCGGCGCGGGGATCGTGGTGCCGGCGGGGGGGGCGATCGTGCTCGGACGCCAGGCGGACCCCGCCCAGAACGGGGGCATTCCCGTCGACGCGGTCTACAGCGGCATGACCCTCTCCAACGGAGATGATGAGGTGCTGCTCATTCGCCCCGACGGAACCATCGCCGACATGCTGGCCTATGACGATGGGATCGAGTGGCCGGATGAACCCGGCAAGGCCCTGGCTCTCGATCCGGCGAGCACCACGACCGCTGCCAACGACGATGGGGCCAACTGGTGCTCCTCGGCGGCGGTGATCGGTTCGGGACCCGATACCGGTACGCCGGGTGCGGTCAACGACTCCTGCGGCGGCTGAGGCTGGGGGGACTCGGGTGGGCCAGGCCTCCGCCCGAGTCCCTCTCCCTGGTGTGCGCCGTGATGGAGGTGGGACTGGATGGGGCGCGGGTTGGATCAGTCTCCCGACTCGCTACTGCCCCCCTTCCCCGAGGGGTCGACCCCCATGGGCGTGAAGGTGGTGCGAGGCACGACCGGTTGGGTACAACCGTTCTCGCCGTGGCGCAGGGTGCCGCCGGGACCGACGCGGGTCTCGCGCCTGTAGTCGGGGTGGGCGGGGCAGGTCCACCACCAGTTACCGGTGTCGCCCCCTCCGCCTCCGCCGTAGCCCAGACCCGCCAGTCCCGCAGCGACATCGGGGCTGAACCCCTCGCCTTCCACCGGAAATTCATGCAGGACCCAGGGGTTGCGCGCCGCCAAGTCCGCCAGGAGGCGCAGGGCCACCCCGGGGTTGTCATGGATCACGTTGCGACGTTCCTCTGGATCGCGCTGGAGGTTGAACAACTCGGTGCCGTCGGGCATGTGGGGGCGATAGATCAGCTTCCAGACCCCGTCGCACACGGTGTAGAGGAAGGCGGCATCGGGCCGGTTGCGCACCATGCTGGCGTTGGCGTCGTAGCCGTTGATCTGATCGGCATAGGCATGGACCGGCTGCAAGGTCTTGCCCTCGAGCAGGGGGCGTAGGCTGCGGCCGGAGATGGATGTCAGAGCACCGGGAAAACCGGCCAGATCGAGCAGGGTGGGGGCGATGTCCACCGTGCGCACCATGTCGGGGATCACCTTTCCAGCGGGGACTCCGGGTCCTTCGAGCAGGAGGGGGACGTGGAGCTGCTGCTGGTAGTTCATCCGGTGCTTGCTCCAACCGTGAGCGGCGAAGCAGTCCGCCAGCCCCTCGCCGTGGTCGGCGGTGATGCAGAGCAGGGTGTTGGCGCGCAGGCCTCGCTGGGTCAGACCATCGAGGATGGAGCCGATCTGGCGGTCCATGAAGCGCACTTCGGCCGCGTAGACCTGTGCGTACTGCTGGCTCGAAGCGACGAACTGGCGCTCGTCGAGGGTGAGGTGGCTGGTGTACTCGGGGGGCGGCTTGATCCAAGGATCGTGGGGGTCCCACAGGTGGACCCACAGGAAGAAGGGGCGCTGATCCTGCTCCTCATCATCCAGGAAGCGCAGTACCAAAGAGGCGGTCTCGTCGGAGCGCCGCTGTAGCTTGTCTCCGTCCCAAACCGTCTTGCCGAGTTTTTCGTCCACGCGCATCTCACCGCGCAGGTCCTCGAAGATGTCGAAATCCTTCTGGAAGCCGAAGTAGCCGGAGACGGGGAAGGCACTCTGGATGGCGGCCGTGCGGTAGCCCTGCTCCCGCAGGGCGGAGGCTAGGGTCGGTTGGTCCTTTCCGAGGCGGAAACCGCTCCCCGCCGAGAGCACCCGCAGGCCGTGCTCATAGGGGAAGCGTCCGGTCAGGATCGAGGCGTGGGAAACGGGCGTCACCCCCGACGCGGAGATGGCGGCTTCGAACAGGGTGCCCCGGGCAGCGACCCCCTCCAGGGTGGGGGTGCCGGTGCGATCGGCGGAGTAGCAGGAGAGGTAGTCCGGGCGAGTCGTGTCCAGGGTGAACAGGACTACGTTGGGCCTTGTGGGGGCCTTGTCGGCCGGGCCGCAGGCACCCAGGCAGGCCACCAGCGAGAGCAGGATCGGGAGACGCATGGGGGGATGCTAACGGCCCGGGGCCGCCGCGCCCCCTTCCCTACGGCCGGAACCGTGGGGTGTGGGCAGGCAGGGGCTCCTTTGCCGCGGCCCGCTCTGCGCAGCATCACCGGCCGGCTCAGTCGATGCGCTCGATCAAGATCACCCAGTCCTGGGGCACCTGCCCCGGAGGGCTCCCCAGGGAGGCGATGGAGCCACCCGACAGGAGCTTGCGCTTGCCCTCGAAGCGGCCCGATCGGGGGTTGAACCAGCGCCGGGTGAACTGGCTCTGGGGGCCCTCGCCGGAGAGATCGATCTTGGCCAGGTTGTTGCCGCTGGGCAGGTAGATCGCATAGACCTCCCCCGGCTTGGCGAAGCACTCCCCGCCTCCGAAGTTCTGCGACTCGTCCAGGACCAGCTCGTCCGCCGGCTGCATCTCCCAGAAGGGCAGGTGGGCGAGCATGAACTCGCGCGCGATGCGCATCGAGCGCCACATGGGCTGGCGCGTGCGGAAATCCTCCAGGCGCAGGTCTCCGCCCAGGGGCAGCTCGTGGTAACCCGCGTACCACTCCAGCTCCCCCCCCGAGAAGTAGACGTCCCAGAGCACCTGGCGCCGCAGGAGGTCGGCATTGCTGTCGTTCAAGCCCTCGTCCCAGGTCCCGTTCTCGTCCATATCGAGGACCCAGGGGCGACCGGCTGCCTCGGAGCGCTGGCGCCACTCCTCGACCTCGCCCGCGGCGAGGCTGGAGGTGTACTGGATCGAGGTCAGGTCGAAGAGCGGGTTCCCCACGAGCTCTCCATAGTCGGAGAAGTCGTCGGGGTGGGTGTGGACCGCGATCGGGTGGTCATAGGCATCCACGGCCCGCAGGTATCCGGCGAACTCGTTCAGCAGGGCGATCGAGTAGTCGTTCTCCTCGGACAGATTCCACTTGAGAGCGGGAACATGGCCGAAGCGCGCACAGAGTTCACGGAAGAAGAGCTTGCGCTCGGGACCGAGCTGGCCCTCGTCCAGCCAGGTCTCGTTGTCCCACTCGGTTTCAGCCAGGACGACGTGCAGGAGGATCCCGAGCCGCTGGGCGTGATCGAAGACGAGCCCCCACTGGTGGAGGCGACTGATGTCGTAGTGCCTGCGCGCCTGTGGCGTGGGATCGCTCGAGATGAAGGGGCTCGTCTCCTGACCATCACCCCCCAGGTTCATCGGCAGGAAGTAGACGGAGTTGACTCCCTGGGAGGCGAGGTAGTTCAGGGCACCGATCAAGCCGCGACTGTCGACCCCGGTGCTGGAAGAGGTGAAGAGAGGATCACCGGGCTTCCAGTCCGCCACGTGCGGCTCGTAGTGGTGGATGATCCCCACTCCGCCGCTGTCCTCGACATCGTCGAAACCGGCGAAGCCCAGGAGGTTCTCGGGGCTGTTGCTCCCTCCCTTGAGGAAGAAGCCGCCGTCCCGGAACTTCAGGTAGTGCTCGCCGACGTACTCCAAGCGTCCCTGGCTGAGGAAGCCGTCCGCGTTCTTTTGGCGTGCCATGACTCGCACCCGCCCGAAGGTGCCGTCGAAGTCGGTCGGCACTCCCGCCTCGCCATCCAGGCTGACGGCGACCGACTCACCCAGGCGGAAGCTCGCCCGGTAGGACCAGATTCCCTTCTGATCGGCGGCGAAGCGGCAGACCCAGATATCCCCGCTGCCCCCGCCTTCGCCGTCACCGTCGAAAAAGCCCGGGACCAGGATCTCGCGCCCGTCGGGTGCCGTCCAGGTCACGTTCAGGCGGTAGTCGAGGAAGGGATTGGGAGCGCTGGCGCTCTCATCGGTCTTCGGTCCGTGGAAGAGCACCTCGAATGGGTGCCAGACGACCGGTTCCCCGCGCACCTGGGAGGGGGCGCCGGCCACATCCAGGGTGACGGTCGCAGAGCGGGTGGCCCCCTTGGGGTCCGCGATGGTCAGGCGGATCGGCTGTGCAAAGCCGGAGCGGCGCAGCCGGATGCGCGCGACGGGGGAGTGGGAGTCGGTCCCTTCGACGAAATCGGCACCGTCGACCTGCCAGGTGTACTTGAGGTGGCCACCCTCGGGGTCGAAGGAGCCCGTTCCATCCAGGGTCACGATCGTCGTGCCGTGATCCTGCTCGGGAAGGGCCGGCGGGTCGAGCAGGATCTTCGCCACCGGGCGCGCATTGATCGGCACCGTGGGGGAGGGGGGAGCGGAGGGGTTGGTCCCATCGGGATGGCCGGGTGTGAAGAGATGCAGGCGGTCGAGACGGAAGTCGAAGGAGCGACCCGAGAACTCGAGCCGGTGCGCCCCCTTCAGGAGGTCGAACTGCGCGGGGGGCTTCTCCTCGGGACCCCACTCCAGGTTGCTGGCCCAGGTCCACTGATCCTTGACCGGGGAGAAGAGCTTGATCCAGGCGCCCCCGTCCATGCGGATCCAGACATCGTTGGCCTGGGTGCTGTCGGGGTCATCGTGGTGATTGCGTAGGCGTAGATCGTAGAGACCGTCCTCGGCGACGAGGAAGTCGATGGCGAAGGGATCCTGTCCCGGCGTATCGAAGAGGTCGGGACCGTCCCAGCGCAGGTAACCCTCACCGGTGAAGCCGCCGATCTCGCTCTCCAAGGCCCAGGAGCCGGCCACGGGCAGGGACTCGAATTCGACGACCAAGAGGCCGTCGACCATGCGGTAGACCCTGTCCTGAGCAGCCGCACCACAGGTCAACAGCAGCGGAAGGGCCAGGCGCAGGTATCGTGATTGCAGCAAGTCGGAGTTCCCCTCGGGTGTGCGGCCCCGGAAGTCTTTTCCGGGTCCATGGACTCCCGGAACTTCGGCCCGGCAAAAGCAATTTCTTGAACTTGCCCCTCGAATCGGACCGTCCCGGCCGTAGGGCGGCTTCCATCCGCCCCGCAGACCTTTCCAGCCCCACGCCTCCGCGCCCCGTGGGGGATAGGATGCAGCCATGACCGTGACCGTCTCCTCTACCGCACCTCTGCTCCTCCTCTTGTCCCTGCCCTTCCTGCCCGCCTGTGGGGGCGGGGGTGGGGAG
>JALWOP010000270.1 GCA_027083445.1 Planctomycetota bacterium | reverse complement strand
GGTACCGCGACCAAAACCCCACCACCACCTCCAACTTCACAGGCGCCGTGGCCGTCACCTTCAAGTGATGTGGATGGACCCCGTGGATCAAGTAAAGAAGGATTGGAACATGAGGCGCTGGGCGGTCGCGATCATTGGTCTGGCAGCATCGAGCGTGGTGAGCGCACAGACGTTCGAGACGGCGAAGTTGGTGGTGCCGCCGGAAGTGGATGACATCCTGTTCCAGGAACTCCTGGGGGACAGCGTTTCGGCGGTGGATGATATGGCCTGGCTCGGCGAGCCCATCGACAAGGTCGTCAAGGCGGACGAGGGGTCGGTGTTTGGATTCTCGAGAGAGGCCGGCGGCTGGCGCTTGACGGAGGTCCCTACCTGCTCGAGCGCGACGCGAGCGGCACCTGGGTCGAGACCGAGATATTCGCGCCCTCCGACGTCCCGATCTATCCGGGCGATTTCGGCCGCGCCGTCTCCCTCTGCTCGAGTTACGCCCTGATCGGGGCCCCCTACGCCATCGGCAGCGTCCCCGACATCCGTTCCGGCGCGGCCTACGTCTACGAGCTGCCCCTGGGCACCTCCACCTGCCCGGGGGTCCCCAACTCCACCGGAGCACCCGGCCACCTGCGTGTGACCGGTAGCCTGAAGGCCAGCGCCGGTGCCCTCGAGCTGTGGGCCGAGGAGTTGCCGGCGAATCAGTTCGGCATGTTCCTGATCGGCAGCGACCCCGGGTTCGTCAGCGGCCCGGGGGGCAGCCAGGGAAACCTCTGCCTGGGCGGCAACATCGGTCGCTTCAAACAGAGCCTGGCCGGCACCGGCCCGAGCGGTGAGCTGCACCACGTGGTCGACACCAAGGCTCTGCCCCTCCCGCCGCCGGCCGAGTTCCTGCCCGGAGAGACCTGGCACTTCCAGGCCTGGTACCGCGACCAAAACCCCACCACCACCTCCAACTTCACAGGCGCCGTGGCCGTCACCTTCCGGTGAACGATCGCCGACGCTCAGCGGCGGTGGCATGACCCAGGTATCGGCGCGGATCAGCCTACAGGCTCAAGCTGTAGCCGACGAGAAAGGCGGAGCCGATGTCGCCCACGGCGGCGCGGTAGCCCTCCTCGAAGGAGAGGCGTAGACCCTGGCTCGGATCGCCGGTGGGGAAGAAGAGAAAACTCCCCTCGAAAAGCTGCTCCTCGGCTACCCCGCCCCGGGTGAAATCGAAGTGACGCCAGCGCAGATCGAGGTCCCAACGGCGGGCGATCGGCGCCCGCCAACCGGCCTCGATTTCGATGCGGTCTTGGGGGTCGCTCCCCACCTCGGCACCCGAACCGACATAGGCAACGCCGATGAAGGGCGGGGCGAAGGCGCGCTCGAATCCAAGTGCATCCTGCCAACCACTCAACACGTCACCCAGATAGGGCAGGGCGGCGAAGAGCTCGCCGCGCAGGGTACCCCCGGCCCCACGACCCCCCTCACGGCCCTCATAACCGGCGGCGAGGCGTGCTCCCACCGGGTAATAACGCTCGGATCCGAGGAGCCACATCGCCCGCGCGCTGAGCTCGCCCCGGGCCCAGCCGCGTAGGGATGGATCGCTCTCCTGCGTGCTCCAGCGGCCGTCGAGCGCAAAGTCGACGCTGAAGGTTCCCGGGTGGGCAGCCCCGAAGCGACGCCGATCGACGGCGTAGGTGGCGCGATAGGTGAGTCCCAGCTCACCCGAGTCCTCGGCCAGCTCGGGAGTCAGTTCGAGGGAAAGATCCCCCAGGAATCCCGCCAGCCCCTTCCGCGGCGCCGGAGCTCCCAGCCGGGGCAGGGGGTCCTCGTCGGGCACCACCCGCCCGAGGTTGTCGACGCGACTGCCCGGGGGCAGGGGACGGACCGTGACCCGCACCGGCTCCTCCAGGGCGAGACGGCGCGGCAGGGGCCGGCCCTCCTCGTCCTCGTCGGCCTCTCCCCAGCTCTTCAGCGCCTCGTAGTGGATGACCAACTCGTAGTCCCCACGCGGGTCCAGGGTCTCACCCGGCCCCGCCTGGAACAGGAACCAAGTGTAGGCCTGCTCCCCCTCGCGGTCGGTCGTGAAGGAGAGTCCCCCCACATCGACCAGCTCGAGTGCCAGGGGGCCGGCTCCAGTGGCCCGGTCGAAGAGCGCGAAGGCCTCGCCCGCCCGCACCGGTGCCAACTCGATGCCACCCGCACTGGTCACGATCAAGACCGGACGCCCCACCGCGGAGCGCAACACTTCGCCGTTGCGCTCGCGGTAGAGGGTGTAATCGAGGGCCAGGTAGGCGCCGTCCCGGCCCACGGGCTCCTGGGCCGGCGCGGGAAACGCCGCAGCGATGAAGAATCCCAGCCAGAGCAGGGCCCACATCAGAAGTTCACCTGCGTGTTGCGCACGTTGGCCTTGATGAACTCCTCGAGCTCGGACCACTTCTTGCCCTGCTTCTCCATCTCGACCAGCTCCTTCTCCAGCTCCGGACAGTAGGAGCCCCGCAGGACCAGCTCCTGCTGAATCGCGCTGGCCACGGCCTCGGTGAAGAAGGTCGGCCAGGTGGTCGGGTTGGCCACGCTGTCGAAGAGCAGGGTCATGGGCTGATCCCGGATCGTGCTCCAGCGCAGGTTGCGGTGGTAGAGCACCTTGAAGACTCCGGTCGCGATCACACGCTTGATGTGGCTGGCTCGAACGGACATGGGCTCCTCGGGGCAGGGGACTCTTGCCCCCGAGGATCCGTCTCGGGCTGGATTCCGGAAGCTCTTTCCGGTTTTTCCGGCGCGTAGCGCCTCAGTCGAGGATCGGCAGGGAGGCGAAGGCCTGCATGGCGATGCGCTGCGCAGCCTGACCGGCGATCTCGGTGAAGGCCTTGGCCAGGGGTGAAGAGGCGTCCGAAACGACCACCGGATCGCCCCCGTCGCCGCCGACACGCACCTCCGGATTGAGCGGGATGCGCCCCAGGACCGGGAATCCGTGGCGACCGGCCAGTCGCTCGGCGCCCCCCTGGCCGAACATGTGGACCACCGTGCGGAAACGACCCTCGGGGTCGAGGTCGAGCACCTCCTCACGGTTGCCGAGGGCGAGATGGACGCGCCCTCCCGCCTGACCACCCTCGACCATGCCCTCGATCACATAGCCCGACATGTTCTCGACCACCCCCAGGATGGGAGTGTTCACCTGCTGGAACATGCTGATCGCCTTGCCCACGTCGAAGGTGGCCACCGCCTGGGGAGTGGTCACCAGGATGGCACCGGTGAGCGGTACGAGTTGGGCCAGCGAGAGCTGCGCGTCACCCGTTCCCGGAGGCAGGTCGACCAGCAGATAGTCGAGCTCACCCCAGTCGACGTCGGAGAGGAACTGCTCGATCAGTTTGTGCACCATCGGGCCGCGCCAGACCGCAGGCTTGTCCTCGGGGAGGAGGTAACCGACCGACATGGTCTTGACCCCAAAACGCTCCTTGGGAATCAACTTGGGGGCGTCGGGGGTGCCGCCGTGTTCCGGTTGACCGGCCAGCCCCATCATCATCGGGATGTCGGGGCCGTAGATGTCGCAGTCGAGCAGCCCCACCCGCGCGCCGGTGTGGGCCAGGGCACAGGCGAGGTTGACCGAGACCGTGCTCTTGCCGACCCCCCCCTTGCCCGAAGAGACGGCGACGATGTGCTTGATGTTGGCCCCCAGGTTGCCGGCGGGGCGCTGGTTCTCGCGCATGACCGCGGTCATCTCCAGCTTGACCGCGCCCACCCCGGGCAGGGCTTCGAGATGGCGCCGCGCCTCGGCCTCCAACTCGGCCTTTAGAGGACAGGCCGGCGTGGTCAAGTTGATGACCACGTCCAGGTCACCGTCAGCGGAGACCTCGGCCTTGGTGACGAAGCCCAAGGAGACGATGTCCTTGTGGAGATCGGGGTCGATGACCTGACGCAGGGCGTCGAGGACCTGTTCAGAGGTGGGTGCGCTCACGGGTGTGGGGTGGGGGAAGGGGGCTTGGGATCGGAGTTGTGGGCAACCAGGTTAGGCCGAGCGGCGCAAGTCTCAACCGGATCGGGCCTGGAGCGCCCCCCGGCGGCGCTCGGGTGGGCTGGGGCGGCGCCGAGGCGCGTTAGACTGGCCCCGAGTCCCATGACCCACCACGCCGTCTGCCTCGTCTCGGGGGGGATGGACTCCGCCGTCACCCTCGCCGAGGCGCTGGCGGCGGGCTTCACCCCCCACGCCCTCTCCTTTCGCTATGGGCAGCGTCACGCCTTCGAGCTGACCGCTGCCCGGCGCGTCTGTGCTCAGCTCGGGGTCGAGGACCACCGCATCGTGGAGCTCGATCTGGCGGCCCTGGGGGGCTCCGCCCTGACCGACGACATTCCCGTGCCCAAGCACCGCGCCGAGGAGGAGATCGGAAAGGGCGTGCCCGTGACCTACGTCCCCGCCCGCAACACCGTCTTCCTCTCCGTGGCCCTCGGCTGGGCCGAGATCCTGGGCGCCCGCGACATCTACCTCGGCGTCAACGCGGTGGACTACTCGGGCTATCCCGACTGCCGCCCGGAGTTCTTGGAGGCCTTCGAGGCCCTGGCGTCCGTCGCCACCGCCGCCGCGGTGGAACGCGGTGAGCGGGTCCGCCTGCGTGCGCCCCTGCTCGACCTCTCCAAAGCCGAGATCGTGCGCCGGGCGAAGGCGCTGGGGGTCGATCTCGCCCCGACCCTCTCCTGCTACGACCCTCGGGGCAGCGCCGAGAGACCCCGGGCCTGCGGGGCCTGCGATGCCTGCCTCCTGCGGCAGAGGGGCTTCGAGGAGGCGGGGCTCGTCGATCCGGGGCTCGCCGCCTCCTAGCCCCGCTCCAGCCCAAAAAACCCCTCCGGCGCGCTTCCCCCGCCCCGCGAGGATCAGTAGACTCCGCGCCCCCGCGA
>JALWOP010000269.1 GCA_027083445.1 Planctomycetota bacterium | reverse complement strand
AACACGAAACACCGAGATGGCCGGCCACGCCACCCGACCGCTCCGAAAGGGCTCCTCTCGAAAGCGAGAGCCCTTCCTCCGCTCGGTCAGGTAGCCAGCAAATTTACACCGCTACTGATACACCCCCAGACCATCGCCACCCGACGGAGCGTCGATATCGACATAGAGGCGCTGTGGATGCGGCAGGTCTTCGAGGAGCCCCTTGGCATAGATCGTGACCGCCAGTACGTTCCCATAGACGGGCTGACCGTCATCCCCCAGAATGTGGGGCTGGAGATAGAGCGTACGCGCCAGCTTTCCGGCCCAGGGGTTACCGACACCGCTATAGGCGAGGAGCTTGTGTACCGGCAGGCTCGTCCTCAAGATTCCGGAATCCGGGATCACGCCTAGATCGATACCGTTGAAGCCAATCGTGCTGCCGATGAAATCGATTCCGCGCCCGTCGGAGACGACCTGAAAGTCGGTCCGCGAACTGCGGCGAAGGAACACCCGTGAACCGGGCGAACCTGAGACCGCCAAATCGTACATCCCCCCTGCCACGACAGATGTTTTCCCCAGAACTCTGGGGAGCTGAGCGGCTTGGAAGTCAAGGCTCGAACCATCCTCCACCTCATACGGAACGCCGTGGTCTCCGCAGCGCACACATCCCAAATACCCCCCTCCGTAGCCCCCGATACCCCCAATCATGAAGGTGTCTTGGGATGCGTGGGCCGCTCCACCTCCGATCAACCTAAGGCCGGGGCCGCCCTGAGGACAGTTCACCCCCCCGCAATCGTCTCGGCCTTCAGCTCCGGCGAGCGCACCTCTCTCCACCCAAACCTCGCCGCCTTCGACGGTCATACCCGCGGCGCCATCGATAGTATTCGGGACCCACCCGGTCTCCGCGTAGAAACTGGGATACCACATCGCGACCCTGGAGTCCTGAATGTAGGCCTGTGCCTCCCGAACGGACTCACCAATGGCAAAGCATCCGTCCACTACGACATCAAGGGAGTCGCGGACGAACAGCCCCTTGTTCGCTTCCCAACTGAGGCACTGATTGAGGCGCACCGAGCCCTCGCAACCATCTATCAGGAGGGCGACCTGCTCCTTCTGACTACCGCTCCAGGGCGGACGGAAGTCGAGCCGGCTGATGACCACCTGTTTCCAGTCGGAGAGGTTCTTGATCTCGCAACTCTCCACGACCGGAACGGAATCCATCTCTGCCACGACCCGCAGATCCTTGTCGTCGATCGTGAAGGGTGCGTAGGCCGCATCCTCCTCCAGCAGGGGCCGCACGAGGATCGTGTCCCCATCCACGGCTTCGGCCACTGCGGTAGCTATATCGATGAAGTCTCCGCCACCGTTGCCGTCGACGATCCATAGGTGGCCCACATCGGCTTCGGGTGCCATCCCGATTCTCGAAGGGCCTCGAAAAGCCAGTCCTCGAAAAGGCAGTGCGGGAAGAACGAGCATGCCGGCGAGAAGCCAGGGGGAAGTACGCATGGGACAATCTCCGAATTGTGAACTCCAAGGCGGGTGCGCAAGCGCTCAAGAGAACGGGTACGCGAGACCCAAATCAGTGTAGTGCCGGGAAGCCATCCCGTGCAGGCCGATTCCGGTGTAGGGCCTCAGGAGTCGGGCAACCTAGGCCCTAGACTGCTTCAATCTGCGAGTACCGGGGCCGGGCTTCGCTCTAGCCCACCCGCGTGAACCCACCGCCCCCGCCACTAGTGGGGGGGGCGGTGCTACGCCGTCGAGGTGAAGGGGACCCCGTCGATCTAGCGACCGGTCAAGCCCGTGGGGTGCCGCTCATAGGCCCCCATGTCGACGATGGGAGGAGTTCCCATGCCGGTATCCTGCCGCTCACCATCCAACCTGCGTTCCCCGTAGCGCAGATCCACCGGAAGGGCCTCGCTCCAGTCTCCGTCGCCATCGAGATCCAGCCAGTCCGCAGGCAGCAGCGAGTTCCAGCCGGCGTCGACGCAGGGGGAGTCGATCATCAGCGACAGATCCTCATCACCGGTCCCAGGAATACCGTCCTGCCCAAGGATGTCTTCGAACTTCGGGTGGTCGGGAATGTTCCCCTCTCCCCCCATGGTGGCGTAGCCCATGATGCAGTTGGCCTGGACCGAGTAGACCGCGGGATCCCAACTGTCTCCGCCAATCTGTGCGAATTCGGAGTTGGAGTTGCCGGCCCAGTTGGACCAGAAAATGGAATTGCGAATCTGCACCGTGAAATCCGCGGCACTTTGGGACAGACCGTTGTGGTTGAAGAAACCACCTGCGGACCATTCTGGAGCGGCGCGGTTGTCGAAAAAGGTACAATTCTCAATCAATAATCGATAGGCGGACCATTCATCCTCCGCGGCATAGATGGCCCCACCTAGGAGACCATTGTTGTGGTTGAATTCACAGTTCACCACCTCCAGGCACCGGACGACAGATGCATCGACCCCATCTTCGATCGTCACACCTCCACCCTCGCTCCCCTCGTTACCGATGATCTGGCAATTCACGATGCGTGCACGGCCCGGGTCTGGACCGTACAAAGTCGTCAGGATCTGATAGGAATGAATCCAGGGTGCGCGAACCCTGACCGCACCGTCGGCATTGGCGTCTTGGAGCCCACAGCGGAGGATCCTACAGCCCTCGAAGCTGCCCTCACTCAGCAATTCCGCCCCCCTGGCACAATCTTGAATGACGCAGTTGCGTACGACTCCGCCCCCCATCCGGCACCCCACTAGGGTGTATCCCTGCAGGGTGATCCCTTCAATCCGCGGGGGTTCATGCAATCGCACACCTGAGTATGACCCAAACCTCACATCCGCGCCGATCAAGAGGTTGTCGTCACGGTTGTCTCCCGAAACCGTATCGTCCCCGTTCACATCCCCCGAGATCACCACCGGATGCAATTCGGGATTCCTTGCGTCTCGATCCGTCTCGTCGCCCTTGAAACCTCCCAGCACCGTGATAGGTCCGGAAATGTTGATTCCGTGCCAGTGTTCCTGTCCCCGATAGAGGCCTTCTGCCACCCATATCTCCACGGTCCGACCGGGATAGGGGTTGGGCTGTAGGTACAGGGGTTGAATCGCATCCCAGGGATACTGGTACGCCGTCGCCCAACTCAGCCCGTCCCCACCCGGCGGAGCGTCGATATCGACATAGAGACGCTGCGGGTGTGGCAGATCTTCGATGATCCCCTTGGCATAGATGGTGACCGCCATCACGTTCCCATAAACGGGCTGGCCGTCACCCCCCAGGATGTGGGGCTGCAGATAGAGCGTACGCGCCAGCTTACCGGCCCAGGGATTACCGACACCGCTGTAGGCAAGGAGCTTGTGCACCGGCAGGCTCTTCCTCAAGATCCCGGTATCCGGGATCACCCCTAAATCGATTCCGTCGAAGCCGATCGTGCTGCCGATGAAGTCGATTCCTTGTTCGGCGGAGACGACTTGAAAGTCGGTCCGCGAACTGCGGCGCAGGAACACCCGGGCGCCCGGCAAACCAGAGATCGCCAAATCATACATGCCACCCGCTTCGACAGCCGTCTTGGCGAGGATCCTAGGCAGCGGAGTAGAATGGAAATCGAGGCTGGAACCATCTTCGACCTCATAGGGAACACCGTGATCCCCGCAGCGCACACATCCCAAGTACCATCCGCCATAACCCCCGATCCCCCCGATCATGTAGGTGTCCTGGGAAGCGTGGACCGCTCCAACTCCCACCAGGCTCAGGCCGGGGCCGCCCTGGGGACAGGTCGATCCCGGGCAGGCATCTCCACCTGCTGCACCGCTGAGGCCGCCGCTCTCTACCCAAACCTCACTTCCATCGACGAGCATCCCCGCACATCCCTTCAAGGTGTACGGGAGCGAGCCGCTCCACGCGCCGGAACCGGTATACCACGTCGCGACCCTCGAGTTCTGGATGTAGGTCTCTGCCTCCTGGACGTCGAGGCCTCCAAAGGAGCAGCCGTCCGCCACCACATCAAGGGAGTCACGAACGATGAGTCCCTGTTCTGCAAACTTGCCGATGCACTGATTGAGGCGCACGGAGCCCTCGCAGGCGTCGATCCGAATGGCGATCTCCGGCCCACAGCTAGTGCTGAGGGATGGGTCGAAGAGGATGTGGCTGATGACGACCTGCTTCCAGTCGGAGAGGTTTCTCACCTCGCAACTCTCCACGACCGGAACGGAATCCATCTCTGCCACGACCCGCAGATCCTTGTCGTCGATCGTGAAGGGTGCGTAGGCCGCATCCTCCTCCAGCAGGGGCCGCACGAGGATCGTGTCCCCATCCACGGCTTCGGCCACTGCGGTAGCTATATCGATGAAGTCTCCGCCACCGTTGCCGTCGACGATCCATAGGTGGCCCACATCGGCTTCGGGTGCCATCCCGATTCTCGAAGGGCCTCGAAAAGCCAGTCCTCGAAAAGCCAGTCCTCGAAAAGGCAGTGCGGGAAGAACGAGCATGCCGGCGAGAAGCCAGGGGGAAGTACGCATGGGACAATCTCCGAATTGTGAACATCAAAGCGTGAGCGCAAGCTCCACATAGTCGAGCGAACGTTCAAGAGAGCGGGTACGCGAGACCGCTTCAGTCTAGTGCCGGGAAGCCATCCTGCGCAGGTCCCATTCCTTCGTAGGCCCTAGGAACCAGGGCGGCCCAGGCCCCGGAATGCTTCAGAGCGCGGGTACCGGGAAGGAGGTCGCCCAGTTCTGCCGGCCTGAACCCACCACAGCGGTACCTGGCCTGTCCCAAGCTACCTAGATCCTGTTTCCTGCGGGGTCCACGGACCCGAGATCGGCCGACATCCGGTGAATAGAGCTGGGATCCGGCAGGCAAGAAGATCGGGTCTCCTTCCGAAGGAGAGGTTAACAAGACAAACCCTT
>JALWOP010000268.1 GCA_027083445.1 Planctomycetota bacterium | reverse complement strand
GCCACCATCTCCAAGGACCACCTCAAGGCGAGGGTAGGTCGCCTTGAGGTCATTGTTGATGAGCTGTCGGGCACCATCGCGATCCTGAATGTTGGCCTCGTGCACAGCAGCTTCCAGCAGCACCCCTTCCACGTCCACTATGATATGACGCTTTCTACCTTTTATTTTCTTTCCTCCATCGTAACCTCGAGGCCCCCCTTTTCACAGGTCTTCACGGACTGGGAGTCGATGAGGCCCAGGCTGGGGCAGACATCTCGGCCAACCCGCACCCGCCAACGCTCTCGCAACACCGCAACCACCTCGGGCCATACCCCACGCTCCACCCACTCATAGAAGATCGTCTTCACCGTGCCGAGGGGAGGAAAGTCTCTGGGTAGGTAGTCCCATGGACAGCCCGTGCGCAGCACATACAGCACCGCATCCACCACCCGACGCAGTGATGTCGCAGAGTTGCGCGCTGGCAGCAGCGTCTCCAAGATCGCCCACTGCTCATCGGTGAGATCGGATGGATAGGGGGTCTTTGCAAAGGGGAGGCCGCTGGGTGCTCGCGAGGCGGAGGAAAACGGGGCGGCTTTGGGTTCGTGTTCCGTCCTCTGTTGTTGGGCGGCTTGTTGCGCGTGGTCCTGTGGAGGTGGTGCGAGGGGGCGGCATGTCCATCCCTTTCGCCTGAGGTACATCGCGCCCCAGGTTCGGTGGACCTTGATGGCGAGGTTCTTGTGAACCCATCGGGTGAGCTTGGCTCCATTCCACCGGCCTCCCTCTTCAGGCGGATGCTGCAATGCCTGCTCAACCTGCTCAAGCTGAGATGCACTCAGGAGCATCGGACGACCCGAATTTTCATGGCGTCGATCTCGAAGTCCATCGACACCACCGTCGTTGTAGAGGCGGATGGCTGTGGAGAGCCACGCGCGTGACTTCTGGAACTCAGCTGCTACATCACGGGCGGCAACACCATCTTGCAGACGCCGGATCGCACGGAGACGACGGCGCTGGATGGGGTCAAGGCTGGATTGGATGGCAGCATCCAGCTCGGCGGGAGTAAGATGGGGGGAGAGCTTCACTTGGCGGGGCATAGGTGAAGTATATTACCCGTCGACTACCCTCTGAGGGGCTGCCCCTCGCTCCAGA
>JALWOP010000267.1 GCA_027083445.1 Planctomycetota bacterium | reverse complement strand
CTGGCCGCGGCGATGGGCTGGGTCGCCGGGGGGGCCAGGGCGCGCACCAGAGCGACTGCACGCGCCTCGTGCAAGCGCCAGCGCCGACCTTCGCGGGCCTTTTCGAGGCCGCGGAGCTCCTCGTCGAGCCAGCGGGTGAGTGTCGCCTGGACCTCGGCATCGCGGCGGAAGGTCCCGAGGAGCTCGAGGAGCGAGGCGGTTCGGTGCAGGGGATCGGCACAGAGGGCGAGCAGATCGTCACGGAAGGGCTGGGGAGGGCGGTCCCGCGGCAGGGAGCGCAGGTCGAGCTCCCGCTGGGCGGGTGGGTAGCGCAACCAGGAGCGGTGCAGAATCTCGAAGGGAGGGGCGCCGCCCGGCCCATCCTCCGGAATCTCCGCCAGCCAGTGGAAGGCGCCCCGCCGCAGGCTGGGATCCCCATCTTCGAGCAGATCGACGAGCAGAGCCTGGGCGGAGGGATCCCCGCTCTGCAAGTAGTGTTCGGCGACCAGACTCGCGACTTGGAGCCGCAGGTCCGGATCCACGTCCGGTGCGAGCCAGCGCAGCGTGCTCTCCCGGTCGAGATAGCGCAGGGGCGGCAGCACCGCGCCCCAGACCTCGGCGGCGAGCGCTTCAGGCAGGTCTCCCGCCAGGGCGATCGCCTCTTCGGGCGGGACGGCCTGGGCGGCGCATTCGGCGAGGAAGAGGGCGCCTTCCCGCTCCTGTTCGAGCAGCTCGCGCGCGCGGGTGAGTAGGGCGCGGGCCAGGGTGGCGTCCCCCTCCCGGGCGACCTCGAGCCACAGTTCGCGCAGCCCAAAGAGTTCGTGCTCCCCGGGTTCGGCCATGCGCCAGCCCCCTGCGAGCCGCTCCCGATCCGCGGGGGGGAAGCCCGCCGCGGCGCTGCCCTCCTGGTCGAGTTCCCCATGCAGGGCCAACGCTTCGACCAGGGCCTGGGCGAGGGGAGTGCGGGCGCGCTCGCGCAGCCCGCGCACCAGTTCGGCGCGAATCGGAGCACGCCGCAGAAGAGGCAAGGCTTCGAGGAGTTCCTCCGCATCGCCCGAGAGGAGGGTGAGCTGGGCGTCGCTCGCCTCCGGCCCCAGGGTGAGTAGACCGCGGCGGGCGGTGGAGGCCGCGCGCCCCTCGCCGAGGGCGAGTTCGAGCAGCACCGCCCGGCCGGCCGGACCGGGTTCGCTGCGGGCGAGGGCGCGGGCGAGGGCGAGGCGCACTCCGCTGATCGGGTCCCGTGCCAGGGCATGGGCTTCGATCGGCGGCGGCTCGGCTGCGGCGGCGTAGACCTCGAGGGCGGCGCTGCGAACGAGGGGATGAGGATCCCAGAGAGCGCTCGCGACCGGGTGCTGTGCCAGACCGCTGCGGGCGGCGAGGGGAGTGCGCGCGAGGGCGTCGAGGGCGGCGTAGCGCTCCTGCCAATCGGAGTCGGCGAGGGCCGCGGCGAGCCCCTCGGCGACCTCACCCCGGGCCTGCGCCAGGGCCCACTCACGCACGCGCCACTCCCGCTCCCGGGCGATCGCCTCCCCCTCCGACCCCCCCCCCAGTGGGTCCCGACCCGGGAGGAGGGCAAGGAGGGTCAGCGCGAGGGCGAAGACCCCTCCGGCCGCGCTCATCGTGATTCCTCCGACCGCTGCACGGCGGCGATTTCGAGGGCCAGGTCGCCGGCGAGCATGCCGAAACGTCCCAGGGTCTGTGCCGCTCGATCCCCGGCGCGGGCGTGGACCCAGGTCGCGGCGCAGGCGGCCTCGAAGGGAGAGAATTCCGGGCCGATACGCAGGGCGTAGGCGCCGAGGAGACCTGCGAGCACGTCGCCGGTTCCGCCGGTGGCCATACCCGGGTTACCCGCGCGACAGATCCAGGAGCGCTCGCCGTCGCTGACGACACTGCCCGCGCCTTTGAGAATGCAGATCGCCCCCGCGCGACGGGCGAGCTCTCCGGCCGCCTCGATCCGTCCCGCTTCCTCCTTGGGAATGGCCTTTCCGAAGAGACGCGCGCCCTCGCCGGGATGGGGAGTCAGGAAGAGGGATCCGGGATAGTTGCGCCCCTGCTCGAGAAAGGGGGCGGCGACGTTCAAGGCATCGGCGTCGAGGACCAGCGGTCCCTGGAAGGAGTCCTCGAGCAGGCAGCGCACGAGCTGCCGGGTGAGGCTCCCCGCTCCGAGTCCGGGACCGGCCACGCGCCCTTGGTGGCGGTGGGACGCGATCTCCCGGGGCAGGTGACCGGTGACGAGATCGCTGCTTTGGGACAGGTCGAGCAGGGTCGCTTCCGGTCGCCGGGCGACCAGGGCTCCGGCGAGGGAGGGCTCGAAGGCCCCCAGGGTGACCAGCCCCGCGCCGCCGCGCAGGGCTCCCTCGACACAGAGGAGCGCCGCCCCGGGAAAAGCCGCGCTCCCCGCCAGGACGAAAAGACGCCCCGCATCTCCCTTGTGGGCATCCGGGGCCAACGGCGGCGGCAGCTTCACCTCACCCATGTCCCACGCAGTCTAGCAGGCCCCAAGGGGACGGATCGGCCGGACCACGAGTTCACCCCGATGGACCATCCGGTTGCTCTGGGACCGGCGGCTGGCGCGATCAGGATCTTCCGCACCTCCCCACCGACCGGCTCAGTGCGCCCCACCTACGCGCCAGATGCGGCCATCTTGGGTGATGTGCAGGGTCCTACCGTCCGGGCGGGAAAGGAGCGCTTCGAAGCCGCTCGGGGTGCAGTCGACGCTGGGGGGCCAGCGGTAGCCGCCCAGCTCCTCGTCCGGTGCACCGAGAAGCTCTCCGGCATCCGCCGCATAGCAGCCGTGGCCTGCGCGGTACGCCTTCTCGGCGTAGTAAAGGCGCCGCAGGGCCGCGCGGGCGCCCAGCTCCTCCTCCAGGTCACCGGGCCAGGGGGTCTTTCCCTCACCACCGTCGAAGAGGACCAGCCCCCACTCCTCGGGACGATGCATGGCGATCGCTCCCTGGGGGGACCAAACCCAGTTGTGTTCGGAGAGCGGCTTGCCGGTGGTGGGATCGCAGGCCTTGGTAGTCAGGGTCCCGTCCTGCACGGTCTCCCACTCGACCCGTGAGAAGTTGACCCGCCACAGGTCCCCCGCCCGGGGGGGCGAGGGGGCCACGCTCCCCTCCCCCAGAGCCGGCCAGGGAATGGCCACTTCGACGCTCCAGCCCCGATCCCGGTCCGAGGGATCGTTCAGGGTGCCGTCGACGTGAACCGCCGTCTGCAGTCCCGCGATGTCCCAGCCGGTGACCGCAGGGGAGGGGTGGTCCCGATAGGGCTTGATCAGAAGCAGGTCCCACTCGGTGCCGAAGGCGTTGACCTCGAGTTCGTAGTAGGCGTGGGTATCGCCGTCGGGGTCGATGAACAGTTCGATGTCGTTGTCTTGGAAGATGACCGCATCGCGCTGCTTCAGGGTGGCCCAGACGTGGGGCTCTTCGAGTTCGAAGGCGAAGTAGAAGGCACGGGAATCCCAGCACATCTTGGCCCGGGTGCGCAGGGGCGGGTCGGGCCTCTGCGGCCCCTCGATGTCGACGAAGACCGAGGTCCAGGGCACCGCTTTCCAACACGCGTCATCCAACCGCCCGTCGATCACGGGCGGGGCAGTCGCCCGGAGACAGCGGTAGCGCCGCGGAGTCCAAGCCGCTACACCGCTCCCGCGCGGGGAGGAGGCCCCGCCATCCCCGAAGGGGAACACGCTGAGAGGCAACAGGGCCAGCACGGTGGACACGAGGGGTGATAGGCCGGGCATGCGGCCTGGCTGGCTGAAGGGGAACATGGAGTCAGAGAGTAGCGGGGCGGATCGG
This sequence comes from Planctomycetota bacterium, assembly GCA_027083445.1. Classification (GTDB taxonomy): domain Bacteria; phylum Planctomycetota; class UBA1135; order UBA1135; genus JALWOP01. Next base: position 1,105 of record JALWOP010000267.1, on the reverse strand, counting down.
CTATACCGTCACCTCCAGGTGGCCCACCGCCAGCCCCGCGCGATTGCGCAGGGGAGCGTCGACCCAATGGGCCAGGGCGGCGGCCTCGCCGGGTTGAAGTAGCTCGAGAGTGCGCAGGAGATGGACGATGAGGGCGTGGACCGCGCGGAAGGCGCCGTCGTCGATCTTGGCTACCAGGGCCACCCCCTGCTCCCAGAGCCCCACCGCATAGACCGCCTCGGCGCCGATCTTGGGGAAGAGGCGACCGGCGGTGGCACGGAGAATCTCAGTGCAGAGGCGTCCGTGGGTGCCGGCGATCAGGCGCGGGTGGGCAGCGGCGGCCTCGCAGAGACGTCGGCAAGCGGGCGATTCGGCCGTGCTACTGAAGGTGGCAAAGGCACGCCCAAGGGCGGAGAGGGGCATGCGCCAGGTCGGCGCGGAGCAACCGTCGATCGCGTAGTCCAACCTCTCGGGGCGGAGGCCGGTGAACTTCGCCACCGCGGCACGCACCGCCTGCTGGACCTCCCCGTCCACCTCCAGGTAGGTGAGCGGGTCCTGACCCAGGTGACGGGCGAGGGCCAGAAAGCCCGCGTGCTTGCCCGAACAGTTGTTGTGCAGGGGGCTGGGTTCCCCCCCCGCGGCAAAGAGGGCCCGCCGGGTCCCTTCGTCTCCCGGCACCTGCGGCCCACAACGCAGATCGGCCGGCGAGAGGTCGAGCCGCTCCAAGATCGCCGCCACCCGCTCGGTGTGGATCGGCTCGCCATTGTGGGAAGAGAGGGCCAGGGCCAGATCGGCCGAATCGTATCCGGCGGCATCGGCCGCCCCGCTCTCGACCAGGGGCAGGGCCTGCAGAGACTTGATCGCCGAACGGGCAAAGATCGGTTCATCCACCTCGCCCGCCCCCTCCAAGCAGCGCCCCGCTCTGTCGACCAGGGCCCAAGCTCCCCGATGCACCGACTCGATCCGCTCGCCCCGCCACAGGCGCACGAGGATGGGATTGGGAGCATGGAGCATGGGTCCGCCAGTCTACGCCGCCGGGGTTGGACCGAAACGGGGGCGGCATGCCGAACCCCACTCCCTCCGAGCTTGGGAAAGCACGGGTGCCGACGGGTGAGCGGACTATGAT
>JALWOP010000266.1 GCA_027083445.1 Planctomycetota bacterium | reverse complement strand
TCGTGTCATAGGCCGTGACGGTCAGCGGATTGCCCTCGGGGTCCGTGTCGTTGGCCAGCACGTTCGCCGTCGTCACGGGCGTGTCCTCGACGGCCGCCGTCGGCGGATCGGCCACGATGACCGGGGGCTGGTTGGCCGCGACATTGATGTTGACGACACCCGTGGCCAGACCGCCCTGACCATCCGAGACCGTGTAGCCAAAGCTGTCGGCACCGGCCAGGGTGCCAGGGGCCGTGTAGGTAAACGTGCCATTGCCGTTGTAGACGACCGTGCCGCCGTTCGCACTCACGGCATCGAAGGCCGGGATCGTCAGCGGGTCACCATCGGGATCCGTGTCGTTGGCCAGCACGTTCACCGTGACGGCCGAGGCACCGCCTGAGACATTCAGGGCCGGATCGGCACCGATGACGGGCGGGTCGTTGACGGCCGCGACCTGGATCGTGACCGTGCCCGTCGCCTGGCCGCCCGCACCGTCGCTGACCGTATAGGTGAACGTGTCCGTGCCGTTGAAGTTCGGTGCCGGCGTGTAGGTGAACGTCCCGTCGCCGTTGTAGACGACGGTGCCGCCATTTGCGCTCGTCGTGTCATAGGCCGTGACCGTCAGCGGATTGCCCTCGGGGTCGGTGTCGTTGGCCAGCACGTTCGCCGTCGTCACGGGCGTGTCCTCGACGGCCGCCGTCGGCGGATCGGCCACGATGACCGGCAGGCCGTTGACCGTGACCGTCTGCGTCACGACCGTCAGGCCACCGACCCCGTCCGAGACCGTGTAGCTGAAGCTGTCCGTGCCCGACAGTCCGGCCGGCGCCGTATACGTGAACGTGCCGTTGCCGTTGTAGGCGACCGTGCCGCCGTTCGCGCTCACGGCATCGAAGGTCGGGATCGTCAGCGTCGCGCCCTCGGGGTCCGTGTCGTTGGCCAGCACATTGCCCGTCGTCGCCGACTGGCCGGCCGTCACGGCCAGCACCGGATCGGCACCGATGACGGGCGGGTCGTTGACGGCCGCGACCTGGAGCGTGACCGTGCCCGTCGCCTGGCCGCCCGCACCGTCGCTGACCGTATAAGTGAACGTGTCCGTGCCGTTGAAGTTCGGCGCCGGCGTGTAGGTGAAGGTCCCGTCGCCGTTGTAGACGAC
>JALWOP010000265.1 GCA_027083445.1 Planctomycetota bacterium | reverse complement strand
CGAACTGGAAGCCGTCGATGCTGTAGGCGTCCTGGGGCCCCATGTTGGGGTTGGTGGTGCCGGGCAGAGTACCTTCGTCAACGCCGGTGCCGCCTTCCCAACCAACGCCGAAGTAGCCCGAGGGGGCCGTGGCGCTGTAGATGGTGTCGGGGCCGATGTTGGCGGTGGAGCCCGTACGGGTCCAGGTGCCGGTGGCGACGTGGTAGATACCAGCGTCACGGATCGGGGAAATCAACTTCTGGGCCTGGACCTGCTGCTGAGCAGAAGAGGTGGCACAGAGAACCACGGCGCTAGCCGCGATAAGCGAGGAACGAAGCATTAACCAATCTCCTTAGAGGATTGAAGGCTTGGAGAGAACCATACCTAGGTATACACCCCCGACAGGGAGCCGTCAAAGGTCTACCGCCGGCGGCGGTTGCCTCTTCGAGGGCCTCTCCGTTGGGAGCCAGAGGACGATTGGACGCGGGCCCGGCTCTCCGGGTTCCGTGGAATCGCCTCTGCCTGACCAAAGCTACACCCTCCTTCCCGGGGAGGGGCGGGAAAACCGGACATTCGCGGCTGACCCTCATCCCGATTCGAGACGGAGGCCGCTTCCCCCCCCGAACCAGTGCAGCCGATCCTGGGGGATTTCCACCGCCAACCGCTCCCCGACCTTCACCCGCACCTCTCCCCCAAGGCAGAGGCGCAGCCGAGCAGCACCCGATTCGGCGTTCACCAGGGTCCGATTCCCATGGGCCTCGACGGCCCGCACAGCGAACCCCGTCCCACCCCTGGACACCACCCGGACATGTTCAGGGCGCACTCCCAGCACGAGGGGGCCCTCGGCCGGTGCACCCGCGAGCGCGAGGGGTCCACAGTGGAAGACCCCCCCCTCGGCCACTCCCTCGATGAGGTTCATCGGTGGTGATCCGATGAACCCGGCGACGAAGCGCGTTGCCGGCCGGGCGAAGACGTCGAGGGGAGCGCCGATCTGCTGCACCCGCCCCTCGTGCAAGACGACGATGCGCGACCCCAGGGTCATCGCCTCGGCCTGGTCGTGGGTCACATAGAGGGTGGTGATCGCCAAGCGACGGTGCAGTTCGGCCAGCTCGGTGCGCAGCTCCCCGCGCAGCTTGGTGTCCAGGTTCGAAAGCGGCTCGTCGAAGAGGAAGACCTTGGGCTCGCGCACGATCGCACGCCCCACCGCCACGCGCTGCATCTGGCCACCGGAGAGCTGGGACGGCTTGCGGTCCAGGAGCCCCTCCAGCCCCAGGGAGCGAGCCGCGGCCGCCACCCGCTCAGCGATGCGAGCGCGGGGCAGGCGTGCGTTGCGCAGGGGAAAGGCGAGGTTCCTCGCGACGGTCATGTGCGGGTAGAGCGCGTAGTTCTGGAAGACCATGGCGACGTCCCGTTCGCCCGGACGGCGATCCGTGACGCAGCGGTCGTCGATCCACACCTCCCCCGCACTCGGCTGGATCAGGCCGGCGACAATGCGCAGCAGGGTCGACTTGCCGCAGCCCGAGGGTCCTACGATGACGACCAGCTCCCCAGCGGCCACGTCCAGGTCGATGCCCTCGAGGACGGGGGCGTTCGCAGCGTAGCTCTTGTGGATTCCGCGCAGGGAGAGGGTTGCCATCAGTGTTTCGATGCGGCGGTGCGAATCCCGCCGAGGAAGAGCCGCTGCGTCAAGAAGTAGACGAGGAGACAGGGAGCAATGACCACTGCCGTGGCCGCCATCATGTGCTCCACGGCGGTGTTGTAGCCCTGGTGAAAGCCCGCCAGCGCCAGAGTCAACGTGCGGTTGTCCGGGGAGAGCAGATAGAGCAACGGCGCCCAAAAATCATTCCAGGTCGCAAGAAAGGTCAGCACCCCGACCGTGGCCAGCATGGGACGCACGAGGGGCAGGCAGACACGCCAGTAGATCTTCCACTCCGAGGCTCCGTCGATGCGGGCGGCCTCGCTGAGTTCTGGGGGCAGGGAGAGGAAGGCCTGGCGGAAGAGGAAGACGAAGAAGGGCGCCCCGCCGAGCACCGTGGGCAGAATGAGCGGCGCAAAGGTGTCGACGAGTCCAAGCCAGCGGAAGAGCAGGAAGCGAGGGATGGCGCTGACCTGCTCGGGCAGAAGCATCGTCGCCAGCACGCACAGGAAGAGCCCCTCGCGACCTCGGAACTCGAGACGCGCGAAGGCGTACCCCGCCAGGGAGCAACAGAGCAGTTGCCCGGCGATCGAGACCACCGTCAAGAGCAGCGTGTTGGCGAAGAGTCGCGGAACTCCTCCCATCGCACCCAGGGCGGCGGCGTAGTTCTCGAAGTGTGCCCCATCCCGGAGTAGCACGCCGGGCCCGTCGACCAGCCCGCGGCCCTCTGCCTGCAGGGACACCTCGAGCATGAACAGGAGCGGCAGGGCGTAGAAGAGCCCCACGGCGAGCAGCACGAGGCGCCTCATCGACCCACGCTCCTCGATGCGTAGTGGACCCAGCGGCGCGAACTGCGCAGGAGCGCGAAGGAGAGGATCGCAAGGAGCAGGAAGAGCACCCAGGCGATGGCCGAAGCGTAGCCCATCTCCAGATGGCGGAAGGCACTCTCGTAGAGGTAGAGCACCAGGAAGCGAGAACTGTCTCCGGGCCCCCCCTGGGTCATCACGTAGGGCTGGGCGAAGATCTGGAAGGCGGCGATCAGACCGGTGATGCCGTTGAAGAGAATGACCGGGGTGAGCTGGGGCAGGATCACGTGGACGAAGCGTCGCCAGGGCCCCGCTCCATCGATCCGCGCCGCCTCCTCCAGGGTCGGGTCGAGGCCCGAGAGCCCCGCCAGGAAGACCAGCATCTGGGTCCCGACCGACCAAAGCGCCATCAATACGAAGGCGGGTACGACCCAGGAAGGATCCTCGAGCCAACGGGGACGCCCCGCTCCAATCAGGGCGAGAAGGTCGTTGATCAGGCCGTCATCGTCCAGCAGCACGTGCCATAGCGCGGCGACGATCACGGGAGAGAGGATCGCCGGCAGGTAGACCGCGGTCCGCACGGCACTGGAGAGGCTCGATGTGGCCCGCAGGAGCAGCGCCAGGGCCAGGGCGAGCGCGAGGGTCAGGGGGACCGAGAGCAGGGCATACAGGGTGGTGGCGACCAGCGAGGTATGGAAGGTCCCGTCACCCCAGAGCCGGGTGTAGTTGTCGAAGCCGGCGTAGGCCATGTCCGAGAGTGGTCGCAGGGGAGACCACTCACAGAAGGAGAGCACGAGGGTGACCACGGCCGGCCCGAGCAGGAAGGCGAAGAAGCCCACCGCCCAGAGCGACAGAAAAGCACCCGCGGCGCGCTCCTCGGCTCGACCCGCCCGCGCGGGGGGCGGACCGCGGCGGGTGAGGTAGAGGCCGACGGCAAACAGAAGCGCCAGCGCCACCGCCGCCGACATCACGCCCCCCGGCAGGCGCGGCCGCGCCTCCCGGCGCCGCTCGAGATCGAGGTAGGCGTCGGTCTTCTCGGCCATGCGCCGCGCAGCCTCCTCGGGGGCGACGTCACCGCTGAGCAAGACCCCCTCCAGCTCCGCCTGGCACAGGCTCTCGATCTTGCGCCAGTTGGCGAGGGTCGGCAGGAAGCGTGCCTCGCCGAGGACCTCGAAGAACACGTCGAAGGATGCGGGCGGAACCCCGGGGTTGCGGACGGCGGCGGAGTGGGCAGCCTCGATGAGGCCGGGAAGTCCGTTACCGATCGCCCCCATACGCGTCTGATAGGGCAGCCCACCCAGCACCTCCCGCAGGAAGGCGTAGGCCAGCTCGGGATGACGCGCCGTGCGCGGAACGACATAGACCGACATCGCGACCGCCGTCGCCGCCCGACGATGGCGCGGCAGGGGCAGGACGTCCCACTCGAACTCGCGCACCGCTCGCAAACGGAAGCGCTCCCAGTAACCGACCGGTCCATAGAAGGCGGTGCGCCCGCTTTGAAAGAGACCCCGGCGCTGCTGATTCTCGAAGGTGGCGTCGTCCGAGGCCACGCCCTCCTCGTGGAGCAGGGTGTGCAGGAAGGTGAGCGCCTCGACGACCGGCGGCTCGTTCCAGCGGCTGACGCGCCCCGACCGATCGAGCAGCTCCCCCCCCGCCTGCCAGATCCAGGGCGCTAGAGCCTGCAGCCACTGGGTGAGTGAGACCCCGAAACGGTCTGTGCGCCCGTCCCCGTCCGTGTCCGCCGTCACCTGCCGGCAGATCGCGTGGAACTCCTCCCAGCTCCACTCCCGCGCGGGCCGCTCGATGCCGAGCGAGTCGAGCAGGGTGAGGTTGACGTACATCACGTAGGGCGTGAAAGTCTGAGGTAGACCGTAGAGGTGCCCGCGCTCGTCCCGCAAAGCGTCCAAGCAGATCGGGAACCACTCGAGGGGATCCCAGTCGGAATCCCCCTCGAAATAGGGTTCCAGATCGACCAGGGCGTTCGCCTCCCGATAGGCGGCGAGTTCGGTGATGTCGATGCGCGTCAGGTCGAGGGGCACATCCCCGGCGAGCAAGAGCTTGACCCGATCCATGGTGCCCGCCGCCCCCCCCAGGGAGAGCAGGTCGACGCGCACTCCCCCATGTCGAGCCTCGAACTCACGCGAGAGGGTGCCGAGCAACTCCCAGGACTCCGCCAGGAGGGGATCCTCCACCATGACGTGCAGCACACGCTCCTGGGCCGAAGCCAAGGCGGCGAGGATCCCAAGCCAGATCACCTTCCAGGGGGCTCGCGCTCTCGCTAATGTCTTCAAGCCATGTCCATCCTAGCGAGCGGCGAGGGCCCGCACCTCACGCTGAATGAAGAGGACTGCGCCGGCGAGGCCGCCTACGTCGAGGCGGTGGGCGAGCGCATGGCGCTCTTCGGCACCGAGGAACTCGAGTGCTGGATGTGGCCCTTGCAGCTCTTCGACAGACTGCGCGTGGAGCTCTGGCGGGAGGGTGCTCCCAGGGAAATGGGAGCGCGGCGGGTCGAGGTCGTCCCCGAAGGGCTGATCCTCGCCTGGCCCGCGGTCGGGCTCACCCTCGACATCTTCGCCTGCCGCGAGGAGCGCGGCCTCGTCCTGCTCGTGAGCCTGGAGGAGCAGCCCGAAGCCGAGGTCGTGCTGCGCCTGCATCCACGCCTGCGTCCCATGTGGCCGGCGGGGCTGGGCGGGGTGATCAGCGGTCGGGATCCGAGCTGCGGCGCCTTTCTCCTGACCGAGGAGCTGGGGCGCTTCGCCGCCCTGATCGGGGCGCCGGAAGCCCTGGAGCTGCCCCGCGACGCGGACCGCGGCCTGGCCGAGGAGCTCTCTCTGCGCCTGCCCCTCTCCCCGGCACGGGCGGCCAAGGGTCCCATGCCCGTGGTGATCGCCGGCGCCCAGCGCCGGCCGCGCCCCCTCTCCGATTCCGAGCGCGCGGGGGGCAACCAGGCCGTCGCAGGCCGCGCCCGTTGCGACGCCGTCAGCGACGACGCCCGCGCGCTCTACCGTCGCTTGCTGCGTAGCTGGCCCGAAGAGCTCGAACTCCAGCGCGCACACTGGCGTGACTACCTGGCCCGCACCGCCCATCTCGAGGTGGAGGGCGACCCGGCCCTCGAGCGTGCATTCCTGTGGTCCAAGATCGCCATCGAACGCTGCTGGGTACGCGTCGACGGCATCGGTCGCGGACTGGTCGCCGGACTGGGTCCCTCCCGGGGCGGAGAGCGCCCCGGCTTCGGCTGGTTCTTCAACGGCGACGCCCTCTGCGCCAGCCGCGCCCTGGCATGGCTGGGGGACTACGCCGGCTGCCGCGACATCTTCCGCTTCGCCGCTGCAACCCAACGCACGGACGGCAAGCTCACCCACGAGATCACCCTCGCCGCGGAACTGTGCGATTGGTACGGCGACTATCCCTATGCCTACGCCAAGGGACAGCAGACCCCGGGCTTCCTCTCTTGCCTGGCCCACTACGTCGAGATCTCCGGCGACCTGGAGCTCGCGAACGAACTGTGGCCGGCGGTCGAGCGAGCCGTCTCCTGGTGCGCGCAGCAGATGGACGCCGAGGGGGGAATCGAAGTGCCCCGGGCGGGAATCGCGGCCGTGGAAGCCGGCCCCCTGGCGGGGCGCATTCGCACCGAGGCCTACCTGCAAGGCATCTGCCTCTCCGGTCTCGAGGGGGCGCTCGCCCTGGCGCAGCGCCGGGGGATCGCACGACCCGATTGGGAGGCTCTGATCGAGCGTGCGCGCTCCGGCCTCGAAGCGCTGCGCCGCCCCGGTGACGGACGGCTCTGCTTCGCACGCCTCGACGACGGGAGTCTCTTCGAAGAGCTCGCCGCCTACACCGGCCTGCCCCTCGCCCGCCACCTCTCCGACGATCCCCTGCACCAGAACCGCCCCGAGGTGATGAGCGACTGGGGTGCGCGCATGTTCGCCACCTCCTGGTCCCACTACGACCCCGAGCAGTACAACACCGGCAGCGTCTTTCCCTACCTGACCGGCTTCAACGTCCTGGCTCTCTTTCGCGCCGGCCACTGCGACGCCGCCTGGCAGGTGCTGCGCGGACAGGTGGAACTCGACGGCTTCGCGGGGCCCGGCTACCTGCCCGAATTCCTCCCCGGGGATCGCGCCGAGCTGTTGCCGGCGAGCGTCCCCCATCAGATCTTCAGCCAGTCCGCGCTCCTCCAGGGAGTGCTGGTCGGGCTCTGTGGATTACGGGCCGTGGGAAGTGGAGAGCAAGCCGGGCTGGCTTGCCGCGCCTATCTCCCCCCCGGGGTCGACCGCATCGCCCTCCGCGGCGTGGCCTGCGGAGAGCGGCGCGTCGACCTGGTTTGGAACCGCTCGCGCGAGGGGGAACAGACCACCTGGCGGCTGCGTGCGACCCTACGCGCGGGCCAACCTCTCGCACTCGACGCCTCCCTCTGGGTTCCACCACTCTGCACAGGCACCGCTCCCACATCGAAGGGGGGCTATCCCGGACTGCCCCTCGGAACGGGGCAGCTCGAACGCAGCCTCGAGTGGGAGCTGCGCCTCATCAGCGGACCCGAACTGATGCTCCCCTTCAACGTGCGGCGGGGCGAAGCGAGTCGCAACCCCCGCCTGGTCGCCCGCCGGGTCGAAGCGCAGCGGGTCCTGTTGACCCTTGCCGGACCCGCGGGCAGCCGCTGGCACTCCATCGCCTTTCCTCCGGGGAGGGACTTCACCGAAACGACGGTCGAACTCAAGCCCCTTGACTCCTGAAGATCGACGACCCACACGCGTCCATGCGGTAGCGCCCCTCGCCGAGTGCCCACTCGATCCGCTGCCGCTCTACCGTGAACGGGCATCGACCCGCGGGCCGATCACCCACTCGGCGCGCATCGAGACCTACTCGCCGAGCATCGAGGGTTGGAGTCCCCGCCGCCCCTCTCCGGTCCTGACCTATCCCCTCGCTTTCGAAGAGCGCGAGTCGGTCCGAGCGGATGGTGAGGTGCGCTTCGAGTGGGACCACAGCACGCTTCGCATTCAGGTCCACTGGCCCGCGGGCACCCACGCCTACGGGCTGGGGGCGAGCCCCGGCCCCCTGCTGCGTAACGGTCGCAGTCTCCTTTGCTGGAATACCGATGCCTGGTGCTACGGCGAGCACACTCCCGCCCTCTACCAATCCCACCCCTGGCTCCTGGCCCAGCTCCCCGGAGGCGGCAGCCTGGGCCTCCTCGTCGACACCCCCCGGCGACTCTTGGCCAGCGTGGCTCGGGACGGCGTGGAGTTCGCCGTCGACGGAGAGCCCTGTGTCCTGCACCGTGTCGAAGCCGAGAGTCCAGGGGAGGTGCTCGCGGCCCTGGCCGCCATGATCGGCCCGATCGAACGCCCCCCCCACTGGGCCCTCGGCTATCACCAGTGTCGTTGGTCCTACGCCTCCGCCGACGAGGTGCGCGCAGTCGCAACCCGCATGCGTGCCGAGCGCATCCCCTGCGACGCCATCTGGCTCGACATCGACCACATGGATCGCTTCCGGGTCTTCACCTGGGAGCCCGAGCGCTTCCCCGATCCCCCGGGATTGATCGATGCGCTCGCCGAACAGGGCTTCCACACGGTCGCGATCGTCGATCCGGGTATCGCCGTCGATGAAGAGTCGGACACCTATCGCGCCGGCCGGGAAGGGCGTCACTTCGTCGAGGACTCCCAGGGGAACGCGATCCACGGCCGCGTCTGGCCCGGGGTGTGTGCCTTCCCCGATTTCACGCGCGCATCGACGCGCGCCTGGTGGGCCTCCCTGGTGCGGCGCTGGATCGAAGAGAGCGGCCTTGCGGGAGTCTGGAACGACATGAACGAGCCCTCCGTGATGCGCACTCCCACCGGCACCCTGCCGGAGAGCGCGCAGCACCGCGGCATGGGCGGAGGCGAACACGCCCGCTTCCACAACCTCTACGGGCATCTGATGTGCGCAGCTACGGTCGCAGGAATACGCGCGGCACGGCCCAGCGCTCGCCCCTTCGTCCTGACACGCTCCGCCCATCTCGCCACGTCACACCTCGCCGCCACCTGGACCGGCGACAACATGAGCCGCTGGGAAGACCTGGCCTGGGCCGTCCCGATGGTGCTCTCCCTCGGGCTCTCGGGTCAGCCCTTCTCCGGACCGGACCTGGGCGGTTTTTTCGGGGAGGTGGACGAGGAGCTCTTCGTGCGCTGGTTCGAGTTGGGCGCCTACCTGCCCTTCTGCCGCGGCCACGGGGAAAAGCACTCCCCGCGCAAGGAGCCCTGGAGCCTGGGGCGCACCGCCCTGGGCCACGTACGCGCGGCCCTCGAGCGGCGTATGCGCCTCTTGCCGATGCTCGTCACTGCCTTCGATCAGGCCCACCACCGCGGCCTGCCCCCCTGCCGTCCCCTCTGGTTCGATGACCCCGACCTGTGGGAAGTCGACGACGCCTTCCTCCTGGGAGACGACCTCTTGGTCGCCCCCATCCTCGCCCCGGGAGTGAGCGAGCGGTCGGTCCCGCTCCCCAAGAACGGGGCGGGTTGGTTCCGGCACGGGGGCGAGGGTGAGGTCTGGACCGGAGGGCAGGCGCACCTCGAAGCTCCCCTCGGCCGGACCCCGGTGCTCGCCCGGGCGGGTTCGATCATCGTCGAGGCGAAGGCGCGCCTCCACACGGGCGAGGCCGACACCCTGCGCACCTGGCACGTCTACCTCGACCCTCGGGGGCGAGCCGAGGGGGAGCTTTTCGAGGAGCCCGGCGAGGGCCTGGAGGAGATCTACCTGCGGCGCCGAATCCAAGCCCGGCTGCACGGCGGCCGGCTTGCGTTCCACCTCGAGGACCGGGGGGAGTTTCCCCAGCCCGAGCGGGAGCGCCGCCTGCGACTCTATGGCCTGGAAGGGGGGCCGCGAGAAGCCGTCCTGCCCCTCGGCGACTCCTTCGAACTCGATCTCGAGAGCAGCGGCGGATCGTGGAAATCGGTATTCAGGGAGATCCCCTAGGAGTCCGATAGAACGGGCGGTCACAGCCATGGATCTCGACTCCTCCCGAGAGGGCTTGAGGCGCCTCGACAGCCTCAGCCGACGCTTCCAGGAAGTTCTGCGGGGCAAGCTCCAGGGCCTGCGCTACGAGCGCAGAGAGGAGCGCCTCGAGGCCCTCGATGAGAACGTCCGGCGGGCACGCCACTACCTGCGGCGAGCCCTGGACGCCCTCGAGGGCAAGCCGCTTTGCGAACAGCTCGCCCCGACCAAATCTCCCAATCCCCCCTCCTCGAGCTGGTTGCGGGAGCGGCTGCAGTCCCTGGTCGGTTTCCTCTCGGGGAACCTCGATGTGAATGCGCCCCCTCCCGACGCTCCCCTCGGTGCCGGTATCCTCGCTGGAGACAGCGGCGTCCTCAGCCTGACCGAGCTGTTCAGCGCCCTGCACGCCGAAGGGCAGAGCGGCGTACTGCGGATCGCCCATCCCGAGGAGACGATCGAGTTGCACTTCTGGAAGGGCGAGTTGGTCCACGCCTTCAGCCACCACTCTCCCCACGGGTGCCGGCTGGGAGAGATCCTCGTCGCCCAGGGAGCGCTCTCCGAGGGAGAGCTGGCCAGCGCCCTCGCCGAGCGGGTCGGTTCGGCACATCCCCTGGGCGAACTCCTGGCGCGCGGCGGCTGGATCGACCGAGACCAGCTCGAAGAGGCCCTCGAAACCCAGGTCCGCGGAGTCTTCCAGCGCATGCTCAGTCGCAGGGATGCGCGCTACGCCTTCGAGCCCGGTCTGCCCCCCACCGAGGGAACGCGCTCGATCTGGAATGTCTCCCAACTGATCGCCGAGGGGACACGCGAGGCCGGCTGAGCCCAAGGACGCGGCACCGGCGAAGCGGATCACTCTGCGGCGGGAATCTCCACCAGGGTGTAGTAGGCCCGGTCGTGCCAGGGCGCGGCTCCTTCCGCGCTGCGCAGCCCAGGGAAAGTGAGCTGATGCACGAAGCCGGGCCGCAGACCGCGTACCCTCAAGGTCACGCTCCGGCCATCCGCTGAAACACGAGCCTCCTCGACTGCGAGACTCTCGCGCTCGACCTCCGGGCTGCCGTAGCTGGCGTGCAGGAGGTAGGTGTAGCTCTCGAGCTGGTAGAGGCTTGCATCGGAGGCCAGCGCTCGATCGACGGGGGCGGTGAAGCTCAGGCGAAAGCCATCGCTGCGTGCGCTCATGGTGCGAAGCTCGAAGGGTACCTCCCCCGACCAGACGAGCCGCTCGAAGCTGTACCCAAGCCCGTTGGTACCGATCGAGTCCCAACCCCGATCGGTGCCGCCGACCAGGAGCGAACCATCGGGGGCGAAGGCGACCCGCACGACACCGCACCCCAAGCCGCGACGGAAGGGGTAGCAGGCCCCCTGCCAGTGGCCGTTCACGCGTTCCAGACTGACCCGCATGACACTGGCCTCGTACTGATCGCCGACGAAGAGCTGCCCTGGGAAGGGGCCGAAACCGCCCTCGGTCGTATCCCAGGCCATGCCTGCAGGGGCACGCCCCATGCGGTCCCGGGGGAACCAAACCGCCGGCATCTCGAAGGAGGGGATCTGCGCCCTCACCTCGCCCATCAAGACCCCGTCCGGTACGGGACCGGGGTAGCCGTAGGGCCAGAGTGGATCCCGGCAGGACTCGATGCCGTGGGGATGCCCTTGGAAGGAGCCCGGACGCAGGAGGGCCAGCTTGCTGGCCCCACACCACTCGCCCTGGTTGTCGGTGTAGAAGGGCTCGCCCCAGGGGGAGAACTGGATTCCACTCGGTGAGCGCAGACCGCAGACGATCGGATGCATGCGGCCGTCGGCGGTGATGCGCAGGGCAAATCCACGCCACTTCTGAACGCCGAAGGGTTGATCGCCGAAAGGCTTGTTGGTCGTGATCCAGAGCGAACCATCCGGAGCCAGGCGCGGGCCGAAGTTGTACTCGTGGTAGTTGCCGCTGATACCCCAGCGATCACAGACGGTCTCGAGCTCGTCGAAGCGCCCGTCACCGTCCCGGTCACGCAGACGTGAGAGCTCTCCCCGCTGAGTGCAGTAGACCCACCCGTCGGGGTGCACGAGCAGCCCCATCGGTTCCTGTAGCCCCTCGAAGGCCTTGCGGTAGATCACGTCCCGACCGCTCTCGTCGTAGGCGTTCTCGACCCGATAGAGTTCACCCCGTCGAGTGCAGACCAGGGGAGTTCCATCCTCCAAGAGGGCGATTCCACTGACCTCGAGCACGATGTCCGCCGGAGAGAGGTCGATGCACCGGTAGACCCGACCTTCGGAGAGGGGCTCCTGGGTGGACCCGAGGGAGAGGCAAAGCAAGAGCGGCAGAATCACCAGGAGTACTCCATCACGACTCGGGCATGGTAGGCCGCGGCCTGGGAGCCACCGGCTCCGGGCGAGGAGGCCTCGAAGCGGATCGGCACGAGCAGGGCCACGTCCCGACCGACCACCGCCAGGGGCGTCGCCCCCTCCACGGGGCGGATCTCGAGGGGCGGGTCGAGGGTGGCGTAGCGCAGCGCCCCCTCCTCGGTGACCACCGGCGGAGCCCAGTCGGCACCACCGCCCGGCCACAGGAAGAGGCGCAGATAGAGGTCGGGTTCAGGCCGGGGAGCGAAGAGCTCGAAGCGGCGTTCGAGCCTTGCCCCGCCCGGTTGCAGGCGCGGACGCGGCCGCTCCTCGACCCGCACGGCCCCGGCGGCGTAGCGCAGGATGGGGGCTCCTTCGGAGTCGAGCCTGCGACCCAGGGGCCGCAGACCCTCCACCGGCCAGGGGTCCCCCGGATCGGCGAGCTGGGCGATGGCCGGACCGGGGGGCAGGTCGAGCCGGTCGGAACTACCCGGCTCTTCGAGAGCGCCGGCGCGCCCCTGCCAGGTGCCGCGGGCATTGAAGAAGTGGCCGCGCCAAAGGACCGCCAGCCGGCAGCGGGCCATGTCATAGGCGTAGTGCAGCCGCTCGGGGAAACCGACCAGCAGCGTGCGTGGCCCGACCCCGGCGAAGAAGACCCCGATCGAGAGCGGGCGCTCCACGGGCAAGAGTTCATAGGCACTGGCACTGTGGGAGAGCCCCTGGGGCAGGGACATCGCCGGCCCGAGGGAGAGGAAGGCCCACAGGGCTTCGATCTGAGCCGCCGGGTCCCCGCCGAGCAGGGGCGAGACGCTCTCCCCCTCCGGCCAGAAGGAGGGCATGCGGGTGTCCATGTTGACCGCGGCGGGGTCGGCCAAAAGCTCCCGGAACCACCCGTAGCGCAGGCGCGAGGTCATCGTCGTCAGGTCGACCGCTTGAACCCCGAGGGAACGGCGCCCGTCGAAGGTATGGCACTGCACGCAGCCGAGTCCTCCGGTCCCGACCAGCTCATGCCCGACCTCGAGTAGCTCAGCATCGGGCTCCGGCGGCTCGGGCTCTGCTCCCCCGCGGTCCTGGCGCAGGAAGGCCTCCAGGAGGGCCTGGGCGTGCCGTGGACCGAAGCGCGGCATGCGTGTCCGCATGTAGGGTCGCGCCCGCGCGCCCTCCTCGAGCACCCGTGCCAGCCAAGCCCGGCGCAACTTGTCCCCCACCCGAGTCAGATCGGGGGGCAGGCGCCCCTCGTCCCCCAGCTCGGCGTTTTCGTCCCCCGTAAAGAAGGGACGCACCCGAGGGTGGGGACCGCCCAGGCCGTCGCGCCGGTGGCAGGCGAGGCAATGCAGGTCGTCCAGGCGGCGCAGGAGCTGCGCGCCTTCGTCAGCGGAGGCCTGCCCGACGCTGCACCAGTTCTCGCACTGCCCGAGGACCTCGATGAGAGCTTCACGCTCCTCGGGAGAGGCGAGGTGGATCCGTGGCTCGGACCCCGAGAGGCAAGTTCCCTCCGCTCGGGGATCGAGGTCGCAAAGGGGCGTCGCCGACAGGCCCCCCAGCCCATCGACCGCCCCATCACCGACCTGGTGGCAGCCCGCGCACCCAAACTCGACGAACAGGCGCTTTCCCTCGCCGGCATCGCCGGAAACCTCACCCGCGGGGGGACGATAGACCAGCTCGACATGGGAGAAGCGCTCCGGGGGAATCGGCCCCAGCGGCTCGCCGGGGGGAGCCCAACTCAGCTCGAAGAGCTGCCCCCCGTGGTGCTCGTAGAAGGTGACCTCGATCGTGTGCAGGCCGGGCTCGAGTTCGATCCCGCCCTCGCGGGTAACCGGCGCGTGTTCCCCCCCGTCATCGATCACCTCCCGGCCGTCGATCCAGAGGTGGGAGCCGTCGTCCGAAACGAGCCGGAAGCGGTGCTCTCCCTCGCTCTCGATCTCGATCAGCCCCTTCCAGCGCAGACCGAACTCATCCTCGGGGGTCTCCTCGAGATTCAGTTCGGACTGGACCCGCCGATCCGCCGCGACCAGCGCATCCCAGTCATCGCTCTCGCTGAGCAGCCCTTGGAAGAGCTCCCGCACGAGTCCCTTCTCCAACGGAAGCCGGCCCTGGCCGAGAGGGGATTGGTCCCGCAAGAGGTAAGCGGCGATCTCCCAGGCCTCCTCGGGGGAGAGCCCGAGGTCCGGCATGCGGCCCGAGGGCCGAGCCGCACGGGGCTCGCGCAGGAAGGCGGCCAGGGCCGGCACGGTCGTCGCGCGGGCCAGGCGCTGGGGTTCGAGAACCAGGTCGGGGTGGGGCAGGGTTCCCGGAGGGAGATAGAGGGGCGGCTCCGGTTCCTCCTCCTCCATGGAATCCGGCGCGGATCCCTCCATTTCCGCTTCGGCCTGGTCGGCGAGATCGGCCAGGCTCCACTCGAGCTCCCAGGGCTCCACCTGGGGCCGGTGACAGGCGACGCAACCCACGGAGTGGAAGAGCTCTCGCCCCCGCTCGACCGCAGCCAGGTCGATCGGCCGGGGTGCGAGGTCGAGGGGCTCGCCGCGGGTCAAGAGATAGGCGCTGAGGGAGCGGGCTGCCGCCGTGCGTTCCTCTTCCCCGAGGCCGGCCAGAAGATCCGGCATGCGGCCGGTCGGGTGCACCTGCGCGGGCGCGGTGAGGTAGGCCTCGAGGTAGCTGGGCGTGAGGCGAGCGGCCACATTCCGGAGGTCGGGTGCCGGAGGGGGATCGAGGCGCCGCAGCACCTCCGGCGGTGCGGCATGGCACGACGTGCAACCCCGCAGGGCCAAGAGCCGCTCGCCAATCCCTCGTGGAGCCGCGGGTTCCTGGGCGAACAGGGAGCCGCCGATCAGCAGCCAACAGCTCCAGATCAGCAAACGCATCAGTCGTCGTAGCCCCGCAGCTTGGCCAGCACGGAGTAGTCCTCGATCGTGCTCGTATCCCCCACGATCTCCACCCCCGCTGCGATGTCCCGCAGGAGGCGGCGCATGATCTTCCCACTCCGCGTCTTGGGAAGCGCATCGGTGAAGCGGATCTCCGCGGGACGCGCCAGCTTGCCGATCTCGGTCGCAACGTGACCCGCCAGTTCGGCCGCCAAGGCATCCCCCGCCTGCGCCCCCGCGGCAGGGGTGACGAAGGCGACGATCGCCTGGCCGGTCAGATCGTCCGGGCGCCCGACGACCGCAGCCTCGACCACGCTCTCGTGGGAGACCAGGGCACTCTCGACCTCCATCGTCGAGAGGCGGTGGCCGCTGACGTTGATCACGTCGTCGACGCGCCCCATGATCCAGAAGTAGCCGTCCGCGTCCCGCCGGGCTCCGTCTCCCGGGAAGTAGATCCCCGGCCACTGGGACCAGTAGGTCTCGCGGAAGCGCTGCTCGTCACCCCAGATCCCGCGCAGCATCGACGGCCAGGGGCGGCGGATCGCGAGCAGGCCGCCCTGGTTGGCCTCCAGCTCCGTGCCCGATTCGGAGAGCACCGCGGCGTCGACCCCGAAGAAGGGTCGCGTACACGACCCCGGCTTGGTCGTGGTCACCCCGGGCAGGGGAGTCAGCATGATCCCGCCGGTCTCGGTCTGCCACCAGGTGTCGACGATCGGACAGCGCTCCCCGCCGATGGTGCGGTGGTACCAGATCCAGGCCTCGGGGTTGATCGGTTCCCCCACGGTACCGAGCAAGCGCAGCTTGGAGAGGTCGTACCTCTCGACGTGTTCATCGCCCCACTTCATGAAGGCGCGAATCGCAGTCGGAGCGGTATAGAAGACCGTCACGCCGTGCTTCTCGCACAGCTCCCAGAAGCGGCCGGGGTGAGGGGCGTTGGGTGCCCCCTCGTACATGACGACCCGAGCGCCGTTCGCAAGGGGACCATAGACGATGTAGCTGTGGCCGGTAATCCAACCGACGTCGGCGGTGCACCAGTAGACGTCATCGTCGCGCAGATCGAAGACGTAGCGCGTGGTCAGGTAGGTACCGACCATGTACCCCCCTGTCGTGTGCATGATCCCCTTGGGCTTGCCGGTCGACCCCGAGGTGTAGAGCAGAAAGAGCAGATCCTCGGCATCCATCGGCTCGGGCGCGCACTCGGCGCTGGCTGCTTGCAGCGCTTCGCCAAGCCAGACGTCACGCCCCTCGATCCAATCGATCTCGTTCTCGGTGCGCCGCGCGACCAGTACGGTGTGAACTCCCTCGCGTCCGACCAGGGCCTC
The DNA here is from genome assembly GCA_027083445.1 of Planctomycetota bacterium. Classification (GTDB taxonomy): domain Bacteria; phylum Planctomycetota; class UBA1135; order UBA1135; genus JALWOP01. The sequence continues at coordinate 2,133 of JALWOP010000265.1, read as the reverse complement.
GTCCACCGCCGGCTTGAGGGGCAGCACCTTGCCGCGGCGCCAGCCCCCGTCGGCCGTGATGACTGCTGTGCAGCCGCCGTCATCGATACGGTCGGCCAGGGCCTGTGCGCTGAAGCCTGCAAAGACCACCGAGTGCACGGCGCCGATGCGGGCGCAGGCCAGGACGGCCATGGCCAGCTCGGGGATCATGGGCATGTAGATCGCGACCCGATCCCCGCGCTTGATCCCCCGCTCGCGCAGGACGTTTGCGAAGCGGCAAACCTGTGCATGCAGCTCCCGATAGGTCAAGCGCACCACGTCACCAGGCTCGCCCTCCCAGAGGATTGCGGTTTGGTCACCACGGCTTTCGAGGTGCTGGTCGAGACAGACCGCACTCGCGTTGAGCTTGCCCCCCGTGAACCATTGGGCTCGGGGAGCCTGGGACCAGTCCAAGACCCGCTGGTAAGGCTCGATCCAAGGCAGCTCCTTGGCGATCCCGTCCCAGAAGGTCTCGGGATCCTGGATCGATTGCTCGTAGAGGCGTTCGTACTCTTCGAGACTGGAGAGCCGGGCCTGGGCCTGAAAAGCGGGCGGGGGAGGGAAGGTACGGTCCTCGTGAAGGACGCTCTCGATGGCATCGCTCATGCAGGAGAGTGTACGCCTCCGCTTGCCTTGACGGCGCATCATCCTGGGCCCAGATTGCGCGGCAGTGGATCCAAAGAGCCAAGAAAGCCCCGCCTCCCAGCCCTATCTGCACGGCTTCTCCGCCGCCGAACGCGAGCGCCTACACCGCCAGGCACGCATCGTCGAACAGCGCGTTCACGAGAGGATCGACCTCTGCCGCGTGCGCTGCCTGCTCGAAGTCGGCTCGGGGGTCGGCGCCCAGAGCGAGATTCTCCTGCGCCGCTGGCCGGACATGAACCTGGTCTGCGTCGAGGCCAACGCAGACAACCTGGCCGCCGCGCGGGAGCACCTGGACGGCCTGGGAGAGTGGGCCCAGGGTCGCTACCGACTCGAACTCGGTGACGCCGCCCGGCTCGAACTGGAACCCGGAATGTGCGACGGCGCTTTCCTGTGTTGGATCCTGGAACACGTGCCCGACCCGGCGCAGGTGCTCGCCGAGGTACGCCGTGTACTGCGACCCGGCTCACCGGTGGTCGTAACCGAGGTGCAGAACGCGAGCTTTTTCCTCTCTCCCTACAGCCCCCGCACCCTCGCCTACTGGAGCGCCTTCAACGCTCACCAGTACGACCTCGGTGGAGACCCCTTCGTCGGCGCCAAGCTCGGCAACCTCTTGCAGCGTGTCGGCTATCACGACATCCGCGCCGAGGTCCGCCCGATCCTGCTCGACAACCGCGCGCCGGCCGAGCGCGCCGAGTTCATCGAGTACTGGAGCGAGTTGCTCCTGTCGGGCGCGCCGGGATTGATCGCCGAAGGACGGGTGACCCCGGACGATGCCCTGGCGATGCGCGCCGAGCTGCGCCGGGTCGCACACGATCCCGATGCGGTCTTCTTCTACGCCTTCGTGCAGGCAAGCGCGCGAGTCGAGTAGGCCTCCTTGCGTAGAACGGGGGGGAATTCAAGGGGGGCCGCAAGAAAGGGCCGCGGGGAAGGGAGAGCCACGCCCCCTGGGTCGGAAAAGTTTCGGACTAGGGGGTCAAGGCAGGCCCGTGGGAGCCGAAAGATTGGGGGTCACCCCGAAAGGTTCTCACTTGTCCCTCCCCTTCGACACCCCCTCCCCCGCTTACGTCTTGGCCCGCGATGGAAACTGGGCCCTGGTCTGGTTACCTCGCCGTGACCAGCTCCTGTGGGCCGATCTCTCCATCCTGCCCTTCGAGAGCTTGCAGTCGCCCGAGGATCACGACGTGACCCCCTAGGCCTCCGCCGAACAGGCTCGGGCGTGCACACCGACCCCCCTCTTCGGCTGTGCATCCCATTTCCCGCCCGGGTCCGTACCCCTCTTGCTCCGGACCCCGCGCGTCCCCCGCGCGGGGTCCTCTTCTTGCCCCCCGGCCCAATCCCTGGGCACACCCACGGGACAGCACGATCTTTTTTCCAATATCTCGCCCCATGACCGGGAGCTTCCCCGGAAATGGGGATGTGCGGTCGCTTCCGTGCCTCCCCTATCCCCCCCGAGAGGGGAGCCAAGGAACG
>JALWOP010000264.1 GCA_027083445.1 Planctomycetota bacterium | reverse complement strand
GGCTGGAGCCGCCTCCTCCTCGGAGGTCTGTTCGGACTTCTCCTCGGCGGGGGCGGGGGCGGGCGCACGCAGCTCGTCGATTCCGGGGGTGAAACGGCAGCGGAGCGTCTCGACACCCTCCTCCTCACCCGGCTCGCTCCACAGCTCGCAGGTGATCTGCAGACCGTCGTCGGTCTCGAAGGTGGTCACCGTCTCGGGATCTCCCTCCGGTGTAGCCTCCTCGGCCCGAGCCACATCCTGGATGCGAAGCCGGTCGAGGGCGCCCAGCATGGCCGGCGCGGAGTCCTTGCTCTTCGCCTCGCGCCCCTCGGGCAGGTTCTCGATCGTGAAGCCGTTTTGGGTCTTCTCCTCACGCACGAGCTCGATGCGCTCTCCGTCGGAGTGTTGCACATGGACCGCGGCGATGCGCTGGCGTCCGATGCTCATCAGCTCGCTGTCGAGCCAATCCGAGGTGCTGCGCGGTACGCGGAGCTTGCCGTCGACCGCCCAGGTGAGAGGATCCCCCTCCTCACGCACGTACCAGCTCTCGCCGCTGCCCCGGAAACGGCGGTTGCCGATGTAAAGATCGGCCAGCACCGTCTCGCCCGCCCGCAGGGTCAGGCGTGCCGTCGGCGAGGCCTCGTCATCGAATCCCGCCAGCCCGAGCTTTTCATAGTTGCTCTGTCGGTTCGTCTTGGGTTCCAGGCGCCGAGCCGTGGCCAGGGCCTTGAGCAGGCGACCCACCTCGTCGGCACGCGCGGGGTAGAGCGAGCGCTCGACCACCTTCCAGCGGCCCTCGTCGTCGCCCTCCGAAACCCGGCGCAGGGTCGTCGTGTCCCGGGCGGTCTGGGAGACGATTTCATCCACCTCCTCCAGACGGTCCGCTAGGCCCTCGAACAGGGGTTTGCCGCTCTCGGCCCAACTGGAACGACGCGCCTTCCCCGAACCAAGCGCCAGGCCACCGAAGAGGAACACCACGGTGAGGATCGAGAGGATCAAGAGTGTCTTGGGACTCATTTGGACTTCCTCCGCGTGAGGGCCGTCAGGCCATAGAGCAATCCGAGTAGGGCGACCAGTGCGGGCGGCAGGATCAGGTTCACGAGGAACACGCGATTTCCGAGGGCCTTCATCTCTCGCTTGCGGTCGCCCTCGACTCGACCGAGCTCCAGACGTGTCCGAGCCAACTCAGCCTGCTTGTCGCTCAATTCCTGGAACTCCTGGGAGGAGATGCGCACCACCCCCTCACTGTCCGCGCCCTCCTGGAGCTGGCGGATCTCCTGCTGGAGCTTCTGCTGCTTCTTGGCCAGCTCGTCGGACTTGGCCTGGAAGCGCTCGTCCGCCTTGCGGTTGAGCTCCTCCTTGCGCTGGAAGGGACGGCGCTCCATGCCGCGACTGCGCAGGGAGAGCAGCTCGTTGCTGCCGCAGAGGTTTTCCAGGGCGTTGACGAGCACCGTCGGGTTGTCGTTCATGCGCTGGCTGACGAATCCCCCTACCTGCGTATTGCTGGTCCAGAACTGTTCGTGGAGGAAATCCGCGTCGGCGATGATGATGGCGTTGAAGTCCTCGCTGGAGTCGCTCAGGGGGTCGCCCTCACCCTGCCAGCCCTCCGGGGCACCCTCGGGGAAGGCCGTGGCGATCGGACCGCTGAGGCGCGCCGCGAGGACCTTGCGCAGTCCACGAATCGCCATGCCGTCGATCTCGGCCTGGGTTTCACCCGTGGTTCGGATGGGGACCTGTCCCTGGGGACCGGGGTCCTTGGTGACCAGCTCGACACGCGCGCCGCTACCCGAGGCTTCGAGTGCAAGGCCCGCGTCCTCACTGACCCCCAGGCTGGCGACCAGGATCTGCATGCGCAGGGCCTGGGCCACATCCTCGGGGGTGGCCTCCTCCTGGAGGAGCACGGCCGTATTGCCCTCGGCCACATCGGGGTCGGTCGTGAACTCGAAGGTGACCGGAGCCCGAATCCCGTCGCAGAGGGTCAGGGTCGACCCATCCTCGGGCACACCGCTGAACTCGATCCATCCCTCCGCGTGCAGGAGGAAGTTCTGGAAGATCTGGGGAGCCGCGCTGAGCAGGTCCGGCGGAAGCTGCATCGCGTCGATGCCACGGCCACCAGGGGTGGTCTGGATCAGGGGCGTGAAGGTCGTCGTCGCCTCCTCCACCGGTGTCAACTCACCGGGGGTCAGCATGGTGACGAGCTTCATCGCCGAGGTGACCACATCCTGCGAGTTGAAGATCTCCCCATCCAGGCGTCCGTTGAGTTCCATCCAGAGGGGGAAGGGGATCAGGCCGCTGCGCGAACGGACGACCTGGGCCATGCTGAGATCGCCTACGACCTTGCCTGGAGTCAGGGCGACACCCCAGGCTCCGAGCAGGTCGTCCAGGTGACTGGCGTTGTCGCTCATGCCGCGCTGGCTGGGGGGCGGCTGGTCGAGGAAGCAGTGGGGATCGACCAGGGCGCAGACCTTGCCGCCTCCAAGGGCGTATTGGTCGATTGCGAAGCGACAGCTCTCCGAGAGGGTCTTGGGATGGACGATGAGCAGGACGTCGACGTCGTCGTCGATCGGCTGGGAGAGGTCGGGATCGAGGAATTCGACCTCGAAGGAATCGCGCAGGACGTCGAGGATGCGCCAGGAGGGTTGCTGGGGCATGAAGGGGCTGCTCCCCGGTCCACCCTGCAGGGGCAGGTTGCTGAGCACGGCCACCTTGAGGGTCTCCGTACGCGAGAGCTTCCAGATCAGCTTGGCCAGCTCGTACTCGAGGAATCCCTCCTGGCTCGGGTTCAGGGCCGGCAGGGTTTCCAGGTCATCGACTGAGTTGGTGGCGGCGATACCGAAGAAGAGCAGGTCTCCCTCGGCGTTGATCAACTGCCCCCGGATGCCGAGCGCGGTCGCCAGCTCCTCCTCCTCGGAGTACTGCTCCGGAGAGATGTACTGCACGACGAGGCCCCCGTCAGCGACCTCTTCGAACTCGGCGAGCAGCTCCTTGACCCGCCGTCCGAAGTTGTCCAGTCCGATCTTGGGAGCCAGGTCCTCGGAGTAGAACAGGCGCAGGGTGATCGGCTCATCGATCTGCGACAGGATCTTCTTGGTGCCATCCGAGAGGGTGTAGAGGCTCTCCTGGGTCAGATCCAGGCGCCAGAAGCGCAGCGCCTTGCCCGCAAAGAAGACCGTGCTGAAGAAGAACGCAACCCCGACCAAGATCGAGAGCAGGGAGAGGAGTCGTTGGTTCATGTCAGTTCGCCTTCTTGAGCTGTACGAGGGCCGTGTTGAGGTACAGGCAGGTACCGATCAGGGTCCCGAAGAAGACCAGGTCGCGTGCCTCGATCACACCGCGCAGCATGTTCTGGTAGTGGGTGCGGAAGCTGATCTGCAAGAATGCGTCGGTCAGAGCATCGATGTGCAGGGCATCGACCGCTTCGACGATCATCGGGAAGTCCGAGAGCATGAACAGGAAGCAAATCACGACTCCGATGACCAGACCGATGACCTGGTTCTTGGAGAGCGCGGAGGCGCAGGCACTGATCGCCAGGTAGGCCCCGGCGAGCAGGAAGGTGCCGAAGTACCCCACAGCGATCACCCCATGGTCCGGACCCCCGAGCCAGGCGACGGTGATCCACTCGGTCAGGGTCAGGGCGAGTCCCACGCCGAAGAAGGCCCAGGCCGCCAGAAACTTGCCGATCACCGCCTGACTGGTGCGCAGCGGCAGGGTGAGCAGGAGCTCGATCGTGCCGCTGCGACGCTCCTCGGCCCAAAGGCGCATACCCAAGCCGGGCATCAGGAAGAGCAGCAGCCAGGGGTGGAAGTTGAAGAAGGGGTAGAGCTCGGCCTGGGAACTGTTGTAGAGGTCCCCGATACCCCAGGTGAACGCAGCCTGCAAGACCAGGTAGATCACCAAGAAGACGTAGGCCACGGGCGTGGTGAAGTAGCCGGTGAACTCACGCCGCAAGATCGAGCCGGTCACTCTCATCCAGTCTTTCATCGTGCACCTCCCTCGGTGATTTCCGCAAAGACCTCGTCGAGTCCACCCTGTTCCACGTGCAGGTGATCGATCTCCCAGCCCGCCTGGAAAGCGTGGGTCGCGACCACCTTGAGAATCGAAGCACCGTCCTGGGCGAGGACCCGATAGCGTTCCGGGCCGAGTTCCTCGACCGCAGCCACGCCCTCCAGATTCTCCAGGGCCGAGACGACGCCCCCGCTTCCCGCCACCTGCAACTCGACCGCGTTGTAACACCGGGAGCGGCGGCGCAAGTCGAGGGGCGTGCCGTCGAAGAGCAGCTTGCCTTCGCTGATGATGATCGCGCGGCTGCAGACCGCCTCGACCTCCTCGAGGATGTGGGTCGAGAGGACGATCGTCTTGCCCGCCGACATCGACCGGATCAGGGCGCGCACCTCGCGCTTTTGGTTGGGGTCGAGGCCGTCGGTCGGCTCATCCAAGATGAGCACCTCCGGATCGTGCAGGATGGCTGCCGCCAGGCCGACGCGGCGCTTGAAACCCTTGGAGAGGGTCTCGATGCGCTGGCGCCAGACGCTCTCGATGGCGACCAGGCCGGCAGCTCGATCGATGCGCTCCCCGCGCTCCGCCTTGGGGATACCGCGCACTTCGGCCAGGAAGGCGAGGAGCGAGGCCGGTGTCATGTCCGGATAGAGCGGGGCCCCCTCCGGCAGGTAGCCGATGCGACGCTTGACCTCCAGGGGCTCGCGGCGCACGTCGTGTCCACAGACGACCGCCGTTCCCCGCGAGGGGGGCAAGAAGCCGGTGATCATCTTCATCGTGGTCGACTTGCCGGCTCCGTTGGGACCGAGGAAGCCGAGGACCTCCCCGGGCTTCACCTCGAAGGAGACGTCATCGACCACCCGGTGGGTGCCGAACTGCTTGGACAGCCTTTGGATTTCGATCATGGCTCTGGTGCGGGTCGTGCC
>JALWOP010000263.1 GCA_027083445.1 Planctomycetota bacterium | reverse complement strand
CCCCGCGATCGTCCAATCCCCCCCGTCCCACTCGAGCCGTGCCCCCTCGTCCAGCGCCACCGCACGGGCCGGAGCGAAGCGACGGGCGAGGAGCTCGACGCGTACCGGATCCTCCAGGTTCAATCGCTCGCGTGCGTGGGGCAGGGCGACCAGCCCCGGGGCCAGAGCGAGGCCGGGTCCATAGAGCTCGGCGTCCCCCGCGCCCTGGGGCGGCGAGTCGTGGAAGAGCACCACCCGCTCGGTGAGCGCCATCGCCCCCGCCGACCAGGCGATCACCGGCCGCGCTCCCCGGGCCAGGTAGGCGCCGAGCACGTCGAAGAGGCGCAGGCGATTCAGGAGTACACCGACGTGCCCCCCGGCGATGGCGAGTAGGTCCGAGCCGGCGAGCTCCTCCGCGACCTCCCTGCGGTGGCGTTCCACCACCGGCCGCGGGCGGCTCCCCAAGCGGGAGCGAAACGTCTCGTCGACCTCCGCCACGCGGCGCAGGTGGTGGCGGTCGAGTCTCGCCACGGCGGCGATCGCATCCTCGATCTCCGGATCGAGGAGCGCGGCGCGAGTGGGATCGGCCCGCCGCTCGGCGAGCAGGCGGCGGGCGCAGTCGAGGGCGGCATGCAGGCGTGGGCGGTGGACCCCCGCCAGGGCACGCATCGCATCCCGGCGCTCGAGGAAGGCCGCGTAGACATCGCGATCCTCGGCGAAGACCTCCTCGGCCCGGGGAAAGAGGCGCAGGTTTCGGGTGCGCCCCCCCAGGTGGGCATCGAGTTCAGCGTCTTCGCCCTCGCGATCCTCCCAGCCGGCGGTGACCGTGGCGACCCGGCGCACCGGCCCCAACCGCTCGCCCAGCGCCTCGACCGCTTCGGCCAGGGTGGGCCGGTGGCGCTGGGGTCCCAGGAGAATCAGGGAGGCGCTCATCGGGTGTGGATGCGGACCTCGGAGGAGACCCGGTCGGCCAGGTGCAGGGTGGCGTCGAGGTCGGGGTGTCGCACGACGATCCAGCCGTCCCCCTCGATCACCTGGCGCCAGTCCCGGCGCGGCGCCCCGATCGGGTTCAGCTCGATCAGGGCGAAGCTCTCGCCGTGTTCCGCCAGGAGGGGCTCGAGCCCCTCGACAGCGCTGATGCGTTCCCCATCGCCGACGGCACGCTTGAAGATCACTGCGGCGTTGTAGCGCGGCGCGCTCGGTTGATTGAAGCGGCCGGTGGTGACCGCCTCGGCCCAGCCGACGAACAGGTCGGTGTCGTAGGCGTAGTTCATCACGTGGGTCAGCCGCCCGCCGGGAGCGCGCGCGCCGATCTCCCCGAAGACCACCTCCCCCTCCTCTGTGCGGAACCACTCCATGTGGGTGAAGCCGGTCTCGAACTCGAGGGCGGAGAGCACCCGCCGGCCGAGCTGAATCCCCCCCGCCAACTCCGGCCGGACCAGGTCGCGCAGGCAGACCGCCTGGGGGCTGATCCAGGGGTTCTGGCGCATCACCAGGGGTGAGGGGCGATACCAGGCGACGTTCTGGAACGCCGGCCTGCCCGCGATGCTGACCGTGTCGTAGGTGAACTCCTCGCCCTGGATGAACTCCTCGACCGAGACCTCGGGGATATGCCCCAGCTTCTCGAGGGCCGCTTCGAGCTCGCCGGAATCCTCGACACGATAGGTATCGGCCGATCCCGCGCCGTCGATCGGCTTGAGGATCAGAGGGTAGCCGAAACGCTCGGCCGCCTCGCGGCACTCGTCGCGGGTGCGGGCGCGCGTGTGGCACGGTGTGCGCAGACCGGCCCGGTCGAGCACCGCCTTCATCGTCTCCTTGTCCCGGAAGGCCCGGGCGGCCTCGACCGAGAGCCCCCCCAGCCCCAGGGCGCGACGCAGGCGGGCGGCGAGCACCACCCCCGGTTCCCACAGGCATTCGACCCTATCGACCTCCCGTCCAGCGAGCCAGCGGCGCACGCTCTCGATGGTCGCCTCCTCGTCCCACAGGTTCCCGACCTGCAGGTAGTCGGAGAGAACCTCGCGGCAGGCGACGGCGGGAAGGGGCTGATCCCCCACGCCGAGCACCTCGGCACCGACGGCGGCCAGGCCGCGGGTGAAGTGGGGCATGTCCCCGGGGAAGCCGGGGGAGAGCATCAGGACACGTCGTCTCATGGGGCGAGTTCCACGCGCAGGAGTTCGACCGCCCGCCGCAGGCCGGCCTCGACCCGCTCGGTGCTCTCGTCGCGCAGCAAGAGATACCCCTCCCCCTCGTAGCTGTCCGAACGCGGACTGCCCGGCTGGGGCAGCTTGGCTTCGACCACGAGATCGCCCAGCTCCCCTCGTGCGGCCTCGACCCCGTGCACGGCGGCGACCCGGGAGCCCTCCCCCTGTCCGCGCAGGTAGGCGGCCCCTGCCGCGTAGCGACGCTCGGGTACCTCGAAGCGCTCGAAGACCACCAGCTCGGCCCAGGCCCGGTAGAAGTCCCGGTCGTGGGCCCAGGAGAGCAGGGAGGTGAACTGGGCGCCGGGGGGCCGGGCGGCCACCTCGGAGAGGGCGATCGATCCGTCGTCGCGCCGGAACCACTCCATGTGGGCGAGGCCGGTGACCATGCCGAGCACCGAGAGGGCCCGGCTACCCGCGCGGCGGATGGGGTCGTACTCCGGTCCGTCGATCCGTCGCGGCAGGAGGACGGTCCACTGGATCCAAGGGGTGCTCATCACCTCGAGGGGCGTGGGGGCGTAGCGGGAGATCGAGTGGAAGACCACCTCGCCCCCCACGCTGACGGCGTCGAAGGAGTGTTCGCTGCCACGCAGGAACTCCTCGAGGAGCAAGGGGCGCTCCGGCGAGGGTGGGTTCGAGCGCAGGTAGCTCTCGAGGTCGCTCTGCCGATCGATGCGCAGGGTGGCGCGGGCTCCCGCTCCGTCGGGGGGCTTGGCGACCAGGGAGCAGCCCCGCGTGAGAAAGGGCTCGGCGAAAGCGACGGCCTCCACGGCGGAGGTGACCCGCCCGTGGGCCGCGCAGGGTAGGTCGTGCTGCTCGAAGAGGCGCTTCATGCGCGCCTTGTCCCGGAAGTTGCGCGCGGTCCCCCGGGCCATGCCGCGAATCCCCAGCCGCTCGCGCACCTCACCCAGGGTCTCTTGCAGGGGCTCGAGGATGCCGACCAGGGCCAGGGTCTCGCCTCCCAGGCGCGCACCGAGGGCCGAGGTGGCCCGGGCGATCACGTCGGGGTCGAGAGCATCCCCCACCCGCTCGAAGGCGCAGGTACGCTCGAGGATCGCGCGCGGAAAGCGCTCGGGGGCCTCTTGGCTGATGATTCCAAGCTCGATGCCCTCCAAGCCGGCGACGGCCCGCACGAATCGCAGGGTGCTTTCGAGGGGAAAGGGGGCGACGAAAATGACCGAACGCGACATGCGACTTGGGATTCTAGTCCCCGTTGGCCCGGCGTGCTTCGGCCCGCGGGAGAGCGGGCCTAGAATCTCGCCATGCAGCCCCTGCGCATCTGTCTCGTCGCTTCCGAGGTCACCCCCTTCGCCAAGAGCGGAGGTCTGGCCGACGTCGTCGCCGCCCTGGCTCGCCACCTGCACGCGGCGGGACACGAAGTGATGCTGGTCATGCCGCGCTACGGCCGCATGGCCGGTCTGGAATTCGGGGAGGGACCGACGGGAATCGTCCTCGAGCTTGGGGAGGCGCGCTTCCAGGCCGCGGTACGCACGACGCCCCTACCCGGCTCGGACCTGCTCGTGCGCTGCATCGAGGCCCCCGACCTCTTCGGGGGCGAGGCGCTTTACTACGGGGATGAAGGCGACGCCTTCCGCTTCGCCGCCCTGACCCGGGCTGCCTTCGAGTGTTGCCAGCGCGAGGGTTTTGCGCCGGACGTGATCCACTGTCACGACTGGCACACCGCCCTGGCCCCCCTCTACCTGCGCCGCGTCTATGCCTGGGATCGCCTCTTCGCGGGCACGCGCACCCTGCTGACCATCCACAACCTCGCCTATCAGGGGCGCTTCCCCGCGGATCTGGTCGAAAGGCTGGGGCTCGGCGCCGAGCGCGACCTCTTCCATCAGGATCACCTGGCGGAGGGCTACGTCTCCTTCCTCGAGACCGGGATCCTGCACGCGACGGCTCTCTCTACCGTCAGCCGGACCTATGCCCGGGAGATCCAGGAGAGCGAGCAGGGCCGGGGGCTCGACGGCCTCCTGCGCGCCCGCGCCGACCACCTCTTTGGCATCTGCAACGGAGTGGACATCGATTGGAACCCGCGCACCGACATCCACCTGCCCGCCCACTACGACGTGGACGATCTGTCCGGCAAGCGCGAGTGCAAGCGGGCCCTGCTCGAGCGAGTCGGCCTCTCCACCGAGAACCTGGAGATCCCGGTGATCGGCTGCGTCTCCCGCCTGACGCCCCAGAAGGGCTTCGACCTGGTCCCCGATTCCCTCCCGGTCCTTCTGCAGCGCGAGGAGCTGCGTTTCATCCTGCTCGGCAGCGGCGAGGAGCGCTACGAAAGCTACTTCCACTGGCTCTCCCATGACGCATTCCCAAGCAAGGCGCGTTTCTGGCGGGGCTACGACGAGCCCCTCTCCCATCTGATCGAGGCGGGCAGCGATCTTTTCCTGATGCCTTCCCTTTTCGAACCCTGCGGCCTGAACCAGATGTACTCCCAGCTCTATGGCACCCCGCCGGTGGTGCGTCGCACGGGCGGACTGGCCGATACGGTCGAGGCGGCGGACGGCCAGGGGCGGGGAACGGGTATCGTCTTCGATGAGTACTCCAGTCACGCCCTCTTGGCGACGCTCGAGTTCGCCCTCTACCTCTATGGCCGGCCGGATGAGTTCCGCGGGATCCAGGAGCGCGGCATGCGCCGGGATTTCTCCTGGCAGGGCCGCGCCGCGGAGTATGTCGATCTCTATCGCCGGCTCCCTTCCCTCTGACCATGCACGTCCTCTTCCTCGAACCCGCCTTTCCCGCCAACCAACGTGAGTTTGTCCGCGCCCTGGCCTCGGTCGGGGCCCGGGTGACGGCTATCGGGGAGGCCGCCGCCGCCAGTCTGGACTCGGAGCTGCGCGGCTGGCTCTATGGCTACGAACAGGTGCCTTCGGTGACCGACGAGGGGGCGCTCGAGGAGGCGGTGCGCCGTGTGCAGGGACGAGAGTGGGTCGACCGTTTGGAGGCCACCGTCGAAGCCCACGTCATGCCGGCGGCCCGGGTCCGTGCGCGCACCCAGATCCCCGGAACCAGTGAGCGCACCGCCTTCCTCTGCCGGGACAAGCCGGCGATGAAGGAGGTCTTGCGCGAGGCGGGCATCCCCTGCGCTGCGTCGACCGGCGCCCGGAGTGCCGAGGAGGCGCGCGCCTTCGCCGCCCGCGAAGGCTATCCCCTGATTCTGAAGCCGCGCGACTCGGCCGGGGCCGCGGGTACCTATCGGGTCGACACGCAGGCCGAGCTCGAGCAGGCGATTGCGGCCAGTGGCCTCGACCGTGGAGCATCCGTGGCGATCGAGGAGTTCGTCGAGGGCCACGAGGGCATCTACGACACGCTCTGTGTCGACGGCCGCGTCGTGCACGACTTCGTCGCCCACTACTACCCGGGGGTGCTGGAGGCGATGCGCACGCGCTGGATCTCGCCCCAGATCGCGGTCTCGGGCCGCCTCGATTCCGCCGAGTCCTACGGTGAGTTGCGTGAGATGGGACGCCGGGTGATCGAAGTGCTGGGAATCGGTACCAGTGCCACCCACATGGAGTGGTTCTTCGGTCCCAAGGGACTGCGTTTCTCGGAGATCGGTTGCCGGCCGCCGGGGGTCCGCGTCTGGGACCTTTATGGGGCGGCCAGTGACCTGGACCTCTACCTGGAGTGGGCGCGGCTCATCGTCCACGGTTCCACCCCCGCCCGGGCGGGACGGGAGCGCTCGGCCGGGATGGTCGCCCTGCGACCCAGCGCGGACGGCATCATCCGAGGCTATGAGGGGACGGCAATCCTCGAGGAGCTCGGGGAGGCCGTCCTCGACTATCACCTGCCTCCCCCTGGGACAGCGACCCAGGGGATCGAGGCGGGTTACATGGCCAACGCTTGGGTGCGGTTGGTGCACCCCGACTACGACGGCCTGCGTTCCCTGCTCGACCGGGTCGGGGAGGAGCTGCGGGTGATCGCCGGTTGACGCTGTGGTGCCCTGGCAGGGGTATACTGCACCTTGATGCCCCTGAGCGAGCCCTTGACCGAGGACACCCTCGGCCGGCCCCTGCGCAACCTGCGCATCTCGGTGACCGACCGTTGCAATCTGCGCTGCGCCTATTGCATGCCGGAGGAGGAGTACACCTGGCTTCCCAGGGCACGCATCCTGCGCTTCGAGGAGATCACGCGGTTGGTGCGTATCTTCCAGGGGGCGGGGGTGCACAGGGTGCGGCTGACCGGCGGAGAGCCCCTCTTGCGCCGGAATCTCGACCGGCTCGTCGCGCAGCTCGCCGCGTTGGAGGGGCTGGAGGAGGTCACGTTGACGACCAACGGCCTGGCCCTGGCCGACCTGGCCGCCGATCTGGCTGCGGCCGGACTTGCGCGCATCACGGTAAGTCTGGACACCCTGCGTCCGAAGCGCTATCGGGAGCTCTGCCGCCGGGATGGGCTGGAGCGGGTTCGGGCGGGCATCGCCGCGGCCCGCGCCGCCGGTTTGCCGCTCAAGCTCAACACGGTCGTCATGCGCGGCGTCAACGATGACGAGGTGCCGGCACTCCTCGACTATGCCCGAGAGGTGGGAGCCGAGCTGCGGTACATCGAGTACATGGACGTGGGCGGAGCGACGCGCTGGGATCAGCGGCGGGTCGTGGATCGAGCCGAGCTGCTCGAACGTCTCGAGCAGGCGCACGGTCCTCTGACCCCTGAGCCCACTCGCGGTAACGCTCCGGCGGAGCGCTTTCGATTCGCGGACGGCGTCCGGATCGGCATCATCGCCTCGACCACATCTCCCTTTTGTGATAGCTGTGATCGGGCGCGTCTCACTGCGGACGGGCGTCTGTTCACCTGTCTCTACGGCCGGGAAGGGCTCGACCTGCTGGGCCCCTTGAGGGCCGGTGAGAGCGACGAGCGCCTGGGCGAACGCCTGACCCGTACCTGGCGGGAAAGAAGCGCTCGCGGCGCGGTGGAACGCTTGGCCCTGGCCGAGCGCCGCGCCCTGGCGGCCAAACCCGAGCTCGACGACGACCCCCACCTCGAGATGCACACCCGCGGCGGCTGAGGCCCGGGCCCGGCGGGAGCCCCGCCGGGAGCCTTCGATCGAAGCCTCTGCAACGCAGCGAGCGTCGTCAGAAGTACTGCACGTAGGCGCTCCCGTCCGCGAGGCCGAGTTGCTTGAACTCCTGTCGGGAGAGGGTGCGGTGCTCTTCGATCTGCCCGTCCTGATCGCGGTCGAAGAGCGCCAAGAGGTCGAGGCCCCTGTTGGGGGAGAACCTGTTCCCCTTGGGGGAGAAGAAGTAGACGTATCCGTGCGTGGTGTGGTGGGCACTCCACCGGTCTACGTAGTCGTTCGAAAGGTTGGGCTCCTCTGGTACCCCTTGGTTCGGGCTCGGGCTGAGGAGGAGCGTCAGGGAGCCGGTCTCGAGGTCGAGCGTATATAGGTCCCGCGAGTCCCAAAACTGCACGAGCAGGTGGTTTTTCAACGCGTGATGGGGAAAGAGCGCCCACACCAGGCTCTTGCCGCCCGTTTGCTCGTCGAAGAGCACCTTACGCGAGGTGATCGGCATGTGGACCTTCGGATAGACCGTCTCTCCTGAAGCCGCCTCGACGTAGGGGGCGGGCAAGGGACTCGGGAGGGTGAACTCCCAGATCTCGATGACGGTGTTGCCGGTACGCGCGTCCTTGCCGGCCGCCGCAAGTTTCCCGGGACCGGCGCCCGATACCTCGGTGGGCCAAAACCTCGCCGCCTCGGTCTGCACCGAGAGGTGCGGATCGCTCGGCCCGCCGGGCGAGTAGGTGACGGCCCATTCGATGGAAATGGACTTATCGGTCATGAAGTACTCGACCTCTCCCTCGACCATCGACGATGAGAACGTCAGCTTGGCTTTCTTCTTGTCGACCCCGGCGAGGGGCTGGGGAGGCGGACTCTCCTGCCTCGGCGGCTCGAGCACTGCAAGGGCGATCGACGTCAGCCCCAAGATGAGGCCGACAGCGAGCAGTCTGCGCCTTCTGGTCACGTTCAGCATGGTAACACCACTCTCGGAATCAAGGCGCGCAGCAGGGGGGAGAGGACCCTCGGCTGTCGCGTTCACCGCCGCACCGGCACTGACGATGGCGACTGCCGCCCTTCCCCTACCGCGACGCCGGTGGGCTCTACGCCACCGGTGTGGCCGACCTGGAAAACCTGGGGGCGGCGGGCCCTACTGGTACTGCCTCCCGTCGTATAGGCCCAGGGAGATGCTGACTGCCGCATCCACGGAAAGCCCTGAGTCGATCATGCCGTCTCGGTCTCCGTCGAACAGCGCGATAGGCATCTTGCGACCCTCCATGTTCATAAGGATGTATGTGTAGCCGAGGGAAATGTGATCTCCCGACCAGACCTGAAACAGGTATGCGTCCGCGAGCTGAGGCAAACTCAGGACACCCGCCTGCTGGGTAGCCGAGACTTGGAGTGCCAACGTCGCGGTGTCGATATCCAGACTGTAGATGTCTCGTGAATCCCAGAACTGCAGGAGCACGGACCGCGTTGCGCCGCGGTTGATCTCCAAGACGCACACGGCACCCTTGCCCGCTTCGCGCAGCAAGAGAACCTCCGAGCGAGCCACCGCGAAAGTGCGAAGATGTTCCTTGCCCCCCGCGTCGATCACAATGCTCGGCAACGTGACATCCCAGCGCTCGATCCGTGTGATGCCCCGACGGTCGTAGCCGGCCACGATGAGTTCCGTGGCGGACATGGCCACTACAGCCGTCGGCCAGTAGGAGACGGTCTCGATTTGCTTCGCAGTGACCCTCCAGACGTCGTTTTCCGCCTGCTGGCCGGGCTGTCGCAGATGCCAGGAGAGCGTTATTTGCTTCTCAGAGAGATCCGTGGCGACCTTGTAGAAGAGGTCAGGGACCGCCGAAGGGTCCACCTGCACCTGATCCCCGGCCGCTTCCAACATCTCCGGGAACGGGAACACATTGTGGATGATCGGGGGGATCTGGGACTGCGCCGTTGAGATACTGGCAGTGGCGAAGAGCAGGGAGAGGACTGCGCCGGTTCGGCATCTGAGTCGTTGCATGGCGTAGCGCATTAGCCTACCTCTTCGCAGCAACCCTCGGAGAGCTGGACGTCATCCGGTAGCGAGTCACCTCCATCGTAGTCCGAGTCGATCGCTCCGCTCTCCTTCGCGTCCTCCATCATCTCCTCGACCTTCTCGCGAGGATCTTTGATCTCGTCGAACGATATGTCGGCTCCCGCGCAACAAGATATCTCGTTCACTACGTTCACGTCCTCCACTTCCATGTCGAGGTGGTTCTCCCGCTTGTCCCGCGCCTGCTGATCAGAATCCGGATCGGTGATCGAGGTGTTTGGATCGCTGGCCTTGCCGGCATCCCGGGCACTACGAGTGTGCATGAATTCGTGTTTGATGGTCGAATTTGATGGTCGAACCTTGCCGGGTTGCGAGTCACCGGGGGAATCCGCAGTCTTGTCGGCGATGTCAGCGGCGGCGTTGTGGTCGGTACACTCGACGGGTTTCATAGCTCAACAGTTCCTTGGGGTCACAGTTCTGGAGCAGGGAATCGATCAGCTCGACGGGAATCGACGAGGGGGTGCGTTTGTCCTTCGACATCAATGGGATCTCCTGGAGGGGTGGAGGATCCCAGTTGGCCCGCCCGGATACACGGTTCATCTGACATTCCCCGCCATCCCGATCCTGTCGCCCACCCGGGAAGTCGTCGGGTTCAAGCACAACCGCTCGGACACGCTCTTGCTAGCCGCCGTGCGGGTCCGCGTGCCGGCATTTGCGCCGCGCACTCACACTGAGGCCACGGTCGAGCAGACCGTGACGAAGAACAAGCCCGCCAAGGGCATCCCGCTTGAGCAGCTCTCGCCCGAGAGCCGCTAGGACCTGCTGCGGATCCTGGAGCGCGAGAAGGCCATCCGCGACGGCACCGAGCCCAGCTCGAACGCCCACGCCTCGACCGATCGCCTACCGATCCAGGAGAAGCATCGGTGACGATCGCCACCTCGCACACCTCGGACCTGGAATCCCAGGTCCACGGCGACCTTCCGAGGAAGAAGGCTGCCCAATCGAACACGCTCCGCACGGCCAGGGGTCTTGGTCCGGCGTCCCGGCATGCAGAGCGTTTGGGTCCGACCGGCTTGCTTGGTCATGGACTCTCTTCGGGACTCGTCGCCGAAGCACCGCCCGGCGGCGAATCCCCCTCACACCTCGGGTCTCCGAGGTTCGGTTGCGTCACCGACTGGACTCGACGCGCACTGCATGGGCGCGTCGAGTTCCACCCTCCACCTCCAGCCGGACACCCAAGCCAGACTGATATGAGCACGACCAAAACCAACGACCGCGTAGCCGAGCTGCGCGCCGCCCTATCCCAAGCCGAGGCCGACCTCGCCGACGCGCGCGAGTGCCTGGGCACCGCCATCGCCGACGGCGACGAGGCACAAGCCGAAGCGGCTCGTGCGGACGGCGGGCCCGCCGAGCGCCTCGCGGACGAGCTGCGGAGCGCGCTCCCCGTGGCCGAGCGTCGCGCGCGCGAGGCTCCCCAGGCCGAGGCCCAGCGGCAGCAACGGGCACGGGAGAAGCCAGCGAACGCTGCGAGGAAGCAGCGCCTCGCCCCCGCCAAGAAGGTGGACAAACTCATGGCCCAGCTCGGTCGCGCGTTCGCCGAGTATCAGGCCACCGAGCCCGGCGGCACGGACGGCGACGCCGCGCGCCTCGCCCGCCGCTCCCGCCATGCCGTGAGTGCGGCCCTCTTCAACCACGCGCCCGATGGCCCTCGTGCTCGAACCGCGACGCCGCCCAATGCGCGCCCACTACGCGCCCCTCGCCGATGCAGTGGGCAAGACGGTCCGCGCGTTCGAGGTCGAGGAGGCCGAGGCATGAGCGAGCTGAGCCTCGTGCTCCTTGAGGACGCGGTGGACGTGTCGGCGGGTCGCCGCGCCGGTCGGGACGGCAGGGGACTACCTCGTCTGTGCCGTTGAGTTCGCCGCATCGCGCGCCCGCTCGGGCGAGGACGCGCACGCCGCGCTCCTGCGCCTGATTCTCGACGGGTCGGGCGTCGTCTCGATCCTCTACCAGGCCGCCTACCGTGCGCGGCTCGCTGACCACAAGGAACCCAAGCACCAATGAACACCGAAGACATCATCAAGGAGGCCGTCGGCGTACACGTGGACGGCCAAGAACCTCAGCACACCGCCGACGAGTACGAGGCCGCGCTCCTCGCCATCGCGCGCATGGAGCAGAAGCCGAGCGAGAACGTCGCCGACGCGATGGCCCGCGTGGCGAGCAATGGCAACCCCGAGGTGACGGCGCTCTTGTTCTAAGCCGATCGGGTCCGCGCGAGGGACGCCGCCTCTGTGGGCAAGGCCATACCGAGCCCCACTGCTCTCGACGCGGAGCGGGTCGCCAAGTCCGGCTCCAATCCCCGGTACACCCGGTCCGACTACGAGGACGAGATGCTGTCCCTGAGCAGGCAAACTCGCCCGCCCAGGCGAGGACACCGTGAGCGTCTTCGCGCGCCTCGCAGGCGAGGGAGCCTTCGACGCGCTGTACGCCGCCGGGGAGCAGGCGGACGTGGCCGAGGAGCGAGCGGTGCTGTCCAAGGGCGTGTCGCGTGACGAGCGCTTCGACCGCATCCTGCTCGACATGGCAAGATGAGCCGGGCACCGGGCGAGACCATCGAGGCCGCCGCCTCGCGCCTCCTGGAGCATGACCCCGTTGTCCGCGACGCCTACGCCGCTGTCAACGGCGGCTGATCCGATGGCGAAGGACCCGCTCTCGAAGCTCAGCCCGGCGACGCACCGCGTGATTGCGGCGGCCCTCGACTGATCCGAGAAGCATGGAGATCCGGCGCCCCAGTAGTGGACGACCTTCCCAGACGGGAGGCCACCTGGCCCACGGATCGGCACGGTACGCCAGCGTGCCGCCCGTCGCCAGTGGCGCGACCCGCTTGCTCGAGCACGCCTCCTCGCTGGGCAGCTCGTCGCCGCCGAGCGTCGCCGCGTGGATCGACTCGTCGAGGACTACCTCCACCTGCTCGAACGGGCGGCGGGCTACTGGAGCAAGAGGCTCCCGGCCGTCCCCTACGAGGACCTGTATCAGGTTGCCTTTCTCGGCCTGCGTCGCGCGGCCGAGACCTGGGATCCCTTCCACGCGTCGGGCGCGGCCTTCTCCACCTGGGCCTTCCACGGGCTCAACGGAGCAATCCGGGACGACCTCCCGACCCTCCTGGCTGGGCCGATCCGAGCGCCGAAGCGGCCCGCATTCCCGCGCCCAGTCGTGGCCTCGCTAGACGATGCCGACCACGGCGGTGCGCCCGAGCCCGAGGACGAGAGCACGGCGAGCAACCCCTGCGAGGTCGCGTCCCGCGCAGAGGAGCGCGAGCACCTCCGCGCCGCTCTGGGCCAGCTTGGAGGACTTCTACGAACGCTTCCACACCGACATCTTCAACTACCACGGCAGCACCATCGCCGAGTTCTTGAACGAGATCCGCTGGGGCATCCACGAATACTTGCTTCCCGAGTTTCGCCGCAGCTACAGCCCACGCGGAGGAGATCCGCCTCGCTACGAGTATCTGTATCCAGATGACGTGAGCACCGAGCTTGGCAAAGCGCTCTACTGGGATCTGATGAACCGCATCCGAGGACGCCCGTGCCTTGAGCGCTTCCAGGTCACGCGCTACCTGAAGCAGAGGTACTAGGGCACTTTCACCGACGCCCGCAACGGCTCATCCTGTAGGCCGGTTCCGCCATACCGCACGACCCTCCGGATCGCCTCCTTGTAGATGCACAGGCAATCCTCGGCCTCCGCAGGGGTGAGCCTGCCGAACTCCCCCGGCAGCTCGGCGAGGTCCAGCGCGTCCCGCCCACGGCCCAGGCCGAGGGCGCGGGTTCCCTTCCGGGTCCCTGCGTGCAGGTAGACCCGCTCGGGTTCGAGCTCGAGGTGGGCACCAATCCGGTGCGACACGTCGTAGACCACGAGCGCGCCCACCATGCGGATCTCCCGGATCAGGGAGTCCACGAGCGAGTGGAGGTCATCGAAGGACCGGCAGGAACCGAGGTCGGCGTCCATGAGCCGGGCCCGGGCCTCCGCCAGGGCCTCGCCAGGAATCCGGGCTTGGTGCCGGTGCCGCTTCCCACTGGGCAGGGCGTCTCCGGGGGCATCCCTGCTCTCGTCCGCCTCCCGGCTCGATCTGGGACCCCAGCCATCGCCAGCCTCGCCCTTGGCGGAGTGTGGGCCGGGGATCTTCCGGAGGGGAAGGTCGTTCGGTCGGACGGGCGATGATCGAGGAGGAAGGAGGACCGGGCCCCCCTAGTGATTCAGGCTGATCCAGTCCTCGAAACGGTCGAGCCCTTTGGACGCGAAGAAGTCGTCGTCGCCGACCAGCGGCGGGCCGTCGAAGGTCCCGTCGTTGTTTGCATCGACGAGCATGATGCGCTTACGCGCTACTAAGGCCGTGCCGAACACGAAAACTCGGCCAAGCAGGGCATGGTCGATCTTTTGGGCGTACTGCACCTCGTTCAGCTCGGGGATCTCGGTCGAGTCGTACAGAACCACAGGCGGTGTCGCGGGGTTCTGGGCGTCGATCTGCATCAACGAGACCTCCCCCTGCGGGTTCCGAATCGCGCAGACCACGTAGCGCCCGGCGGGGTCGTACTGGAAGGCGACCGCCTTGTGATCTGGGGCCCCCTCGTATATGCGGGTCTTCTGGAATGCCTTCGGGACGAGCTGCGGCGGGGTACCGCCTCCCTGGACAACGACGCTGCCCGCAGCGGCGACGAGATTCCACAGCTCGACCACGGGCTTCTTGTCTCGCGTAAGACCGAACACCGCGTAGCGATCGAGGCCCCCCGAGGCGACGTGCAGCACCGAGAAGTTGGCGCTGCTCTGGTGCGTGACCGATTGCCAGGCACCGGTGGCGTCCTGCACCGAGTCCATCACGTGGACGGAGTTGAAGTTCACCGCCGTGAAGCGCTGCTCGAAACCCGGCTCGCGCCAGCCGAGAGGATAGTCGCCGTCGATATAACCCTGCTTGCCCTGGTGGTTCAGAGAAGGGTCGCTTCCCAGGGCCAGTTGAATCGCCTCGTCCTCGGACATGGCTTCGGAGGTCTGCGTCGTCCGAGCAAGGTCCGATCTTCCACATGCGGTCGCGAGCAGGCCAGCAGCCGTAACATAGGCTAGTTGTTTCATGGTCGGTGAGTTCATCAGTTGTCGCAGGGACACGCGCAGTCACAGTCAGGAATGACCTTGTTGCCGGGGTAGGGATCCTCCGGGGGGCCGGGCGGAGGGGGGAAGTCGGGGCAGTCGCTGAAGTCATCCCCCTCGCCCTCCTCGTCCTCGGGATCCCATCCGCTGGAGGCGCACCCCGCAGCCTTCTCGGCGTTCTTCTTGGTGTTCCAGCGCTTCTGGATCTTGCCGTACGCCGCCTTCAAGGCCTTACAGTACGCGCATAGGCCCTCCGGCGTGTCCGTGCCGGGTACCGGAGTCCCATCGGATCCAGTCACCGGACCCCCGTTCTCCGCGATCGAGGACATCTGAGCGCAAAGCGCGGCAGCCGTGTGGATCGCGTAGTTGATGTCGTTGCAGTCCGGGTCCCGGCCGTCACCGGCGGGCGGATCGTCGGGGTTCGCCGGAGGGTCCGGCACGGACGTACCGGGAGGAGGCCCATCGTGGGACGGGCACTTGAAGTGGAGACACTCGTGGGCGAGCGTGCGCAGGATCTCGGCGAGAAACTCTGGCTGGTCCGACAGCGGCTTATTGGGATCGTAGCCGTGCGCCTCTGGCCAGACGACGATCTCGCCCGTGGGAGGGTCCTGCTTGGGCCCCTTCGCCCAGCCACGGTAGATCTTGATCTCCCAATCACCCTTCTCGGGGTCCCACTTCCAGCCGGGCATCGTGCCGCCCTCGGGCGTGACGCTCTTGCCAGCACAGCACGGGAGCGTGGTGGCAAGGTTCGTGAGGTCGTCGGCGAGCGACTGGACCAGCGTAGAACTCGCGCTTCCTGCCGTGGAAGGCGCCAAGGGTGAGACGACAAGGAGGCTGGCTATCAGTGTCGAGATCAACTGAAGACTCCGTTCGGGTGATCGGTGGCCTGGTAGTGGAGGTGCGATAGATTCGGTTCTCCTGCGCCATTGGTGGATGCGGGAGCGCTGCTGGAAGCTGAGGTTACCCCCCCCCCGTCAAGTCAATACCTCCCAAGGCGAATCCCGAAACCCGGAATCGCCCCGTCTACGCCGACTCCTCCTCATCCTCCGCGCCCACCTTCGCAAGCAGGAACGTCGTCACGGTCTCGACGGCCGCGCGGAGGAACTCGATGCCGAGGCGCTGGTAGCCCTTGATGACCGTCTTGTCGCGGTGGTTGAGCAGCATCTTGGTCGCGAGAACCGAGACCCCGGCCTCCGCACAGGCGGTGGCGAAGGTGTCGCGCGCCCGGTGGGGTGTGTAGCCGAAGTCGCGCAAGGCGTCCTCCTCGGCGTTCTTGATGTGGACGACGTTACGGCCTCCTCGGTTGATCGTCGGGAAGACGAGCGGGCACCCCGGGAATAGCACCTCGTTGTCGGCTCGGCGTCGGTGGAGGATCGCCGCCACGGCCGAGCTGATCGGTACGGTGAATGCCTTCTTCGGGCCGCCCTTCGGATTGGGCCGGTGGAGGGTGGGCGCGTCGCCGTCGAGGCCTGATAGCTCGTCCCAGCGGATCGTCCTTAGGTCGAGGGACCGGAGCCCGGTCAGGACGAGCACGCGCACGAGGTCTGCGCGGATCGGGTTCTTGATCTCGTCGATCGAGCGCCAGAAGTCGGGGAACACGTCCCACTGGATCGGAGCGCCCTTGCGCTCCTCCGGGTTCCACGTCACGGCGACGGTCGGGCAGGCGGGCAGCGTCTCGTAGACGAGAGCGGCGCTGCGGAAGACCGTCCGGAACGCCTGCAGCGCCGGTTCGCTACGTACGGCCGTGCTCCACCGTGAGCCGCTTCTGCAGCTCGTTGCACTCCAGGCGCGTGACCGAGCGCAGCTCCCAGTCGAACCATCTCGCCCCGCCGAAGTAGCGCTCGGCGTCGTCTTCGAGGCCCTTGATGCTCCTGGGCTGACGCCGGTTGATCCGCATGACGTCGAGGAGACGCACGACGGCCTCCCAAAGCGTCACGGCCTGGGCCTCCTCCGCGCGCCGCTCGGCGATCGGGCCCCCGCCCTTCTTCATGGTGATGAGCAGCTCCTCCGCCTCCTCGCGGGCACGCTCAACGCCGAAGGGTGAGGGGAACCGCCCGATGGAGATGCGCTTGGTCTAGCCCTTCACTTCGCGCATCGCGAAGAAGGTCCGGATGGGTGGCTCGCCATTCGGCCGGGCGCGGCCCACGCGGATCCCGAAGCCGGTGGTCTTCGTGTCGAAGTAGAGGATGTCCTTCGCCTTCGAGTCGGGATCGGGCTGGAGCGCCTTTTTCGCGATCGAGGCGGTGGTGAACTTGAAGCGTCGCTTGGATGTCATGCTGAACCGTACCTTGGTATCGGCCGCGCGCTAGGCGCTTCCGAAGCGCCGGTAGGCGAAAGGCAGGCGTTGGCCGTCGGCGACCGGTGGAGCGGATGCCCTAACGCGGCGGGAGGTCGCGGGGTTAGAGCCGGTCCAGGACGCCTTCGCGATAGTTTCCGGTGCGCCGGTCCTCGTTTCCTTCGGGGTCGTAGAAGACCCAGTAGCCCTGCATGACGCCTCGCTCGTAGGAACCACGCTCACGGATGGCACCGTTTTCGTAGTACTGGGTCCAAAGGCCCACCCGCTCACCGCCCTGCTCGGCGGAGTGGCGGCCCTCGCTGCGCAGGGCTGCGCCACCAGGGTAGTAGCTGCGCCAGAGACCATCCCGCAGACCTCCGACATAGCGGCCCCGACTGCGCAGGGAGCCGTCGTCGTAGTAGAACGACCACTCCCCCTCCCGCTTCCCATCGCGATAGCGCCCGCTCATGAGCACCTCGCCGTTCTCCCAGAACTCGGTCCAGGGACCCTCTCGCCGGCCCTCGACCAGGGAACCCCGGGATTTCAGGGCACCCGAAGGGTAGAGATACTCGAGTCTCTCGACCTCACCCGGGGCGGAGTCGGTCACAGGGGGGCCGGGATCGGCTGATGCATCCTGCGAGGACTCACCACCCGGCTCCCCTCCCGGGGAAGCCACCTCCAGGCGCGGTTGGCGCAACTCCACCGGCCGCCCATCGCCAACAGCCTGGGGAGCGACCGGCTTCAGGTGCGCCTCTTCGAGCTCACTGCGGACCGGCCGGGCCGATTGGGAGCGGTAGTAGTCACCGTAGAAAGGAACGTTCCAAGCCAAGATCCCGACAACCAGCAGGATCAGCGTGATCAGAGGCAGCCGCTTCACCCACGTGCCCCCCCTACCACGACCCCGGCGGGCCGCGGATCGCCCACCGCGATGCGCGTCGCCGGGCGCGTCACTCGATGCCCGGGGAGAGCCATCAGCACCCCTCCGGTGCGTCCTCTTGGGCGAAGGTCTCACCGGTAGTGATCTTCGCACGAACCTCACCGCAGAGGGAAGGGAGGCCCGCGGGTGACCCCCTCCCAGGGCTCCAAAGCAAACCCGGGCACTCCACGAAACGGACATCCTGGGGAAACAGGATGGAGCTTCCGGCCCCTATGGAAGGATGTCGGAACTGGGAACGGGAGAACCGGGAGAACGGGCGGGGCATGGGAGAGGCCGCGGGCAGAGACCGGAAGCGGACACCCTGCTTTGCCCGCCACCCCCCAAACCCCTACAGCCATCCTCTGGAAACTATGGGAATCCCCCGATATTCGCTGCCATCCCCGTGGGGCACGGTGCAGGCATGGTTCCCGGCCTGGCACGAACCCTCGCGGGATCAGGTCAACGCGGGCGGCGCCACACTCCGGGAGAATGCGGCGCCGCGTGAGTCTGCCGGAGATGGGGAGGCCCCCCGTCTCCGGCCTAGGGAACTCGAATCAGCGGAAGGTCACGCAGAGGGCCTTGGG